>PAOY01000020.1 GCA_002710135.1 Dehalococcoidia bacterium | reverse complement strand
TATCCAAATAAAACTAAGGTTCATGAACCGGAGGAAATATGGAAGCGTATTGCATGAAATGCAAGGGGAAGCAAAATATGAGTAATCCCCAACAAATAACTATGAAAAATGGTAGACCAGCAACACAAGGGGTATGCCCTAAGTGTGGAACTAAGATGTTCAAGATTGGTAAAGCTTCATAGTTTATATTTATATAATTTTTATATAAAGTCAAAATTGCAAAAAGAACGAAGGTTTTTTTTGCAATTTTGTTTAAGGAGTAGTTATGGAAAATAATATATTTGGAAAAACAAATGTAGAAGTAAGTAAACTTGGCTTAGGACTAGCTCAAGTTGGTTTTCAGCTGGGGAATAAAGATTATCAAATTGCTGAAAAAATTTTAAATACAGCATTAGATAATGGTATTAATTTTCTCGATACAGCAGCAATGTACTTAGACAGTGAATCAATAGTTGGTAACGCTGTAGGTCACAGAAGAGAGGAATACTTTCTTGCAACTAAAGCAGGAACAGGTAGAACAACTTCACCAGATTCAGAATGGACCTATAAAAAGATGAAAGATTCAGTCGAAAATAGTCTTGTCGATCTAAAAACTGAAATAATCGATTTAGTTCAGTTGCATTCTTGTGAAACACACCTTCTGGAACAGGGTGATGTAATTAGAGCTCTTCAAGATTGCAAATTAGAAGGGAAAATAAAATTTATGGGATATTCAGGCGATAATGAAGCTGCTGATTGGGCTGTAAAATCTAACCTCTTTGATACTTTGCAAACTAGTTACAGCATAGCTGATCAAAGAGCTAGAACAAAAAACATATTAAGTGAAGCAAAGAAAAGAAATTTGGGAATAATTACAAAAAGACCAATAGGAAATGCAGCACTTTTAGGAGTAAAAAATCATTTTAATAATGAAACTCATGAACATTTTGGTAGCGCATATGATGAATATTTTGATCGTGTTATTAGCATGACTAAAGAGATTGATATAAATCTAGAGGAAGTTGATACTATAGAAATGTCCATGGCTTTTGCTCTTGCTAGAGATGAAATCAACGTAATAATTATTGGATCAAAAAATATCAGTCATGTTCAGGAAAATCTAAATTATATGAAAAAAAACCTAGATAGCTATAAAAATCTTATTAATCTGTATGAGAATGTCTATGAAAAATTAGATAATAATTGGAGACAATTAACTTAATAATAAAACAGGTAAAATTATGGCAAATAAAAAAAGAATCCTAACTGGAATAAGACCAACAGGTGCTTTACATCTAGGTCATTATGTAGGAGCTCTTCATAACTGGATAAATCTACAAGATGAATATGAATGCAATTTCTTAATAGCTGATTATCAAGCATTGAGTGATCATTTTCATGAAATTGATCTAATAAAAAGTTCTGTTATTGATGTTACATTAGATTGGCTGTCAGTTGGACTAGATCCAGAAAAATCAAACTTTGTGATTCAAAGCTATGTACCAGAACATGCAGAATTAGCAATGTTATTATCTTTCATAACACCTTTAGGAATGCTAGAAAGAAATCCAACTCTAAAAGGAGAGCTTGATTCTCTACCTGTAGAAAGAAGAAGTGCAGGTTTTTATAACTATCCTATAAGCCAAATCGCAGATATTTTACTACCTAGAGCTCATTTGGTTCCAGTTGGAGAAGACCAAGCTCCTCATCTTGAAATGTCACGAGAAATAGCTAGAAAATTTAATAGGATGTACGGAGAAGTATTCCCCGAACCAGAAACATTAATAGGAAAAGTAGGCAGATTATCAGGAACTGATGGTAAAGGAAAAATGAGTAAAAGCCAAGGAAATGTTATTCTTTTGTCAGATTCCAAAGAATCCGTAGAAAAAAAAGTACGAGGTATGTATACAGATCCAAATAGGATAAGAGCAGATATACCAGGTAAAGTAGAAGGAAATCCTGTTTTTCAATATCTTGATGCATTTACAACTGATGATAAAAATGTTGAAGATTTCAAAACTAGATATAGATCGGGAAATATTGGAGATGTAGAAATAAAGACTTATTTATCCAATGTATTAAATGATTTTTTAGAACCTATTAGAGAAAAAAGAGTATATTTTGAATCAAATATGAATTTAGTTGAAGAAGCTTTAGATAAAGGTATAAAAAATGCTCGAAAATCTGCTAATGAAACTATGAAACTTGTTCGTGATAAAATGAAAGTCTCAACTTATAAGAAAATTTGGTAAAAATGAGCAATAAAGCTGAATTCGAAGACTTTTTTAAAAAATCTAAAGAATATAACCTGATTCCAATATACAGAGAAATCCGTGCAGACTTAGATACTCCTTTATCTATCTACTTAAAATTATCTCAAGACAGCTATTCATTTCTTTTAGAATCAATTACTGGGGGAGAGAATCTTGCAAGATATTCAATAATAGGAACTAATCCCAAAAAAATAATAAAAACCGGCAAAAATGAAAAACTAGGAGAAGTTGATCCATTAGAAATAATAAAAAAAGAAATAAACTCTTATAAAGTTCCTGAAATAAAAGAACTACCTATTTTCACAGGAGGGGCTGTTGGCTATCTTTCATATGAGACAATTTCTTATTTTGAAAAAAGTGTTCATAAAAACAAAGAATCTAACTTAGATGTACCAGAGTCAATTTTTATGTTAACTGACTCTATAGTGGTTTTTGATCATGTGAAGCAAACTATTTTTATAGTTAATTATGCTGAAGTAAATGATTCAATTGATTTGAAAAAAACATATGAAAGTTCCTTAGAAAAGATACAGGAAATTTATGATCTAATTAAGAAACCTGTGCCTGAACAACATAATAAAATTTCTGGAATTTCAAACACTGAAGAAAGATCGAAAGAAGAATTAATTGATCAATATAAAAAAAATATGTCAAAGGAAGAGTATAAACTTGCTTTAGAAAATTGTATTGAAAATATTTACTCAGGAGAAATTATTCAGATAGTCTTTTCGCAAAGATTAACAAAAAAAACTAATGCTTCCGCAATAGATATATATAGATGCCTTAGAACAATTAATCCCTCTCCATATATGTTTCTATTAAATTTTAAGGATTTTGAAATACTAGGGGCTTCGCCAGAACTCTTAGTTAAATCAACAAATAAAGAGATTGAAGTCCATCCAATAGCAGGAACTAGACCACGTGGAAAGAATGCAGAAGAAGATGAGAAAATAGCAGACGAGCTTATTTCTGATGAAAAAGAATTGGCTGAACACTTAATGCTATTGGACTTAGGAAGAAATGATGTTGGAAGAGTTTCTAAACCAGGAACAGTAAATGTTAACCAAAAAATGGAAATAGAAAAATATTCACATATCATGCATATTGTTTCAAACGTAACAGGCTTTTTAGATAGTAGATTTGATGAGTTTGATGTTCTAAGAGCAGCATTCCCTGCAGGAACAGTTTCTGGCGCTCCTAAAGTTAGAGCAATGCAATTGATTTCTGAGCTTGAGCCAGAACAAAGAGGTCCATACTCAGGAGGGGTTGGTTATTTCTCCTTTAATGGGAACATGGATACATGTATAGCTATAAGAACATTGATACTAAAGGACAAAACTGTATTTCTTCAAGCTGGAGGAGGAATTGTCGCAGATTCAAAAGTTGATTATGAATATGAAGAGACTTTAAACAAAATGATGGCATTAGTAAAATCTGTTGATGATGCAGAAAGAAACTTAAAATGATTGTTCTTTTAGATAATTATGATTCCTTTACTTATAATTTATTTCAGTATTTATCTGAACTTGGTGTTGAAGTATCTGTAATTAGAAATGATGAGACAACAACTGAAAAAATTGAGAAACTTATGCCTTCTCATTTAGTTATTTCTCCTGGGCCTTCTAATCCAGAGAATGCAGGAATTTCAAATGAAGCGATAAAATATTTTTCTAAAAAGATTCCCGTTTTAGGAGTTTGCTTGGGGCACCAATGTTTAGCTAATGCTTTTGGAGCAAATATAATTCAAGCGGATGAAATAATGCACGGAAAAATTTCAAAAATAACTCACGATGAAAAAGGAATATTTCAAAACATACCAAATCCATTCAAGGCTGTAAGATATCATTCCTTAGTAATTGATGAAAATTCACTTTCTAGTGAATTTGAAATTTCTGCAAGAAGTGAGTCGGGTATAATTCAAGGAATTGGACATAAAGAATTATTATTAGAAGGCGTTCAGTTCCACCCAGAATCAATAGAAACAGAGCATGGAAAAGAAATATTAAGTAATTTCCTGAAAATCAAATGAGTATAAGTGAAATCATAAAAAAAGTCTCTACTAAAGAAGATCTTAGCTTTGAAGAATCTGCTTATTGCATGAATCAAATCATGTCTGGGAATTTACAGCCTTCTCAATTTGGAGTAATAATGGCATCTCTATCTATAAAAGGCGAAACATCAGACGAAATAGCAGGAATGGCGTCAGTTATGAGAGAGTATTCAATAAAGATTCAAGGAAAAGACGAAGCAATAGATGTTTGCGGGACTGGAGGAAGTGGACTGATGTGGTTCAATATTTCAACAGCCTCTGCAATAGTAATTTCTGCCTGTGGTGTTCCTGTTGCTAAACATGGAAATAGAGCAGCTTCAGGCAATAGTGGTTCAGCAGATGTATTGGAAGAGCTTGGAATCAATATATTATTGGAACCAAAAAAAGTAGAGAATTGTTTACATGAAATAGACCTTACGTTCATTTTTGCTCAGTCATTTCATCCATCAATGAAATTTGCGGCTCCTCTTAGAAAAGAAATTGGAATAAGAACAATCTTTAATTTTTTAGGTCCACTTACCAATCCTGCTTCTGTAAAAAAACAGATTATTGGGACTCCAAACAAGGAATATGCAAAAAAAATAGCTTCTGCTGGAAAAAAATTAGGAGCAGAAAGAATCATCACAATTAGTGGAGAATCAGGATCAGATGAAATAGAAATAGATAAAAATACATTTATTTATGATTCAAATGATAATTTTTCTGAAAAAGTCTTAAATTTCAATAAGGTTGGGGAATCCAAATTTCTCATAGTAAATTCACCAAAGGAATCAGCACAAAAAATAATAAATTGCTTTAATATGCAAAAAAATGCTGATAGCTTAGAACAAAAATCTGTCTTGAATTCAATACTTATCAATTCTGCTATTGGGCTTAGATTAGCTGATAAAAATAAAAGTTTTGAAGATTGTATTGAAGAAGCAAAAGAAAATATATTTAATGGAAATGCTCTAAAAAAACTAAGCCAACTAAAAGAAATAACAAACACATACTAATGGGAATATTAGATAAAATAATCTCTGCGAAAAGGGATAGAGTAAATAATCAAAAAAAAACTCTTTCACTTGAATCGCTAATGAAAAAAAAGTCTGATAATAATGAATATTACCCTCTAGAAGAGATATTAAATTCAAGAAATATATTAATTTCGGAGATGAAACGCCAATCACCATCAGGCGGAGATCTAGATCAAAAACTAGACCCAAAACAACAGGCCAAAATGTATATAGAAGCAGGCTCAGATGCAATTTCTGTTCTTACAGAAGAAGATTTTTTTAGGGGAAATAATGATGATCTTTTAAATGTCCTAGAAATTTCTAAGCCTAAAAAGATACCTGTTCTACAAAAAGATTTTATTATAGATGAATATCAGATATATCTTGCAAAGAGTTTAGGAGCTGATTGTATATTACTAATAACAAGGATATTGAGTAAAGAAAAGTATATTAGATTTTACAATATTGCAAACTCAATTGGATTAAGTGTGATAGTAGAAATATTTGACAGAAAAGAATTAGATTTTGCTCTACAAACGGATATTAAAATTTTAGGAATAAATAATAGAAACCTAGACACTCTAAATACAGATCTAAAAAATTTTGAAAAAATTTCAAAATTAGTGCCGAGTAATATTTTTAAGATTGCAGAAAGTGGAATAAAAAATTCCATAGATGCTAAGAGAATGATTGATTCAGGAGCCAATGGGTTGTTAGTTGGAGAATCAATAATGAGATCGAAAGATCGATCAAAAATAATAAAAGAAATAAGCTTAAATGAATAGCAAAGAAACAAAAGTAAAGATTTGTGGGATAAAAGATACAAATATTTTAAAAAAAATAAATAATTTGAAAATTGATTATTTAGGAATTAATTTTATTGAAAATTCAAAAAGATATATTGAAAAAGAATTAGCAATTAAAATTTCTGAAGAATTGAGACTATCCTCAAAAAAAATAAATCTTGTAGGCTTATTTCAAGATCACGATATAAAACTTGTAAATAAAATAATTGATTTGGTAAAACTTGACTATGTTCAACTCTGTGGGAAAGAATCTACTGAATATGTAAAAGCTATTAACTCCAAAACAATTAAAGTAATTCATATAAAAGAATCTGATAATGTTGAAGATGTTGAGTCAAAAATAAAATGCTACCTAGCTATTTGTGACAATATAATTTTAGACACTCATTCAAAAAAATCTTCAGGTGGTACAGGAAAAGTTTTCAACTGGAAGAAATACTCATCATTATTTTCAAAAAATATTTTTGTTGCTGGGGGGTTAAATCCAATTAACGTATCTGAAATTATTAGTATTTACAAACCTTGGGGCGTTGATGTGTCATCAGGAGTAGAATCAAACGGAATCAAGGATTTTAATAAAATCAGAAAATTTATTGATCACAGCAAAGTTTAGCATGAAGGAAAATAAAGACGTAAGAAAAAAACTGGATAACAAAGGGTATTTTTTATCAATACTTGTTGCATTTTTATGGTCAGCAAATCCTACTTCAGTAAAAATCAGCTTAAAATATACTACCCCATTTATGGTAGGATTCTTAAGATTCACATTAGGTGGAATAATTGCATTAATTTGGGCGATTTATAAAAAGGATTCCCTAAAGATAAAAAGAAATAATATAGTGCCAATTATATTAGCAGGACTCTTTCCTGCGGCACAAATAGGGTTTTATAATATCGGGCAAGCATATACTCTAGCTAGTCATGGAATAATTATGATAGTTACATTCCCTCTATGGGCTGCAATTTTTTCTCATTTTTTTACACCTAATGATAGATTAAACTTATCTAGGACCCTTGGTCTGATAACAGCATATTCAGGAGTTGTGGTTTTATTTTGGGATTCTATTAACCAAAGTTTTACCGAGTATTTGTTTGGAGATATACTGATGCTAATCTCAGCAATGCTTTTAGGTGCTAGACTAATTTGGGTATCTAATATAACTCAGAGAGTTGGGCAATCTCAAATCATATTATCTGAAGCAGCAGTAGGGTCAATTATGTGCATATTCTTAGCTCTATTTTTTGAAAATATTTTCCTAAATATTTCCTTAAAGTTAATTCTTTCACTTGCTTATCAAGGAATATTAATTGCAGGTATGGGTATAATCCTTCAAACGTATTTATTAAGAAGCTATCTGCCAGCAAAAGTAACTTTTTTCAATTTATTTCAACCAATTATTGGGATTTTTATTTCATGGTTTTTACTAGATGAAAATTTAAGTTTTGCTCTTTTTCTATCTATTTTTTTGCTGACTATTGGAACATATTTTACTGTTAGAAGAAAAGTATAGAAGATCAATCAATATGAAAGCCTTCTGGCCATCTTACTTTTTGTGCTTTAGCAAGAAAAAAATTGCAATCAGTTATAATTGCATTAGAAAAAACACATCTATAAAGCCAAGAATTTTCAAAATTTGATTGTTTTATTATAGACCTTGAAAGATTGGCTCTATAGAGAGCTGTTTTATTAAAATTACAATTAATAAACTCTGCTTTTATTGCAGATATTTCTGAAAGATCTGATCCAGAAAAATCACAGTTTATAAACTTAGAATTATTCATTAATGATTTAGAAAGACGCCAATCAGAAAAATCTTCATTTTCAAACTTAAGATCTTCAAGATCAAATCTTTTTTCGGGATTTTCAGAAATCCAGTTATTTAAATATTCTTTTCCTAAGTCAATAATTCTTTTTTCTTTTGTCATATCAATTAACAGTTTTGTAACACCTAATGGTTATTATAAAATAACAAAAATTATAAATTAATAATATTTTACTAGGAGTTTAGCATGGCTAATGAATCAAAAGATGCACTAAAACTTATGAAAGATAGTGGATGTGACGTTTTAGATATAAAATTTATTGATCTTCCTGGTGTTTGGCAACATGTATCTGTTCCTATAAGTGAAGTAGATGATGCGCTTTTCACTAAAGGCACAGGTTTTGATGGATCAAGCATAAGAGGATTTCAAAGTATTGATGAATCAGATATGTTATTGGTACCTGATAAATCAACCGTAAAAATAGATCCCTTTGTTGATGGACAAGTAACTGTAATCGCTGACATCAAAGACCCTGTATCAGATGATAAATATTCTAAAGATCCTAGAAATATTGCAAAAAAAGCAGAGGAATATCTAAAGAGTACCGGTGTTGGAGACAATTCATTCTGGGGACCTGAGGTTGAATTTTTTGTTTTTGATTCAGCTCAATTTGACTACTCTCCAAATAGCAGTATGCATTACGTAGATTCAGATGAGGGTATATGGAATTCAGGAAACCCCTACATGATAGATGGAGAAACTCCTAATATGGCTCACAGACCTAAGCATAAAGGAGGATACTTCCCTGTATCTCCTGTTGATACTCAACAAGAAATGAGAAATGAGATGATCCGGATTATGAGAGACTCATTTGGAATTAAAGTTGAAAAGCAACATCACGAAGTTGCAACAGCTGGACAAGGAGAAATAGATATAGTTTACAATACTCTGCTTGATACTGCTGATAATGTCATGGCTTATAAATATGTTGTAAAAAATGTAGCAAAAAGACACGGAAAAGTTGCAACCTTTATGCCAAAACCTATATTTGAGGACAATGGTACAGGCATGCACACTCATCAATCAATTTGGAAAGACGGGAAGCCTTTGTTTGCAGGTGACGGTTATGGAGGATTCTCTAAACTAGGACTAAATTATACAGGTGGTTTAATAAAACATGGAAAAGCTCTTATGGCTCTTGCAGCACCTACTACAAACTCTTACAAGAGACTTACTCCTGGATACGAAGCTCCAACTATTTTAGCTCTTTCAGCTAGAAATAGATCTGCAGCATGCAGGGTTCCAATGTATTTCCAAAACCCAGCTGCTAAAAGAATTGAATTTAGATCTGCTGATCCTACTTGTAACCCTTACCTGACTTTCTCAGCTATGTTATTGGCTGGATTAGACGGTATAGAGAATGGTTATGACCCTGGTGAACCTTTAGAACACGATTTATTTGAATTGCCTTTAGAAGAACAAGCTAAGCTCCCACAGGTACCTGGAAGTTTAGAAGAAGCACTAAATGCGCTTGAAGAAGATCATGACTTCTTGCTCAAAGGAGGAGTTTTCACTGAAGATCTTATAAAATCATGGATTGATTTTAAACGTGAAAATGATGTGGACCCTATTAGATTAAGACCACATCCATATGAGTTCTATCTATCTTTTGATGCTTAGTTAAAAGTAAAAAAACCTAGATTAAATTAAAGTCTTAATTTCGTCTAGGTTTTTTATTTTAACGCCTGAAAAATCTTGATAATAGCTATATCTATCAATCAAAACTGGGAACATTCCTACATTCTGTGATCCTAGATAATCAGATTCTATTTGGTCTCCAATATATAAACTTTCAGAAGGATCAATATTTGCTCTTTTTATCGACTCTAAAAATATTTTAGAGTCAGGTTTTTCAGATCCTGATTCTAATGAGGTGACAATAAACTGTAAAAAATCTTCAAGGCCTAAGTTCTTTATTAGGATATTGCCAGCAATATCCATGTTAGTGATTCCAGCAATCTTGATCCCTAAATCAGATAACCATTTCAGGTTGACTAAAACATCATTAAAAATTCTTAAGTCATACTTTTCTTTAGAAATCTCTTGCCATATTTTCCACGCAATTTTTTTATCTAAATTTATGTTATTAGACTCTATAATTTTTAATTCATAGGTAGAAAAAAAATCTTTTTTTTCTTGATTTGTCATTTCTCTTATAGGTTTATTCTTTTTTTGAAATGCCATATATTCATCTGCATATTTATATCCTAATGTAATTTGGTCTTCTGATAAAAAAATACCATTTTTGGATAATATTTTTTTTTGTATTTTTTCTCTCTCAGGATAAAAGCCTGCTAAAGTTCCATAAATATCAAAAAACACATATTTTATATTCTTATTTGGTGACATCATACTCATAAATTTTATAGTTATATTGGTGGTAAATTTTATTTATTCCTTTGATATCCATAGATTCTAATCTATTTGAAAATTCAGGAAAATTGTGAGCCTCAATATTTCCATAAATTATTAATCCAACATCATAAAAATCAAGAAAATCCTTAATAAATTCAGACGAGTCAGTTGTATAGAACTCATGAATTTGCTTTTTCCTTAAAGTTACTGCGTTAGATTCTAAAGATCTTTGCTGTTTTTGATGCCAATCCCAGCCTAATACAGAAGGGAGTCCAGAATAAATTGAAATTCTTGATGACCATGAGTACAAATCAGTTGAGTCTTCAACTATCACAGGATTACCTGGAATATTATCATTAATCCAAATTAATGCGTTGTAGGAATCAGAAAGATTTATTAGATTTCCTTTCTGTGAATATTGATTGTTCTCCATATATTTCATTCCATTTAGTGAATATTGTTTATCATCAAATCTATCTGAAATTCTGGGCTTAATTGAATAGATCGGATAAGACATTCCTATGATTATCAAAAGCGATGAAAGAATAATAAAAAGGTATCTTTTAACTTTAGAATTGATTTCGTTTAGTATAAATGGCAACAAAATACTTGATCCTAAATTTAGCAAAATCCAGGATTGAAAATTAAACTTAAAATATGTATTCATTCTATTTATATCGTTCTTGATAACAAATATTTCCGTGAAAATAGAAAAAGAAAATCCTATTCCAAATAATAAAGCTACCCATAAAAATAATTGTGAGTCATTCTCGAAGAACTTCCTCTTTAAGAAAGTTATTGAGCTAAAAGATAATATTGCAAAAACTAAGGCAAAAATTGTTAGAAATTTATAAAACAGACCCAAAAAAATAAATACCAAGATAAAAATTATAAACATAATTATCCTCTTATTTTTTGAAAGCTTAAGAGATGGATAAAACAACTTTAACTTATTTCTAAAATTTGAGAAATATACCATGAAATAAAATAATGATAAAAATATAGGCAAAAATAAAATTTGCAACATAGACAAAAAGGGAGTTTTCCATTCAGAAAAAGATATCCCAAATTCAGGCATAATAAATGAATTATCAAAATTAAAGAATAATATTCTAGAAAAAAGAAAATAGACAGAAAAATAAATTATAAACTTAGTAATTTTTAATTTTTTAGTACCATCACTATATAGGCTCAATAAACTAATTGATAAGAAAACTATAACTAATGCAAGAGGATAATCCCAAGAATTAGTTGCCTTAATTGATCCCGTAATTAAACCTAAAAATATTAAAGTAAGCAGATCTTTTATTCTTATGAATTGAGATGAGTTTTCATAATACAAAAGAAAAGATAAGGATATCAATGAAAGAATTAATGGAATACTTAATAAATGTGCATGCAAATCAGCAAAAAGAAATGTGAAAAAAGGAAATTCATTTATTTCTAGCCCCGAGGAGACCATAGAAACAATACGCGTACTTCTCCAATAATCAAAAACTTCTTGATCGCCTAAAACTATTTTATAGATCTGAATAATTGAATCAAAGTTTCCAAAAATCAATATAAATAAAATAGAACAAAGGCCTGAAATTAAAGGTATCTTGAACCAATCAAAACTTAATCCTTTTGCCTTTCTAAATAAATAACTAAAGTTTGAGGAAAAAGAAAAAGCTAAAACAGAAGCATAGCTAAAAAATGTTGGAATGGCCAAATTATAAGAAACTTGAGGAGGGATTCCGGAAAGTTTTGTGAGTAAAGCAACAAGATACTGACCGTAATAATAATAATTTAATGTATAACCACTAAACCACGGATCATAGGGAGGAAAAGATGAACTACGTAAAATAGCATTGAGATAAGCAAAATCCATAGGTTTTTCTCCGCCTCTATATGGGTGCCATAAATCAGGATTCAAAAGACGAATGAAAAAAAATGCTAAGAAGCTAATTATAAATATTATTTCTACTGTAAATATTTTATACTTTGCACTTGAAATATAATAAGCAATTTCAGATCGATTCTTTATAAATAAATAAGAAGATAAAGCTGAAAATAATATAAACAATAAAATAATTTCAAATATAAAAAAATCCATAATATTGTTAGATGTAAGTATCCAAACTATGAATCCAAAAGTAATTAGACCAAAAAATTTATAAAATCCAAATCCAAAATCAGGAAAATTAATAAAAAGTTTATAAAAAAGAGGAAGAGAAAGAATTCCTAAAAAAGTTATTATTAGAAACCAAAAAATAGATTGAATAAATATAGATTTGTCATGTAAAAAATATTCATGAGAGTGAATAGAAATTTCTTGATCTGATTGAAAATTATAATTTTTATATGGAATTTCTGAAGAAAGCTCAAAATAAGAGATCTCATCATATTTATCGAAATCCAATATTTTCATCAATTCTTCTGTTGAATAATTTTCTTTATTTTGAAAAATAATTACATTTGGGTGATCATAAACGGAAAAGCTCTCATCAGACCAGCCTAAATCAATATTTAGGAAGAATTTTTTCTCATAAGATGATATCGATTTAGGTTTTTTTATATCAATCCGTTCAAAATAATTCTCTGAATAATTAACCCCAAAAAGATTCATTGATTGCTTTTCATAATTGACTATTTCAAAGCCCAGTGATCCATCAAATAATTTCTCATAAAATAATAAGGATGCAGGGTATCTATCCTTAATTCTTGGTATTGTTGCATATAATCTATTTGAAAAAACAACGTAATATTGAGATTGGCTTAATTGATTAAATATTTTTTCAAATTTTTGAGGCGAATCTGGATTATATAATTCTAATCGATCGTGCATTAAGTTTAAATTTTCCAATTTTGGAATAGATTCTTCCCAATGTTCCTGAACTATTAATTCATTTGAATTCACCCTGGTATTTAACCATTTTGATGCACTAAATGCAGGATGCTCACTAAGATATATTCCATTTACAAATGAAAATGAAAAATGAATAGTTGGAATTAAAAATAAAAGTAAAAATAAATAATTAATTTTTTTATATTTGAATTTCAGAGATATTTTATCAGTAATAAACTTTATAAAAATGACTGAAAAAAATATTAAAAAAGGAACCAAGGGCAAAAAATATCTCATGAATTTTACTTGGAATGAAGCATTAACAATAAAGTATGGAATAAACCAAGAAAAAATTAATAATCCAAGAATAGATTTATTTTTCACAGATAAGATCACAAAATAAAATAAACCAATATATGCAAAAATTGATACAAATGGACCTAATCCCCATTTAAATAATTGACTGATAGGATATAAAAAAGCATCTGTGTCATAATATTGTCGAGTATAAGGGAAATCTAATATGCCTCTAACCATTTTTGATTGCTCACTTACATGTGAAAAATAAGTTGAAAAATCAAGAAACATATACGGTTGAAATATAAATAAACAAAAAAATGAAGTTATTAAAAAAAATAAAAAATATTTTAGAATAGAAATATAATCTAAACCGGTAATTCTAAACGCCAAATAAAATGATAAAAAAATAGGAATTATTAGCATAACAAAAGAAAACTTAAAAGATAAGCCTAATGCAAAAAATAACCCTAAAATAAAAGATCTAAATATTGAGATCTTTTTTGCATTCAAATAACTAAAATATATTGCAACTAAAGAAAAATTAGTAATAAAAATGTCTGTTGTATAGAAATGACTGTTTTGTATATTAATTAGTGAAATTGAAAGTAAAAAGGCAGATAGTAAACTCCACTTCCTACTTAGAAAAAGACAAGAAAGCTTATAAATAAAAATAACTGACAGAGAATCAATTAGTGAAGAAAAAATTCTAAGAGGAATTCTCAATTCATAAATGGATGTATTTGTAAATAAATTGAAGATCAAACTTATTATTTTCACAAAATAAACAGGGAGGCTGCCATAATTAAACCATTTTGGATTTAAAGTACTTACTTCAGAATTAAAAAAATCTAATGATCTTAGAGAGTGAAAACTCAAATCATAGCCATGCATTAAAATAGCTCTTTCATCAGGATGAAATAAATATCCTGAATCCCAATTTATTCCAATTAGCCTGAGTGTGAAAGAAAAAATAAAAAGTGAACATAATGCAAATTTATATGGAAAAAAATTATTTTTTATTTTTTCTGTGTAAGATTTAGAAATTAAAAAATTCATATTTTATTTTTTCTTTAAATTTAATGATAACGATTTAAATTTAATTTAGATTATTGGCTAAAAGTGGAATTAAATTAAGTAGCTATTAAAATCTATAATTTATTATGATTTCTTTATGGTTATAAATAATTTAAACAAAATCAATAATTTTGAGTGGAACTCTGAAACTATAATAGCTCTAAGATCTCATATTGGAAATTCTCAGACCAAACTTGCAAAAGAGCTTGGAGTAAGACAACAAACTATTAGTGAATGGGAAAATGGTCTTTATAAACCTCGAGGGGCTTCAAAAACATTACTAAATCTATTAGCTCGAACAGCAGGATTCCCTTTCCAAAATTTTCCTAAAAAAAGGACTCAATTATCATTTGATAGATTTGGTTTTGAATTAAAAGATTTGAAAAAAGATTTAAATGAAGAAAAGATTTCAAATAAGGTTATAATTCCTAAAAATAATCCTCGAAGAATAAATTCTTTAGATGAATATGAAAAAAGAAACAATGAAATCCCAATATAGTCATATATTTCTATAAAACATTTTGATGCTAGCATAACTTTTTGATAATTAAGATTCCTCATTAATTGATGTACCATATCTTATAAATATCTATCAAAACAATTGAATCTTTTTAATTATGTTTTCAAAAGAAGAATTAAATTTCAGAATACAAATAAATTCATTAATTGATAAATTTTTGCCAAAGAATTGGCAAAAATATCCCGATGAAAGATTAGATGAAGATTGGGAACTGTCTAAAAAAATCAAAAAAGAACTTGCAAAAAATAATTGGATAGCTCCTTCATGGCCTAAAAAGTATGGAGGTCTTGATCACAATATATCTAGTTCAATAATACTTTCTGAAATATTTGCATACAGAATGTCTCCAGGAAATGATCGATTTGGCGTAAGAATGATAGGACCTACATTATTAAAATATGGGTCCGAATATCAAAAAGAAAAATACCTAAATGAAATCACAAGCGGTGAAGTTCAATGGTGCCAAGGTTATTCAGAGCCCAATTCAGGATCCGATTTAGCATCCGTTTCAACAAAAGGAGATTATGATGAAGAAAAAGATGAGATAACTATTAACGGGACAAAAGTATGGACAACATTAGGTCATAGGGCTGACAGAATGTTTATCCTAGTTAGAACACTTCAAAATAGCAAAAGGCATGAAGGTTTATCTCTAGTAATTTTAGATATGAGTGATCCGGGAATAAAAGTAAACCCCATTAAAAACGTCTCTGGATCATCTTCTTTCAATGAGATAGTTTTAACAAATGTTAAAACTTCTGGAAAAAATATTGTTGGCAAACTGCATGAAGGATGGATGGTTGCTTTAGATTTACTAAATTTTGAAAGATCTGGAATAGACTACATTGGATGGGCAGAAAGATGCTTAGATGATCTTGAAAAATACTGTAAAGATATAGATATACTTTCAAGGGATCACATAAAAATTACTATTTCATCATTAAGAGCAAATTTAGAATCAGCAAAAATAATGACCTATAAAGCATTATGGATCAAAACTAAGGATGAAAAAATTCATATGGAACCCTCAATGAGTAAACTATTAGCAACTGAAATAAATATTAAAATCCATGATTTTGCGTTTGAAATCCTAAGTAAAAACGCCACTATCAAAGATAATAATCACGATGATTTTGCCAGTAGAATACTTAAAAATCGTTTTTTCTTTATATCTGGTGGAATTTTAGGCGGAACTACTGAAATACAAAAAAACATTATTGCTCAGAGAGGATTAGGATTATCGAAATGATCGATTTTGAACTAAATGAATCTCAGAAAATGATAATTTCAAACTTAGATAAAAACCTTGAGGAAAATTTTGATCTACGGATTGAAAATAAAAAAGCTGATGGTAATAAAAATAATAATCATGGCTGGGACGAAATAAAAGCATTGGGTTTTCTTGGCTTACTTTCGAGTGAAAAAAATGGAGGATTAGGACTAAGTTTTTTTGACTTTACTTTGACCTTGGAAAGCTGGGGCAGCAAACTTTGTGATGGTCCATACTTAGAAAATTCAATCATTATCTTTCTTCTTGAAAAAATGAATAATGATTACTCAAATAATCTTATTCAAGAAATTTCTTCATCAAAAAAAATCATAACAAGTATAATAAGTGAACAATTTATAGGGAAAGAACAAATACCTATGATTTATAAGGAAAATAATGAATATTTTTTAGAAGGAAATGTAAAAAACTTACCCTATCTAGAACAATCAACAGACATATTAATCCTGGCTTTATTAGATAATGAAAAAAAAATAGTTATAGTCGACAAAAACAAATTACGAATCTTGGATGAAAATAAAACAATAACAGGACAATCATTAAATGATATAAATACGGAAAAATTACTAATATCTAAAAATGAAATTATTGAAAGTAAAGAATTTGAATTTGCAGAATTTTATTCGATGTTATTCACATTAGCAAAGTGTGCCGAATCAGTAGGGATTGCAAGCACTGTTCTAAACATGACAATAGAATATGTGAAGAATAGGGAACAATTTAATAAACCTTTAGCAAGTTTTCAAGCAATACAACACTCAGCTTCGGATATGTATACAAAATTATCAGAAACAAGAGAGTTTGTAAGGTACTGCTCAAAATTATCAATTGATGACAAAAATATGAAAAAATATGTTTCTTTGGCAAAAATAAAATGTGACGAGGAGTTGTCAAAAATTGCATGGAATTCTCATCAAATTCATGGGGCTATTGGTTTTACTTGGGATTACGGCTTACATCTCATGACGAGAAAACTCTTATTGAACAAAAGCTTAAATGGAGATTCCTTGTTACACTCCGAAATTCAACTTCAATGAAATTAATTTTAGATCAACCTTTCGTAAAGTTATTTAAGTCTAAAGAATATAGATTGTTTTGGATAGCTGCTTTTTTTTCCAATATTGGCATGTGGGCACTAATTTACGGAAGACTATGGTTAATGCGAACTCTTACAGACTCAGAGGCAATGCTTGGCTTAGTTTCAAGTGCAAATTTAACCCCAGTGCTCCTTTTGAGCATTTTTGGAGGCGTAATTGCAGACAAATATAATAGGCTAAGAATTTTAAGACTTACAAGATTGTTTTTTTGTTTTATGACATTACTAACAGGTATATTAATTTTTTTTAAGCTAATAAATCCTATTGTGTTAATTTTAATTTCTTTGGTGACAGGGACTCTTTTAGCTTTTGATATCCCTTCTAGATCATCAATGATAGCAAAATTGGTAAAAAAAGAATATTTACCAGTTGCAATCTCAATGTATTCAATTGTATTTGGTGTATCTGCGATTATTGGGCCGTCTTTATTTCACCCAATAGTTAAAATAATTGGACTGGAAGGGCTTTTTTTTATAATTGGAATTTCTTATTTGCTGACGTTTATAACCTTGAAAAAAATGAACCTAAAACTACATGACCCCGTAATCTCAAGATCAAATGGAATATTAAAAGAGCTGAAACTAGGCTGGAATTACCTTATTAGAACTCCAATAATTTTTATTGTTGTATTTATAGGATTCTTTTTTGGACTAACTGCAGGGTCATATGATGTACTTTTACCAGCAATAACTACTGACTTTTTAAGTGGAGACTCTGAGGTATATGGAGAATTATTACTCTATGGAGGAGCCTCTGGATTAATTTCAACAATCATTTTGATATTATTTGGTCAAAAATTAAATCAGTATATTTTTTACTTTGGATTTGGATTGATATCTTCAATAAGCCTAATTCTAATGGGTTCTAATTTTGGAATTAGTAATATTTTTATAATATTTGCAGTAATATCATTTGCGAAAGGCTTTTTTAACACTATGGGGACAACGATTATACAATCAAATGTTAAAGAAGAATTTAGAGGAAGGATAATGAGTATTAGCCAATTGAGCTGGGGATCAGTAGCTATAGGAGCTGTTTTAGTAGGTTACTTGGCTGAATTCTTTTCTATTAAACTCGCTCTAGTTACAATTGGCATTTCTAGTTTAGGAGTAATTATAATTGGAGGAGTTATAACAAGCATTAGATTATTAAGAATAAGGTAAAAATAGAGAAAAGTTTTTATTTTAGAGTTTCACTCTTTACGAATAACTTATAAAATGTTATCAAAGAGAATAATTAAAATTAGAGATTGAGAATCCGAAAGGAGAGATTATGCAACCATTTGCATATTCTGCCCCCACTACATTAGAAGAGGCAGTAGAAATATTAGATAAACATGGTGAAAAAGCGAGGCCATTGGCTGGAGGTACTGACTTGCTAGTTCAGATCAGAGGAGGAAGATTTGATCTAGACACCGTAGTTGATATAAAGAAGATACCAGAACTAAATGAAATTAGTAATGGAAATGATGAGTTAGTGCTAGGAGCAGCTGTTCCTTGTCACAAACTATACGATGACCCCTCAATTAGCAAAAGTTATCCTGGATTAATAGATGCGGCTACCTTAATAGGAAGTATCCAAATTCAATCTAGATCAGGATTTGGGGGTAATTTATGTAACTCTACTCCTTCTGCTGACGGGATTGCTCCTCTAATAGTTCACTCTGCAGTAGCGAACATTCAAGGAAAATCAGGAAGTAGATCTGTTCCTGTCGAAGATTTTTGTACTGGTCCTGGTTCTAATGTACTAGGAAAAGGAGAAATGCTAGTTTCAATAACTATGCCAAACAAAGGCGATAAATTTGGAGCTGCTTACGAAAGATTTATACCAAGGAATGAAATGGATATAGCAGTTGCTGCCGTAGGAGCAAGTATTATGCTAGACTCAAATGGTAAAATTGCTGAAGCTAAAATTGCATTAGCTTCTGTCGGACCTACTCCTATATTTGCAACAAAAGCATCAGAATCATTAAAAGGAAAAGAGCCAAATGAAGCCGCTTTCAAGGAAGCTGCTTCAATAGCTAAAAGCGAATGTTCTCCAATTGAAGATATGAGAGGAACTGCTGATCAAAGAAAGCATTTAGTTGAAGTGCTAACAGAAAGAATGCTGATTAAGTCACTAGAAAGAATTGGAGGATAGAATGGCTACAGATAAAATTCACGTAAAAACTACTATTAATGGACGCCCTGAAGAATTTTTGACAGATCCCTACGTAAGCTTGTTAGACGCTCTACGAGAAATAGTTGGATTAACAGGAAGTAAAGAAGGATGTCTTGATGGTAACTGTGGAGCATGCACAGTGAATGTTAATGGGAGAATTGTTGATTCATGTCTCGTATTAGCTGCTGAAGTAGACGGACAAAAAGTTGAAACAGTTGAGGGAATGGCAAGTGCTGATGGTCTTCATCCACTTCAACAAGCTTTTCTTGAAGAAGCTGCTCTTCAATGTGGAATTTGTACACCAGGTTTCTTAGTTGCTTCTAAAGGGTTACTTGATAACGAGCCTAATCCTAGCGAAGGAAGAATTAGGCATTGGTTAGCAGGTAATTTATGTCGATGTACAGGATATGAAAATATAATAAAAGCAGTAAAAAAAGCTGCTGAAAACTCTTAATAAATATAAGAAACAAAAAAAGGAGAATGGAAATGGTAAATGTATCAGACTCTAAAAACTATAAAGTTATAGGTACTAACCCAATACGGCACGATGGTTACGATAAAGTAACTGGTCGAGCTGTATATGGAGCTGACATAAAGTTGCCTGGACTAATATGGGCATCAATTGTTAGAAGCCCTCATGCACATGCTGTACTTAAAAGCGTAGACACTTCGGCTGCTGAAAAAGTAGATGGAGTTTTTGCAGTTATGACAGGAAAGGATTTGCCTCACCTTGCTGATAGCTGGATTGATCATGGGGAAGGTACAGAGAATGTTGCTTGGTCTTCTGAAAATATAATGGCAACTAAAAAAGTTCTATACAAGGGACATGCAGTTGCCGCTGTAGCTGCAAAAGATAGATATGTAGCAGATTATGCAGCTTCAAAAATAAAAGTAGAATACGAAGAACTTGAATCTGTAACTAACGTTGAAGATGCTACCAAAGAAGGAGCTCCTATCCTGCTTGAAGACTTAGTAGGAGATCACATTGGTAAAAAAGTAGAAAAAACAAATATAGCATCAGTCACAAGACACGAATTTGGTGATCCTGATAAGGCTTTTCAAGATGCTGAACATGTAGTTGAAAGAACATTTACACTTCAAATGGTTCATCAAGGATATATAGAGCCTCACAATGCTACTGCTACTTGGGATGAAGAAGGACGGGTTAAGGTATGGACATCAACTCAAGGAGCCTTCCCAGTAAGAACTTCTACTGCAGCAATTCTAGATATGGATGTTTCTAAAGTTAAGGTAACTCCATTGGAAATTGGTGGAGGTTTTGGAGGTAAGATTCCAATTTACCTAGAACCTGTATGTGCTACATTATCTAAAAAATCTGGAAGACCAGTTAAGGCTGTTATGGAAAGAAGCAATGTGTTTCAAGCCTCAGGACCAGCTCCAGGAGGAACAATAACAGTAAAAATGGGTACAGATAAAAATGGAAAATTAATTGCAGCAGATACTTCAATAAAACTTGAAGCTGGAGGATTCCCAGGAGCTGCTGTTGGAGCAGCTGTTCAATGTATATTTGCTCCATACGAGATAGCAAATACAAGAATTGATGGATATGACATTGTTGTAAATAAACCTAAATCAGCTGCATACAGAGCACCGGGCTCACCACAGGCAGCATTCGCAACAGAAACAGTTGTTAACGAATTAGCTGATCTGCATGGAATGGATCCTGTTGATTTCAGGCTTTTGAATGCTTCAAAAGAAGGAACAAGAAGAGCTGATGGAGTAGTTTTCCCTGTTATTGGTAACGAAGAAGTTCTAGACGCTGCAAAGGCAAGTGACCACTGGAAATCAGAACTTGGAACACCAATGAAGGGTAGAATTAGAGGAAGAGGTGTGGCATCAGGATACTGGTTCAATGTTGGACTTAAATCTACTGTAAACTTAACAGTTAATACAGACGGTGTAGTAGCTTTAGTTGAAGGCTCTACTGATATTGGAGGAACTCGAACTTCTATTTCTATGCAAGCTGCAGAGATTCTTGGAATACCTGCTACTGATTTTAGGCCTACAGTTGGAGACACTGAAACTGCAGGTTATGCAGATGTAACTGGAGGATCTAGAACAACATATGCAACTGGTTTTGCAGCTGTAAAAGCAGCTGAAAACTTAATTGAAGTTCTTAAAGAAAGATGTTCAATAATCTGGTCTTTAGACAAACAAGATATTGATTTTGAAAATGGTACATTTTTTGCAACTAAAGATCCAGAACTAAAATTTACTTTCAAACAACTAGCAGCTAACTTAGACAGCACAGGTGGACCTGCTGCTTCTAGCGGAAGTGTTGACTTAGAATCTGCTGGAGGAGCTTTCGGTACTCATATAGTAGATTTGGATGTAGATCCTGATACAGGAAAAACAGACATAGTAAGATACACTGCGGTACAAGATGTTGGAACTGTAATATATCCAGCATACTGTAGAGGAAATATCCAAGGTGGAGTAGTTCAGGGTATTGGATGGGGACTAAATGAAGAATACTTCATGAAAGATGATGGGTCTCAAGCTAATACATCTTATCTTGATTACAGAATGCCTACTGCTCTAGACATGCCAAATATTGATGTGATTATGGTAGAAAAACCTAATCCTGGTCATCCATTTGGTGTAAGAGGAGTTGGTGAAGTTCCTATTTGTCCTCCAATTGCGGCAATAGGAGATGCTTTACATGATGCATTAGGGAAAAGATTCTATGATGCTCCAATGAAACCTGGAAGAATTCTCAACGTTTTAGGAAAAATTTCTGACTAGAAAAAGAATAAAATAAATTTAAAAAACCGTGTGTATTAAGTTTTGTAATAAATTAATTATAAAATTTTAATATCACGGTTTTTTATTTCAGGAGAGGCAAAAGAATTATGACGATAAATTTCGAATCCAAAAAAAAGTATAATGTAATTGGCACTAACCCAATTAGACACGATGGATATGATAAAGTCACAGGTAGAGCTATTTATGGAGCAGATGTTAAACTTCCTGGATTGATTTGGGGGGAAGTATTACGAAGTCCGTATGCTCATGCAAGAATAAAATCTATAGACACATCAAAAGCTGAAAAAATGGATGGAGTTTTTGCAGTAATCACCTCAAAAGACATTCCTATAAACAAAAATAGAAGTGGCATAGATGTAAATCTAAAAAGAGATGTTGACAATATACTTGCATATGAAAAAGTTTTATATAAAGGCCATCCTGTAGCGGCAGTATCTGCTGCAGATAGAAATACCGCGAAAGAAGCATGTAAATTAATTGAAGTAAAGTATGAAATACTTGAACCTGTCAAAAATGTAGATGAAGCGATTGCAAAAAATGCACCAATACTTTTAGAAGACATCGAAGCTGATCATTTGGGTAAAACAGTTAATAATACAAATATTGCAAAGCATTTTCGTCACGAGCTTGGAGATGCTAATAATGAATTCAAAAATTCAGACTACATACTAGAAAAAGAATTCAATCTACAAATGGTACATCAAGGATATATTGAACCTCATAACGCAACAGCACATTGGGATGAAAATGACCATCTTTCTTTATGGTCAAGCACTCAAGGTATGTTTGCAGTAAGAGATTTAACTGCAGGGTTTTTAGACCTCCCAATTTCAAAAGTGACTTCTAATTATGTTGAAATTGGCGGTGGTTTCGGAGGTAAAACAAAAGTATATCTGCCTCCCGTAGCAGCGATTTTATCAAAAAAATCTGGTCATAAGCCTGTAAAAATTATAATGGATAGAATTTCTGTTTTTCAAGGATCAGGGCCTGCTCCAGGAGGTAAAATTATCGTAAAGATTGGAGTTACTAACGAAGGAAAGATAAATTCAGGAGCGGTAGATATTAAATTAGAAGCTGGAGCTTATCCAGGTTCTGCTATTCCAGCAGCAGCTGTATGCTGTTTAGCTTGCTATAATATTCCAAACATTAGAGTTGATGCATATGATGTTTTGGTAAATAAACCCAAAAGTGCAGCATACAGAGCCCCAGGATCTCCGCAGGTTTCTTTTGCTGTAGAAAGTGTCATTGATGAAATTTGTGAAAAAATGACATGGGATAAGATTGATTTTAGAATAGCTAATGCTTCTAAAGAAGGAACAAGAAAACCTGATGGTGTTTTATATCATAAAATAGGTTTCATTGAGACTCTTGAGGCAGCAAAAAATAGTGATCACTGGAACTCAAAAATAGATAAAAAAGATAAGAATAAAATTTATGGGAGAGGAATTGCATGCGGATATTGGCACAATGGAGGAAATCGATCGACTGTGGACCTGATTCTGCAAGATGATGGAAATATAGCACTTAATGAAGGATCTGCTGATATTGGAGGAACAAGAACTTCTATTTCTATGCAAGTTGCAGAAACATTAGGTATGCCCGTTGAAAGTATACATCCCTCTATACCAGATACAGATAAAATTGGTTTTACAGCTACTACTGGTGGTTCTAGAACGACATATGCTACTGGTTATGCTGGATGGGAAGCGGCAAATAAACTGATAGAAGAAATGAAGAAAAGAGTCTCAATTTTATGGGAAGAACCAGAAGAAGAGATAGATTTTGCTGATGGAAATTTTTATTCTAAAAAATCGGATCTCAAAATGAATATAGAAGAACTTGCAACTAAAATAAATCCTACTGGAGGACCTGTAACTTCTACAGCATCCGTAAACTTATCAGCTGCTGGAAATGGATTCGGAATTGGAATATGTGATCTTGAAATAGATCCTCATACTGGGAAAACTGATGTAATAAGATATACTGCAGTACAAGATGTAGGTAAAGCAATTTACCCTCAATATGCTGAAGGTCAGATTAGAGGCGGTGCAGTTCAAGGGATTGGATGGGCACTTAATGAAGAATATTATATTGAAAAAGATGGGACGATGGCAAATACTAGCTTTTTGGATTACAGAATGCCAACTGCATTAGATATGCCTAATATTGATGTAATAATGGTTGAAGTTGCTAATCCACTACATCCGTTTGGGGTTAGAGGAGTTGGAGAAGTGCCTATTGTACCACCACTTGCCGCGGTAGGAAACGCAATAAAAGATGCTACTGGAAGTAGAATCTACAGTACCCCAATGAAACCTAGAAAAATACTTGAAGTGATAGACAATGGCTAAATTATTTCTACCTTACCACTTAAAAAAAGCAACCAATGATGAAGATTATGTTGAAGTCAAAGGCAAAAATCTGCGTGAGGTAATAGATAATTTAGAAAAAATGTATCCAGGTACAAAAGAGTACTTAGTAGAAGAAAACAGGATTAAACCAGGGTTAGCTGCGATATGCGGTTACTCAGCTACTAGAAAAGGCTTGTTACAAGAATTGGAAGATGACACAGAAGTGCATTTTTTACCATCAATAGCTGGAGGCTAAATATGGAAAAGTTTAACAAAGAAGTTTTTGAAAATTCTTTTCAAAAAATACTAGACTCACTCGAAAATTATGTAGACAAAGATGGAACAAAAGATACTCCAAAAAGAGTTGCAAAAGCATATGAAGAACTTCTTTCAGGATACTCTGCTGATATTAAAAAGGTAATTAATAACGCGTTATTTAATGTACAATATGATGAAATCATAATTGTTAGAAATATAAGATTTTATTCACTCTGTGAGCACCATATGTTACCTTTTTTTGGAAAAATCGATATAGGATATCTTCCTCAAGATACAGTAATAGGATTATCAAAAATACCTAGAATAACTAAGATTTTTTCAAGAAGACTTCAGGTTCAAGAAAGGCTTACTGAACAAATAGGAGAAGCAATTTTTGATAATACAAATGCTGTAGGAGCTGGAGTTGTAATAAAAGCTCAACATATGTGCAGCAGCATGAGAGGAGTGAATCTACCTGAGACAGAAATGGTAACTAGTTCACTATTTGGTTCATTTAAGTCTGATAATGCAACTAGAAAAGAATTTTTCGATCTTATAAAGTAGGTATATTGTGAACCTTAAAAATAAAAATGCATTGATTACAGGTGCAGCTAATAGAATTGGTAAAGAAATAGCAATTCGGTTGTCAGAATTAGGATTAAATATTGCAATCCACTATAATACATCTGAATCTAATGCTAATAAAACACTAATTGCCGTGAAAAAAAATAACGTAAATGCATCAATAATTCAATCTAATCTTTCTAATGAAAAAAATTGCTTAGATCTTATTAATGAAGCAGAACAAAATATTGGAAAAATTTCAATATTGATCAATAATGCCTCTACCTTTAAAAAAAATACAATTGAAAATACTACTTCAAAAGAAATTGAAGAAGATCTGTATGTGAATATGATTGCACCTTTTATTCTTTCAAAATCAATATTTGATAAAGATTCAAATGGAAAAATTATTAATATAAGTGATTGGAGGACTGCTAGGACTAATAGATTTTCATATGGTGTTAGCAAGGCTTCAATTTTTGGTTTGACAAAATCATTATCACTTTCTATGGCTCCTAATTATCAAGTAAATGAAATTGCTTTAGGAGCAATACTTCCTCCTGCAGATGCACCGAATCGTAAAACTGAAAAAATAAACTTAGGTCCGATTGGAAGAACTGCAAAAATAGAAGAAGTTACAAGCTGTATTGAAATGCTTTTAAAAAATGATTTCATAACAGGTGAAAGAATTTTTGATGATGGAGGAAGGCACGTATTTTAAATGAACAAATATGATCAAATTTTTATAGAAGACTTAAAATGTTATGCCAAAATAGGTATTTTTGACTGGGAAAGAGAAACCAAGCAACCATTAGTGATTAATATAACATTAGATATTCAGAAAATTAAAGATATTACTGATGAAATAGAAAGTACGGTTGATTACAAATCTCTAACTTATAAAATCAATACGCTTATTGAAGAATCTGAATATAAATTAATTGAAACTCTGGGAGTTGAAATCGCTGAATTATGTTTAAAAGATGAAAAAGTAATTAATGCTATTATCAAAATAGATAAACCTGGTGCATTGAGGCTTACAAAAAATGTAGGGGTTATAATTTCTAGGAGCAAAAATGAAAATTAGGATGGATTATGGAAAAGAAGGTATAGAAATTGATATCCCTGATAACTCAGAGGTATTAATTCCAAATCATAAAAGTGAAATTTTAGACCCTATCAATAGTATAAATAAATCTTTACTTAATCCAATCAATTCAAAATCATTATTATCACTATATAAAGAAGGTATGACCGTGGGAATATCTGTTTGTGATCATACAAGAGCTCAACCTAGAAATGAAATTATAACTTCTATAATAAACTTATTTAATGGGATAAAAAAAGAAAAACTTCTTATATTCATAGCAACAGGAAGTCACAGACCTACCTCCGAAAAAGAATTAAAAGAAATGTTTAATGATTATGTAATATCTAATGCAACGATAATTATCCACGACTCGGAGGATCCTTCAAATCTTGAAGACCTCGGTCAAACATCAGAAAATATTCCCATTAAATTAAATAAACAATGGATAAAATGTGATCTAAAAATAACAACAGGATTTGTAGAACCACATTTTTTTGCCGGCTTCTCTGGAGGACCAAAAATGGTTGCTCCTGGCCTTGCTGGTTTAGAAACAATCATGAATTTACACGATTATGACAAGATAAATAACAAAAATTCAACTTGGGGATTAATTGAAGGAAATCCAATTCATCAACAAATTTCAGAAATTTCATTATTAAATAAACCTGATTTTTCAATAGATTTAACTCTTAATAGAGAAAATAAAATTACAGGAATATACTCAGGAGACCTTTTTTCTGAGCATAGTATTGCTTGTAAAGATGTCAAAAAAGACTCAATGCAAAAAACAAATAAGCTATATGATCTAGTCATTACATCTAATTCAGGGTATCCATTAGATCAGAACCTTTATCAAACTATAAAAGGGGTTTCAGCTGCTGCTCAAATTACAAAACCTGGGGGAATTATAATCAGTGTTTCTGAGTGCTCAGATGGAATACCATTTAAGAGCAATTATGAAAAACTTCTAGAATCTGTAAATACTCCAAAAGAATATTTAATGAAACTGAAAGATCAAACATACCTAGAGCCTGATCAATGGCAGGTTCAAGTCCAGGCTCAAATCCAAGAAAAAAATAAAGTGATGCTTTATTCTAAGCTAAATGAAAAAGATGTAAGTAAATCTCACTTAATAAAAATTAATAACATTGAAGAAATTATAGAAGAGTTAAAAACACAAATAAAAGATCCTTCAATTTGCGTTCTTCCAGAGGGTCCTCAAACTATTCCTTACAAAATATAGAATGAAAAGTTTTACAGATTCTGCTATTCAGAAGTTAAGAAAAGAAGGGTTACTAAAAAAATTTTCCTTATCAGTATATAAAAAAAATAAAAAAATAAAATTTTTTGAAAAACATGAAAACAACAAATATTTCTTTATATTTTCTGCTGGAAAACCAATTGTTGCCTCTGTAATTTGGAAATTATACGACTCTGGAAAATTAGATTTTGAAGATCCTATTTCAAAGTACTGGCCTGAATTCGGCAGAAAAAACAAAAAAGATATAAAAATAAAACATGTACTAAATCACACCTCAGGGGTTTCATTATCAAAAAGTTTACCTGATGAAGATTATATAGATCTTAATAGAATTAGCAGGTGGTTAGAAAATTATTCACCTGAAACAAAAGCAGGAGAAAGGATAGCTTATCATGAGGTTACTTACGGATGGATATTAGGAGAGCTAATAGAAAGAGTAACAAAAAAATCATTTCATGAAAATTTTAATGAATTAGTAAAAGTTCCATTAAAGTTATGGGGAATGAAATTTATGACTGAAAATAACTTAAACCCACCTCAGGAAATTCATAGACATGAATCTTCTAACTTGGATACAATTCCCATGATATTTAAGTTATTTGGACTAAATAATATTCCTCTAATATCAGGAACATGCATATCAAATAGTAACGATCTTGCTTTATTTTATAACGAAGTAATTAATAACGAAAAGTGGATTAGTAAAAATACAAAAAATAAAATTTTCAAAATTTATGCTGAAGGCACTGATCATAACGACAATATGAGAAACGTAAAACTAGGCTTAGGCATACGTTTTGATAGTGAAATTTATTTTGAAAAAGAATCTGATAAATCAGAAAAATCATTTGGTCACACAGGATTAGTTTCATGTATAGGTTGGGCATCTATTGAAAAAAATATTTCTGTTTCTATTTTAAATAACCTCCTTCTTTCGAGTGAATTAAATAGATATAGATTGAACACTTTGTCTTCTGCAATTAAGAAAGATTTAAATACAATATAAATATGAAAAAAATTATTTTATTAATATTACTGTTTATAATTTCATGTGGAGAAGAAATTGATATAGAAGCAACAATAGATGCAAGAGCTCAAAAAATTGCTGAATATAATATTAGCTTACTAAACACACCAACGCCTCAACCAATACCTACTGCTCTTCCTACAGCTACACCTCAGCCAACTGCTACTATAACAGCATTTCAAGAAGAAAGAGTCAAAGACATAGCTAAAGTATATGCAAATGATGTATTTGAGGTATCTAAAGAAAGAGATCGTTATATAGTAGAAGAATTTATACCAGATATAGTTCCAAAATTAGCTCCAGTGCCTACTCCTCAACCTACGCCAACTCCACAACCAACAGCTACTCCTCAAGCACTAGAATCAATAACTGGGATTGGAGATTTTGCATATGAAATTTATAGAAAAAATAAAAACAAGGTAGTCATGTTACAAGTAGGAAATAGTACTGGGACTGGCTGGGTTATAGAAGATGGATGGATTATTTCTAATGAACATGTTGTAGGAACAAATAAATATGTATCTGTATTGATACCTAATCCAAATGATAGTTCTGGAGTAATAAGTTTACAAGGAGAAGTGTTTGGTGTAGACAAAAAAAGAGATTTAGCAGCAATAAAAGTAGATCATGGAATAGATCCTTTTATGAAAAGGCCTGTTGACGTTGATGACATAGGTAAAGGCGTCTTTACTATAGGTTACTCAGCAGGAAATGCAGGAGTTCCATCAAGTCATTCAGGAATAATTAGTTACGTAAAAATAGCATCAACAACCTTAAATTTTGAAAAAGGAAGTTCATATTATATTGGGGATGAACTCGGTACAAATGTATCAATTATTGTGTTCGATGCTGCAGCTGATCCAGGTGACTCTGGAGGCCCTATTATTGATAGCGAAGGATATGTAATAGGGATAGTTTATGGATTTCTTGAATCTACATCAGGAAAAAGAACAACAGGGCAACAAATGGGGACTAACATTGCTTCAATAAACGAAGTTTGGAATGATCTAAAAAATGGAGAGAATACTTCTTTCAAATAGAAATTTATTTTGAGTATGTTTCTAAGTATTTGAATAATTCACTTTCAGGATCCAAGATTACAGTAGTGTCATTCTGCAAAGAAGCTTCATATGCTTCCAATGAACGAACAAATCCATAAAATTCTGGATCGGAACTAAGAGCCTCAGCTAATGCTTCAATCGCCAATGCTTCCCCTTCACCTCTAGTTATGGCAGACTGACCATTAGCAGTTTCTAAAGTAATTTCCACTTCCCTATCAACAGCTGCTCTGATCTCTTTGTCTTGCTCTTCACCTTCAGCTCTGAAGGCACTAGCTTTTCTAAATCTTTCAGCTACCATTCTTTCAAAAATCGAATTCTCAACAGAATCTGGAAAATCTGCTCGTTTTATTCGAACATCAATTACTTCAACTCCCCAAATGTTTTGAAGAGGAACATAGAACTTTACTTCAGTAGATTCATCAATTGAATTATTCAATATTGATGCTACTTCATTAATATCTGCTAATGTAAAATAATTCTGACCTTGGATTTTAGTATATAAAGATAGATCAATGTTTTGAAGACCATTTTCTAGTGCTTGAGCTTCTTGAAAAGATATTTCAAATAAATTAGACATAGTAGTAATGTTTCCCATCACATTTTCTCTCTCAGCAGAAATAATTTCTTCTTGAGTATCTTGAGCAATTTCTTCTCGAATTTTAGAAGCAACAATACTAGCAATTCTTGAATCTGCTGTCGATTCATTAGTAAGGTTTTTGAAAAAAACTAAAGGATTAATAATTTTATAGCGAGCATAAGCATCAACGCTTAGCCTTTTTTTATCACTAGTAAGAAGTGCCTCAGGAGGGACATCAACTCTTTGTAACCTTTTATCAAATTTAGTTACAGAGTCTATAAAAGGTGTTTTCATTTTAAGACCAGGATTGACGTGCGACTGCTTAAATTCTCCAAAAGTGGTAACAATAGCCACTTCAGTTTCATCAACAGTAAAAAAAGCTTGTAATATAACAAATACAGCTATAACTGCAAGAACTATTATTGGTGTAGCTTTTTTATTCATTCAAAATCCTTTTTAGTTTGACTCAATATCAAGAAGTGGCAAAATTTTCGCCTCATTAATTATATATTTATTAAATTTTGGGAAGACTCGTTCGACCATTTCTAAATATAGCCTTTGCCTAGTAACTTCTGGAGATTTTTCATAGGCTTCTAACAATTTCTTAAATCCCTCTGCTTCACCTTCAGCTCTTGCTATACGACCTTGCTTGAAAGCTTGAGCAGATTCTATAATCTTTGCAGCTTCACCTCTTGCTCTTGGTATTTCTGACTCTTTGTAAGCATCTGCAAGGTTTATAATTCTGTCTCTTTCTTCTCGAGCTCTTGTTACATCATCAAACGCATCTTGTACTTGGACTGGGGGATTAACATTTTGTAGCCTAACCGCAATCACTTCTATACCTGTATTATAACTAGTGGTTAATTGTCTCATTTTAGATAAAACTTCATCCTGAACCTCTGCTTTTTGAGTAGTCAAAACATCATCAATATTTCTTTTACCAACTACTTGTCTGAGTGCAGTTTCAGTAATATCTCTTAGAGTAACGCCATCAGGTTTTCCAGGATCTACTCCTCTATCTCTTTCACCAGGATCATCCACAGCAAATAAATAATTTCGTAAGTCTGATATCTTATATTGAACTACAGCTTGAACATCAACTAAATTTTCATCTCCTGTAATCATTATAGATTCATATGGTACAGGTTGAGTGATTTCTTCCCCTTCACTTCTAAACCCTAATTCTAGCTGTCTTGTAGCAGTAGTAACTACAACATCTCTTTGCCCAATTGGAGAAGGCCACCACCAATGAAGACCATTTGTTTGAATAGTTTGAAATTTACCAAACATTCTTAGTGCTGCTTGTTGATCTGGGCCAACCGTGTACACACCTGAACCTGCCCAAAAAATAGCTAGTACTATAATACCAATCAATATTAAAGATTTGTTACCTTGAGGAAATTTTTTTAAGAATGGTAAATTATTTTTTAAGTTATCAATAAATTCTTGGAAAGAAATATCATACTCATCTTTTCTGCCACCTGATGGAGGCCTGTATGATCTAGCTATACCAAATGTTTTTCTAATAAGGTTCATTCTTTAATTATAACTTATTTTTCAATTATTATGCGATCTAAGATTAATTATATTTTCTAATTTTTTTACGCTATCAACCTTTTTTATATCTTCTAAAAATTCATTAAATGAATTATATGTACTTAGCAAGTCAGTTAATTTTTCATGATAATTATGAGTTGAAGATGGCGATGTTCCATAATTACCGTAAAATGCAAAATATGCCTGATTTATTTTCCTAATAGTATATCCCTTATTATTTATTTCAATTGTCCGTCTCTTCATATATATCTCTGCTAGATCTATTTCATCATTCAGCAGCAATGTATCAACTTTTATCCTAGTTTCTTTCATAAAATCTTTAAAAAAGCTACTAGAATCCGATTCATTATTTTTTTCATTCTTAATAATATTATCTGCAAATAAATCTGCTAAAGTTTCATTGATAAAAATCATATCTTGTCCCTTAAAATAAGATTTGCCAAGTGGGAAAAAAAATAAATAATGATGGAGCCATTCATGAGATATAGTTGAAATCATAAAATTTGAGTCTTTTTTTATATTTATTAGGCTAGGGTATGCTGCAAATCCTCCGGTATCTAAAATTATAGATGATAAGTTTAATGCGTCTATTCTACTTTCTATTGATTCAATCTCAGCAATTGAAATATCATTACTTAGCAAAATTGCTATTTTTTGAGAAATTTTATCTTTTGGTGATACTATTAGCACTTTAGGAGGTTTCTCTAAAGAAATAGCCAAAGGTGGAAAAAGAAAATTTTTATCCAATTCATTTTTGATTAAGTTTGAAATATTTTTCTCATAATATAACTCAAGGGTATCCATTCTAGAAAAATCCACTTCATTTAAGATTTTTTCTGCTTCTTCTTTTGTAAGATTAGAAGACTTAAAAAAGTCTATAGTTTGCTTAGGTAGTCTTCTTAATTCCCAAGAAATAAGATTGAATTTGTAGCCTGAAATTATTTTATCTATTTCAGAAATTCGTTCTGCATCTTTGATAAGTAATATAAAAATTATTGAAATTACCAAAGCTAATATTTTAAAAAGATTTTTCAATAAATTTATTGAATATTTTTTATTTCTTCTATCACTTCTTTTATAAAATCATTGCAATCAGCAATAACTCCAAACTTTGAATGATTGAAAATTGAAGCGTCTGGATCTTTGTTTACAGCAACAATATTTTTTGAATTTATACAACCAGCTAAATGTTGACTAGCTCCAGATATACCAAAGGTAAAGTATAAATTGGGACTAATCCATTTTCCAGTTAAGCCTACCAAATGACTTGTTTCTATCCATTCAGATTCAACTGCAGCTCTTGATGCCCCCAGAGCTCCATTAAGTAGTTCAGCTAGCTCTTTCAAGTTATCAAACCCCTCTTTACTTCCTATCCCTCTACCTCCTGAAATAACTATCTCAGCTTCATCAAGCTGAATTCCTTCTGACTTTACTTTTTCAGTTTCTAAAATCTTAAAAGTATTTTCATCTTGTTCTTCCAGAATAATCTCATTTACAATACTATTTTGTTTACTCAATTGTTTAATTTCAAAGGAACTTTTTCTAATCTTTATAATAATTGTAGAACTAATATCTACGGAGTAAATTGCTTCAGCTGATTCACCATGTACGGGTCTAACAAACTTTATTTCTGATTCATTTTTAGAAACAAATTTTTTTACATCTGGCAAATATGCAAAATCTTTTCTAAATGATAGTGCAGGAGCTACAAAATTTGAAATATCATCTTTTTGAAACACAATTAGATCAAATTTTTTATCACTTAAAAATTTATCCATAGTTTTTAAAACATTATTAGGATTCAACGCTTCTGAATTTTCTACAGAAGCGTAAAAAATTTCATCACTACAAAGTTTGGATATAGCAGATTTTTCTCCTCCAAATACCAAGGAGCTTATTTTATTTGTAGAACCAAGTTGATCAATAAATGAAAAAATTTCTAAAGAGGATTCATTTAAATCATCATTTTCATTTATGATTACGGATAAAATATTCATATCTAAATAACTCCCTCTGCCTTTAATTTAGTTATTAGATTTATAGCTTTTTCTTTATTTGAATTTCCCTCAATGATTTCAACATTATTTTCATTTTCAGGAAAATATATTTCTTCAATTTTCACTTTAGGCTTAATATCATTTTGTTCTAATTCAAGTTCTTCTAATAAAATTTTCTTAATTTGTTTTTTTGATGCTTCCATTATTCCCTTTAAGGTTGGATATCTAGGGTCTCCAACTTGGTTTCCGGTAGTTACAACTAAAGGCATTTTAGATTCTACTTTCTGAAATCCATCGGTAATAATTCTTTCAATTATGATTTTTTTATTAATTTTCTTTATATTTTTTACAATGTTTACAAGAGGAATAGAAAGAAATTCAGAAATTCCAAATGGTACGCTAGCATTATCAAAATCAGAGGCATGTCTACCACAAAAAATAATGTCATATGGACCTGTCTTGAGTATCATTTTACTAAGAACTTTGGCTATTCCTTTTATGTCCATTTTTTCAATAGATGGGTCTTCACAAGTAATTAACTCATCAGCTCCCATAGCTAATGGTTTCTTTATAACGTCACTTGTTAAATTATTTCCTACAGATATTATGGAAACTGATGACTCCTCAAAGTTTTCAGAAAATCTCAAGGCAAGTTCTACTGCGTTCAAGTCAAAGCCATTAACTATATTTGAAATATTTTCTACAGGTAATATTTTTTTACTTTGATTGTCTATTTGAAGCTTATTCGAAGGAATATCCGAATCAGGAACTTCTTTTATACAAACACATATTTTCATATGAATTAGTCATCCTTGTTGTGTAAATTTTATATGATTATTATGAATCATTATAAACATCAGAAAGAATATTTTCTCAGTATAAAAAAGATTAATGAATTATATTTAAAGGTATGGAAGAAATTAATGAAAATTTTCATAATCAAATTAAAGACTTAGGAATATCTTTTGATGATCAAAAATTGAGTAATTTATACGATTATTACGTCATGATTGAAAAATCTTCAAAAGAATTTAATCTAACATCTTTGAAAGGATGGAGTAATATTTCAAACGAACTATTCGTCAGGTCTCTAAGGTATATAATTTTTTTGAAAAAAGATTTCTTAAATTCAAATTACAAATTTCTTGAGATTGGAACTGGAGCGGGCATTCCTTCAATTCCAATAAAAATATTTTATCCTGAGATAAGCCTGTCACTATGCGAACCTTCTCAAAAGAAATGTTCTTTCCTGGAGGAAGTAATTAAAAATTTAAGTCTTAGAAATGTAAATATAGAGAACGAAAGGGCAGAAAATTTAGGCAAATCGAGTAAGAGAGAATCTTATGACTTTATATTAACTAGAGCTTTAGCTAAATTGCCTACACTAGCTGAACTAACATTACCACTAGTTAAGGTTGGTGGAAAGGTAATAACTGCAAAAGGAAAATTTCCAAATGATGAAATAGATGAATCAAAGTATATTTCTGAATTATTAGGTTCAAAAAAAACATTAGTAGAAAAAGTTACAATGCCAAATTCATTACCTACAGACCATTTTATAATTTGGGAAAAATTTAAATCAACTCCAGTAAATTTTCCAAGAAGAAACGGCATTCCTAAAAAAAGACCCATAATATCAGAATAAACAAGGGTTACAAAAAAGCTATAAGTTTTATAAAGCCAAAGCTTAATTTCTATTTTTTATTGATACATTGTATCATTACAATAAAGAACAATTCGAGAAATATATACAAATTTAGTAAAGAATTATAATAATAATATTAATTTCTTGATTATTTAATTGATACCATATATCATTATTAGCAAGAAATATATTGGTGTGAAAAAAAACTAAATAATTATTCTTGATTTATCATAAATTTTATTTTCACACTTAAAAAATTTATGTATAATTGAAAGATACAAATTTGATACAACGTATCATTAGAATAAGGAAAAAATAATGAACTTTAAGCGTTTTTTAAAGCTGTCAGTTTTATGTATGTCAGTGTTGATAATTTTCGCATGTGAAAGCCAGGTAGATAATCAAGCTGTAACTACAGAAGAATCTGTTGATAAGCTTAGCGTGTTGGCAACAACTCCAATGATTGCTGAGTATGTTAGACAGGTAGGAAATGACAATATAGATTTAAGCATCTTGATGCCATATTCTGCAGATCCTCATAGTTTTGAAGCTTCTCCTCAAGATGCAATAAAGATAGCTGATGCTGATATTGTGTTTTACGTAGGTTTAAAATATGAATCTGCAAACTTAGTTGAATTGCTAGAGAACTCTGTAGCATCTGCAGATAAACTAATCGAAATTGGGCCTAGTATAAATCCAATTGAATTCTCAGAAGAAGGCCACGATGATCACGAGGGCCATGGGCACGATGATCACGAAGGGCATGGTCACGATGATGACAAGCATAAAGATGATGATGATGACCATGATGGACACGATCATGATAAGCATAAAGATGATGATGACGACCATGATGGACACGATCATGATAAACATAAAGATGATGATGACGACCATGACGACCACGAAGGGCATGATGATCAC
>PAOY01000019.1 GCA_002710135.1 Dehalococcoidia bacterium | reverse complement strand
TGCCAAATCAATAAGGAATGTTTTAAAACTAGCATCTACAAAAGATAAAAGTAGATATATTTTAGAGATAATTTAAATGTCAGGTCATTCAAAGTGGAGTACGATAAAGCATAAGAAAGGCATACTAGATGCTAAAAAAGGTGTTTTATTTACTAAACTATCAAGAGAAATAACTGTTGCAGCTAAGTCGGGAGATTCTGACCCTGAGTTAAATTTTAGATTAAGATTAGCAATTGATAATGCAAAATCACAAAATATGCCTAAGGATAATATTGAAAGAGCTATTGCTAAAGGATCGGGCACTGGAGCTGGCGGAGATTCTTTTGAAGAAATAACATACGAAGGTATTGGTCCTGGTGGAGTTGGTTTAATAATTCAAACATTAACGGATAATAAAAACAGATCAGCTGCTACCGTAAGGTCGACTATTACAAGAGCCGGAGGAACATTTGCTTCAACAGGTGCTGTTTCATGGAACTTTGAACAAAAAGGGCAAATTGTTATAAATGTGACAGATGGTGATCCTGAAATGATTGCTCTTGAAAGTATCGATGATGGAGCCGAAGACTTTGATGTTTTCGATAATACTGTAGAAATCACATGTCAATATTCTGACCTTTCTTCAATTCAAAAAAAAGTTTCAGGAAAAGAATTTGTAACTCTTGAAAAGGCTGAAATTGCACTACTGCCAAATTCAACTGTTTCTTTGGATAAAGATCAATCAACTAAAACATTAAGACTACTAGATGATCTAGAAGAATTAGACGATGTGCAAAAAGTTTTCAGTAACGCAGAATTCGATGAAGAAGCATTAAACTCATATGCTGAATAATGATAAAAGTAGAGAATCTAGAAAAAAAATACGGAGATTTTACTGCCTTAAATAAAATAAGCTTTGAGGTTTCAGAAGGTACAATCCACGGTCTTTTAGGAGAAAATGGCGCAGGCAAAACAACTACTATGAGATGCCTACTAAATCTTACCTATCCTGATTCAGGGAGCATGTGGATTTCAAGCCAAAGAGTAACAAAAAAAAACTTTAAAATCAGAAAAGATGTTTCTTATTTAGCAGGAGACTTTAGACCATATGAAAACTTTACACCTTTGCAATATTTTAATTATGTTTTGAGTTTAGAAAAAAATAATTCAACTTTATACAAAGATCTATCGAAAAGATTTAAGTTAGACATAAATAAAAAAATAAAAGAGTTGTCAAAAGGGAATAAGCAAAAAGTAGGAATAATACAAGCATTCATGAAAGATTCTAATTTGCTTATTTTAGACGAGCCTACCAGCGGGCTTGATCCTAACTACCAAAGAGAATTTAGAGAGTTGATTTTTGAAGAAAAGGCTAAAGGAAAAACTATTTTATTATCTTCACATGATTTATTAGAAATTTCAAATTGCTGTGATTTTGTAACAATCATGAAAGAAGGTAATGTAATAGCATCTCAAAGTAAAAATGATATTGAAAAAAAATCTCTCAGATTAATAAAAGTCAGATTTAGTAAATTACCTGAAATAAAAGATTTAGAAAAAAATAAGTTTATCAAGAATTTCTCAATTAATAATAATCAAATTTCTTTTATGATTTCCGGAGAAATGGACGATTTTGTTAAATTCATATCTAATTATAAAGTGCTAGATATTGAAACTGAGTCTTCAAACTTGAGTGACACATTGATGGAATATTTTTAGCATGAATATATTGATTAATTCTCTAAAACAAAATCGTAAGAAAATAATAACCTTTAGTGCGGCTTCAATATTTTATACACTTTTCTTGCTTTATGTTTGGACTTTATTTTCTGACACATTTGGAGATATTTTGAATTTATTCCCAAAACAACTACAAATAATCGCAGGATTTGGAGATGACTTATCAACTGCAGGATTTCTAAACGGGGAGTTCATGCATCTTATTGGACCAATAATAGTTGGTGCATTTGGAATTACGTTAGGATCATCAATAATAGCGTCAGAAGAAGAAAATAAAACTATAGATCAATTTTTAGCATTATCTATATCTAGAAACAGATACTACATTGAAAAGTACTCAAGTTTGATTGTACTTATATTGCTTTTGTGCTCTGTAATCGGGCTAACACTTCAATTAGGTGTGATTATTTATGAAATAAACTTAGATCTTATTAATATTTTCTATGGATCATTAGGCTTATTCATTTTTGGAATAACTTGTGGCTCCATATCTTTTTTATTTGGAGCTATTTTTGCAAAAAGTTCCTCAGCAGCAATTATTGGGTCCGGAATTGCTATTTTGGGATATGTACTAGACTCTGTTTATAAAACTGTAAATTCACTAAGCTTTGTAAAATATGCTTCATTACATTACTACTACAACAATAATGGGGTAATAGTGAATGGATTTGATATAAGGCATTTTTTAGTCTTAACAATGATTATTATTTTATCTTTTATAATTGGATTACTTATTTTCAACAAAAGAGACATAAAGTCATAATGGGAATAATTTAATAAGATTCCATACAATAAATAATATATATCTAATTATTAAATTATGAATTTAGAAATTTTTATATTAATTTTATTCTTATTGAGTTCAACTCTGTTTCTTTTAATTGCGCTAATAATGACTAGCAAGAATAATAAAAAGATTACTAAGGGAAAAAACATATTAGAAAATATGCTCTCAAAATACTCTGCTTCAAATAGAGTAATTGATTCCATAGAAATGTTTTTATCTTCAAAAGATGAAAACTCAGATATTAGGTTATGCGACTCACTAAGATTAGTTGCTAATGCAAAAAGTGTTATTTATTCTGAAATGAATAAATCAGATGGATCATTTAAGCCAAAAGCAAAATCCTCTTCAAATGAAATTATTATTGAAAACTTTGAAACAGAGTATGTTGATAATAAATCATTAGCAGTCATAACAGGAATTGAAGGAACTGCAAAAATTCTAAATAATGAAGAAAGTGATATTTTCCCAAAATGGTTCGAAAAAATTGAATTTGAAACTGTAATTTCTGTTCCTATCATAGGTGGCTTTGAAACTATTGGATGCGTTTATATCTTCATGGAAAATAATACAGAAAAAAATATTGATGAAATACTTAAAAATATTTGGATTATAACTAACTTATTTATAAAAACTAAAAATGAAACTTCCATAAATAATTTTGAGATGAAAGAGTTTGTAGAAAATTCAAATATTGAAAATAATGATCAAATTAGTGGACTTGCATTAGATGAGAACCTAGAGCTATTAAGATTCAACAATAAAGAAATATCATTATCTAACTCTGAGTATTTAATAATGAAAAAGTTGGTGGATAAAAATGGTGAAGTTCTACCGTATGAAGAGATAGAAAACCTATTATGGCCTAGTAGGATAGGAATAAATAAATCTGCAATGAGATTACATATTCATAGATTGAGAGATAAATCAAACAGCGTGTCTGAAAATCAAAACATGATTAAGACAGTTAGAGGCAAAGGTATATTTTTAGATATAAGCTAAGATAAATCTCTTACCATTTTAGATAACCTATCAATTGCTTTTGAAAGATTATCTTCAGAGTTAGCAAAAGAAATCCTAATATAATTATCTCCAAAGTCTCCAAATGCAGTCCCCGACAATAGAGCTACTCCATAGTCATTAAGTGCTTTATCAGCAAATTCTGAACTGGTAAGACCAGTTCCTGATATATTTGGGAAAGCATAGAATGCTCCTAATGGCAATCTACAATTTATGCCATCTATAGAATTAAGTCCATCATGAACAATTTTTCTTCTTATTCTAAATTTTTCCATCATATTTTTCGTAAAGTCTCTAGGGCCCTCTAGTGCTGCAATAGCAGCCATTTGACTAAATACAGATGTACAGGATACAGAATTTGTCATCAGTTTTGTAACATCTTCTATCATAAAATCAGGGAATATTCCGTAACCTAATCTCCAACCTGTCATTGCATAACTTTTAGAGAAACCATCTAATATAATAGTCCTCTCTTTCATTCCTTCAAAGTTAGAGATAGAGTAATGTTCACCTTCATAGTACATATCCTTGTAAATTTCATCAGAAAGAACAACTATATCATTTTTTATAGCAAGGTCTGCTATTCTTCTTAAGTCCTCTTTCTCCATGACTGATCCACAAGGATTATTAGGATAATTTAAGATCATTAGTTTAGTTCTACTTGTAATCAATTTTTCAAGATCATCAATTATTGCATTGAAATCTTTAGATTCTTCAAGTTTCATTGGAACTGCTTTTGCACCAGAATAATTAATCATAGATTCATAAATAGGAAATCCAGGATTAGGATAAATCACTTCATCTCCTTCTTGTACTAAAGCAAGGATTGAGAAAAACATAACAGGTTTTCCACCTGGTGTAACAATCACATTTTCAGGTGATATTGTATATCCATTAAATTCACCCTGATGAACAGCAATTGCATTTCTTAATTCGGGTTGCCCTGCTGAAGGTCCATAATGTGTAAAACCGTCATCTAAAGCATTTTTTGCTGCTTGAATAACATGGTCTGGGCTATCAAAATCAGGCTCCCCTATCTCTAGGTGAACAATATGCTTTCCCATAGATTCAAGTTTTTTTGCTTTAGCAAGAGTTTCAAATGCTGTTTCTGTACCTAATCTTTGTTGTCTATCTGATAGTTTCATGAAAAATATATTTCTTGATATTTATATATTATGTAACTATATTAAAATTTTTAAATAAGTAAATAATAATTTATAAGAAAATGTTAGATTACAAAACAGATTACAATGAATGGGCAGAATATTATGATGTCATATATAAAATAATTCCTCCAGAAGATTTCAAAATTTATAAAAAATTTGTTAAAGAATCAAGCAATATTTTAGAGATGGGTATAGGAACCGGAAGAATATTACTAGAATTCATAAATTATCAAGTTAAATGGACTGGTGTAGATAAATTTGAAGGCATGATTGAAAAATGTAAAGAAAAAATCGAACCACTTCAACCACTAAAAGAAAATGTATTTTTGATACAAGAAGATATGACTAGATTAGATATAAAAGAAAGAGACTCAATTTCTAATAAAAAATTTGATCTAATTATATATCCTTCTCATTCGTTGATGAGTGTAGGTGATGAAAAAATGCAAATAAAGGCTCTATGTTCAGGATTAAAGCACCTATCAGATGATGGGATATTGATTTTTGATTTACATAATCCTAATAACTACTTAATTAGTGATAATTATGATCTTCTTGGAACAAAAAAGATCCAAAATGATAATTACAGTTTATTTAGCAAAAGTGATCTAGATTTTGAAAAAAAATTACATAGTAATTATCAAATATTAGAAAAAAATAAAAATAAAATAAAACTTAAATCTCATGAATATTTTTTATACTTGGAAGATGTTATACGAATAAGTGATGAATTGAATTTTGAAATAATAAATTTATATGGAAGTTACAATTTAGATCCATTTAATGAATTTTCTGAAGAAATGATATTCATATGTAAAAATCAAAATGGACAATAGCATAAACTTTAATATTGAATCACCATTCTCTCACAGAGGAGATCAACCTAATGCTATTAATAAGTTAGTCCAAGGTATAAATGACGGCTTGAGATTTCAAACACTTTTGGGGGTAACAGGATCTGGAAAAACTTTCACAATGGCAGGAATAATAGAAAAATTACAAAAACCAACACTAGTTATTGCACATAATAAAACTTTAGCAGCTCAGTTGGCCAGTGAACTACAAGAATTTTTCCCTAATAATTCAGTTCAATATTTTGTTTCATACTATGATTATTATCAACCTGAAGCATATGTTCCAAGGACTGATACATACATTGAGAAAGAATCAGATATTAATGATGAAATAGATAGATTGAGACATGCATCAACACGTTCAATATTAACTAGAAAAGATACTATAATTGTTGCTTCAGTTTCTTGTATATATGGATTGGGGTCTCCTAAAGAGTATGAATCAATATCCCAAACAATAAATATTGGCGATAAAATAAATTCTTCTGAATTATCTAGGAAATTAATTTCTATGTATTTCACTAGAGATGATTATCAAAGTAATAGAGGTTCATTTTCTATTAAAGGGGATACTATAGAAATAATCCCTTCATATGAAGAATTTTCAATAAAAATAGATTTTTTTGGAGATTTAGTAGATCGAATTACTGAAGTTGATATTTTGACAAAGAATAAAATCAGATCTTTAGATAAGGTTGCAATTTATCCTAGTAAACATTTTGTAACTCCTGAAGATAGCCTTTCAGAGGCACTTGTAGATATAGAGAATGAGCTTGAAAGCAGATTAGTTTATTTTGATAAAAACAATAAGTTTTTGGAAGCTCAAAGAATTAAAGAAAGAACAAATTATGACATTGAACTCTTGAGAGAAACAGGTTCTTGCCCAGGTGTGGAAAATTATTCGATGCACTTGGGTAGGCGAAGCCCAGGAAGTCCTCCTTGGACACTACTTGATTATTTTAATAATGAATACTTGATATTTATAGATGAATCTCATATCACAGTCCCACAAATAAGTGCAATGTATAAAGGTGATCAGTCAAGAAAAGAAACATTAGTCGAACATGGTTTCAGACTTCCATCTGCAAAAGATAATAGGCCTCTTTCATTTCAAGAATTTGAAGATAGAATTCCTCAAACTATTTTTGTATCCGCAACTCCAGGGAAGTATGAAGATGAAAAACAAGAAGATTTTGTAGAACAAATAATAAGACCTACAGGATTATTAGACCCTGAAATAATCATTGAACCCACAAAAAATCAAGTCGACAATCTTATAGAAAATATTCAAAAAAATATTGAAAAAAACCAAAGAACTTTAGTTACAACATTAACAAAAAAAATGTCTGAAGAATTATCTGAATACCTAAGAGAAATAGGGATAAAAGTACATTACCTACATTCAGAAATAGACACAATTGAAAGGATAGAGATATTAAGAGATTTACGTCTTGGGACTTATGATGTTGTCGTTGGAATTAACTTATTGAGAGAGGGCTTAGACTTACCTGAAGTGTCAATGGTTGCAATTTTAGATGCAGATAAAGAAGGCTACTTAAGGTCTTCAACATCTTTGATTCAAACTATTGGTAGAGCTGCAAGACATGAAGAAGGTAGGGTAATCATGTACGCAGACAAAATTACTAAATCTATGCAGTTTGCAATTGATGAAACAAATAGAAGAAGAAAAATACAAGAAGAATACAATATAAAAAATAATATAAAACCTACAAGTATAGTAAAAGAAGTTAGGGATATTACAGAAAAAATCAAAGAAAACAATTTAGACAAATCTGATAATTATAAAATTGAAAATATTTCTGATAAAAATATAAATAAACTTATAAAAGACTTAGAAAAAGAGATGAAAAATGCTGCAAAGATTCTAGAATTTGAAAAAGCAGCGTTATTGAGAGATCAAATAACTGAATTAAGAAAAAATTTAATAGATAAAAGAAATTAGAGGAAATAATTATGTACGCACACTTAAGGATTTACACAGTTAATAAAGGCATGATGGATGATTGGCTGAAATTATTTAATGATAAATTAATACCTTTGCTTAATCAGTCTGGAATAAATGTAGAATCATCTTGGTTAAATGAGGAAAAATCTCAATTTATTTGGATTAGATCTTATGGAAATGATATAGGAGATATAGAAGAAAAAGAGGCAATTTTCTATGGAACTGAATGGTGGAAAGAAAATGTTGATATGGTAAGAAGTCATTTAGCTCACAGAGAGATAATCACTCTTCAGAATATTAAATAATTAATATAATTGTAAAAAAATATATATTATTTTTATTCTCAACATAATATATAATTAAACAAACAATAGAAAAAAACTACTATGTCAGAAGAATTAAATAAAGAATCAGTTATAGAAGCATTAAAAGAAGTATATGATCCTGAGATTCCGGTCAATGTTGTTGATCTTGGATTAATATATAACGTAGAAGTAGAAGATAATGAAGTTCATGTTGAAATGACTCTTACTGCTCAAGGATGCGGAATGGGACCATACATAGCTCAACAAGCAGAATGGCGTATAGCTGAAATAGAAGATGTAGAGGATGTAGTAGTAGATTTAGTATTTGAACCACCGTGGAATCCTGACTTAATTACTGAGGATGGGAAAAGGTTACTGGGAATAGATTAAATGTCCGAACCTAGAAAACTGACCCCAGCTGAAGAAGCACGATTAGCTCAAGTTCGTGAACAATTCAAACAAAAACAAGAGATCAGTAAATCACTAAACTCAATCAAATACAGAATAGGTGTTTATTCAGGTAAAGGTGGAGTTGGAAAAACTACAGTAACAACTAACCTAGCCATAAGTCTTGCAAAAAAAGGTAAAAAGGTTGCAATTTTAGATTGTGATATTGACTGCCCAAATGTAACAAGAGTATTAAGAATTTCTAACAGACCTGAAGCTGATGAAGATGGAAAGATGGTTCCACCAGAAAAGTATGGTGTTTCAGTTATGTCCATGGGATTTTTTCAGGAAAATGAAGATGAAGCAATAGTTTGGCGAGGGCCAATGATTCACAATGCGATCAATCAATTTATATCTAAAACAAATTGGGGCGATATTGATTATCTAATATGTGATCTTCCTCCTGGAACTTCTGATGCACCACTAACTGTAATGCAGACATTAAATATAGATGGATTCATCGTCGTTTCTACACCTCAAGAACTTGCAGCTTTAGATGCTAAAAGATCTATAAATATGATTAAGAAGCTTAATCTCAAGGTATATGGTGTTGTTGAAAACATGACAGGTGGAATATTTGGAACTGGTGGAGCCAAAGACATGGCTGATGAATTAGGATTACCTACATTAACAGAAATTTCTCTTTTGCCAGAATATTCTGATAATAATGAACCTGCTATATTTACTAACTCTCAGTGCGAAGAAGAATTCTCTAAATTAGTTGACAATCTTGAGGGAATAACATCAAAAGTCAATTAATTATTGAATAGACTTAAAGAAATCTTCTCCCTCTAATTCTATTTCTGATGGAAACAATCTATCTTTTCCTAATTTAGAATCTGATACATTTCTATATATTGAGCCTGAAGCTTTATGAAAATCTCCAGTGATATTATTTTCTATAAATGTCTTTGATATTTCTTCCATTTCACCTATCCATCTATGTGCTTTACTTGGGATACTTTTCAGGTTATTTAAGTCTTTAAATACATTAGATTGTGAAAACTCAAGTTCATCCATAAGATGATGAAAATTATTTGTCCTTATAGATAGTGTTATTGCTGCGATCAATAACGAGGAATAGCCTTTTGTTATAGATGCATAGGCCATTTTCATTGCAGATGCAGATCCTATATCTCCACTCATATCCATAACTTTCATTCCTAAACCATCTAGTTTAGTGAAATAAGCAGAATGCTCTCCAGATACATATACTCTGGGTATATTATTCCCTTTAGGAGGAGCTCCTATTATTCCTCCATCAATAAACTTTACTTTTGAATCAGACAAGATATCTTTCATACTTTGAACTGTTTCAGGTGATACTGCATTTAAGTCAGCAAAATATATTTCTTTATTCAATTTTTTTGAAAACTTAGATACCTGTATCGCTAAATCTTTTGCAGCATCTGGAACTAAGATAGAAATAACAAGATCTGATTCAAAGATTGAATTTTCTAAATTATCAGAATCAATAATTCCATATTTTTTTGCTCTGTCACGGGTTTGCTTTGATCTATTTTTCAAGGGAGATATAACATCAATGCCTGAATTTTGTATTTGTTCAGCAATTGGCGAACCCATTTCACCTGGACTCATAAGTGTAATTCTATTCACTTTTTTAATCCTTCTAATTTTTCCTTGATAATTTTTCCTACAATATTAGACTGCTCAACATTCATTCCAAAAACATGAATAATTATAGTTTCTTCACCGTCAGGAACTCTAGTCCAAATCGGAGGATTTGAATTTTTTAAAGTTTCAACAAAATCATGGTTGTTAGTTTTGAACTTATTTGAATCAATATTCAAAGATAAGCCAAATGGTTGGTGACCTATAATATTATCAATTATTTTAACTTCTATTCCATCTATGCTCTGAATTTGATTAATAATATTTAATGTTTTAGTTTCTTCCAAAGATAACCTTTCCTCATGATTCATACTCATCCATCTTTGAACTGCAGTATAAACACCTATTATTTCTTGTCTATCAATTTTATGCGGTCTTCCTATACCTCTAATCCTCCTACTTTCATAACCAACAAAAGAATGCCTAGAAATACTATCTATAACGTCCTTAGTGCCTAAGGCTATTCCTGTTGAATGAGGAGCTCCCATATATTTTGCAGCTATACATTGAAAATCTGCTCCCATTTTGACATATTTACCAAAATTTTCTAAAGGATATATTTGTCCTGCTGCATCTACTGATACTGGCTTGTTTTTTGAATGAGCAATTTCTATAACTTCTTCAAGTGAAAGAATATTTTTATCAATCTCTGCTTGTTCATATACAGGATAATGAACACAGGCTGTTTCATCATCAATTGAATTAATTAAGTCATCTTTTGTTGTACCATCTTCATTTCCAATTTCTACTAACTGTCCTCCAGAAAATTCCATACATCTGTCATACCAATATCTTTGTCTCTTTTGAATTAAAATTTTATTTGGCATTCCTTCAGTATTTGGTAACTGCTGTATTTTTTTGTCATCTTTTCCTGCCATAAAAGCAGCTGCGGCAAGTGTTAATGCTGATCCTGCTCCTGAGGTAATATATGCTGCAGGTACGCCTAATATATTTGCAATTTCGTCACCTACTTTTTTTTCAAGATCAGCCATTGGGATATAAACATCATTAGACATATCCATAGCTTCTTTTACTTCTTTAGCAACTACGGACCCTCCTAAAGCAGTCACACTACCAGTAGCATTTATTATAGGCTGTAAACCCAAGTCCTTATAAATAGAGCCCCATTCAGAATTCATTTGTAATCCTTTCAAAAAGTTTAATCATCTTCTAATGTTGAAATGTCACCTTCAGGTTCACCTAATTCTCTGGCTTTTAGCAATCTTCTCATTATTTTTCCAGATCTTGTTTTAGGCATAGTTTCAAGAAAATCAATCTCACGTGGTGCAACGCCTGCAGAGAGCTTTTCTCTAGAGAACCTAATAAGTTCTTTCCTAAGATCAGGAGTTTGATCATAGCCAGGATTTAATGTAACGAAAGCTTTTACTATTTCCATAGCAATAGGATCAGGTTTTCCAATAACTCCAGCTTCAGCTACTGCAGGATGCTCAATCAAAGCACTTTCTACTTCGAATGGGCCTACCAAATGCCCTGCTGTATTTATAACATCATCTGCCCTACCTTGAAACCAGAAGTAACCATCCTTATCTCTAGCAGCTTGATCTCCAGTAATATACCATCCTTTTTTAAATCTAGAATTATACATTTCATCCTGTTTCCAATATGCAAACATTTGAGATGGCCATCCCGGTCTAACAGCAAGTATTCCACTTTCATCTGCAGGTAGTTCATTATACTCATCATCAAGAATACCCATTGTAATCCCAGGAAAAGGTTGCCCCATAGATCCAGGCTTAATATTTTCTGATGGATAATTAGCACACATAATAGCACCTGTTTCAGTTTGCCACCAATTATCATGAATAGGAAGTTTATAGTTTCTTTCTCCCCATACTACTGCCTCTGGATTAAGTGGTTCTCCCACGGAGCCAATAAACCTCATAGAAGTCAAATTATATTTTTTTACTACATCATCTCCTGCTCTCATTAATAACCTTATTGCAGTTGGAGCAGTATACCAAATATCAACTTTATATTTTTCAATAATCTCATACCATTTTGCAGCTCCAAATCCACCTTCATATATTATCTGAGTCACTCCATTTGTCCATGGCGCAATCATTCCATAAGAAGTACCTGTTACCCACCCAGGATCCGCTGTACAAAAATAAATATCTCCGTGACTTAATTCTAGAGCCCAATGACCTGTTAGCATTTGTTGAACTACCGCTTGATGTCTATGTAAAACACCTTTAGGTTTTCCTGTTGAGCCTGATGTATAGTGCATTATAGAAAAATCATATTGCGATGTATTAACCATTTTGAATTTTTCAGGTTCTATATTAGACATTAAATCATTGTAATCAAGATCTCCATCATCCAAAGGATCTTTAAATCTATTGTCTTTATTTACTACAATTACATTTTTAAGAGTTTTTATATCTTTCAAAATTGGTGATATTTTTTTTCTCAAATCTGGAGATGTTACTAAGTATGTAGCTCCAGCATCAAGCATTCGATCCTTGACTGGATCTGGCCCAAATGCTGAAAATAAAGGAGCTATAACTCCACCAGCTTTAAGGATTCCCATAGCAGCAAAATATAATTCAGGTAGCCTATCCATAAATATGAATACTCTATCACCTTTTTGCATTCCTAAATCTAACATAACTTGGCCAAATTTATCAGATTCATTTTTGAAATCAGTGTAAGAATATTTTTCTTCTTCTCCATTTTTGCCTAACCAAATCATAGCTAAATTATCTCCATAGCCATTCTTCACGTGTTTATCAACACATTCATAAGCATTATTTAAACCTCCATCTGGAAGCCACTCTAATTTTGAATAAGCATCACGATTCCAATCAAAATCATTATATTGCTTAGAGTAGTCCAAAAGGTTCGGTTTATTAGCATCTGAAAAATTAGTATCTTTGATAATTTCATCAAATTGCATATTTTACTCCATCTTTTTTGTTATGATTATAGATACTAGCATAAAAAAAATATGATTCTATAAATTAGAATTGTATAAATCAGAATTATTTTTACAGGAGCACGAACTAAAAAATGGACATATTATTTTTGAAAGATTTATTGCCTACAGCAAGAGCAGGAGATGTTAAGAACGTAAAACCTGGATTTGCTAGGAATTTTCTTATTCCTCAAGGAGTAGCTGTACTAGCTACAGAAGAAGCTCTTCAAAGAGCTACAAAACTTAGAGCTGAAGCTGAAGAAAGAAGAATTCAAGAAACAAAAGATTGGCAAGTTGTTGCAGATAGTCTTAAAGATGTTGAATTAGACCTTGAGGTAAGAACAGGTCCTACTGGTAGATTATACGGATCGATCACACCTACAATAGTTGCTGAAGCTCTAGAAGCAAAAACTGGAAGAGCTATGAACAGAAGGTTTTTCAATATCACCGAGCCAATACGAGTAATAGGTAAATTTAAAGTTTTTGCAAAATTTGTTGAAGAGGTTACATTAAACCTAACACTGAATGTTATTCCAGATGAAGAATCTGTAAAGGTGATGGAAGAGCATAAAATAGAGCAAGCTAAACTAAAGAAATTAGAAGAAAAAGAAGCTAATTCTGAAGAAATTTCTGAAGAAATTTCTAATAACGAAGAAAACACTCAAAAAACTACTTCTGAAAATGAAGAAAATGGAGATAATAATTCAAATAATTAGAAAAATTTTGGATTATTAATGGTGTTATCTGACAAACTTTTCCCACATGATATATCTGCTGAAGAATCAGTAATTGGTTCTTTACTACTAGACGGGATGTCTTTTACTAAAATAGCATCTTTTTTAGAACCTGAGCATTTTTATTTAGAGCCTAATAAAGTCATTTTTGAGATTGCTAGAGACCTTTTTAATCGTCAAGAGCCTATCAATCAAATAACTATAGCTCATGAGCTTGAAACACAAGAAAAGCTAGAAGAAGTTGGAGGTAGAGCTTATCTTGCAAAGGTAGTAGATGTCGTTCCAACCTCTATCCACATAAAGCATTATGCAAATCTAGTCAGAAGAACAGCTACAATGCGAACACTTATCAATGCTGCTGAAAATATTTCAGACATTGGATTTGAAAATGACCCTGATGTAGAGACATCTTTATCAAAGGCTGAAGATATTATTTATGGCATTAGAAATGACCAACCAAGTAGAGACTTTGTCCCATTAAGAGAAACATTAACACCCTTTCTTGAAACCTCTTCTAGTGAAATAAATGATGGAGAAAATGCACCCATAGGATCTGGGTTCAAAATGCTTGACGAACTTTTAGGAGGGCTACAAAGATCAGATATGCTAGTGCTTGCAGCAAGACCTTCAGTCGGTAAATCTATGTTTGCATTAAACTTAGCAATAAACTCAGCTATGAATGATCATAAAGTTGCAATATATTCTCTGGAAATGGGAAGAGAGCAAATCGCTACAAGAATGTTGGCTACTCAGGCTAGAATAAATATGCATTCCTTGAGAATGATGAGATTAAGTACATCTCAAGAGAATAGATTAATTGATGCAATTGGTAAACTTTCAGACTTATCTATATTTATAGATGATTCTCCTATACAAAGCGTTGCTGAAATGAGAGGAAAGGCTAGAAGATTGCAGCTTGAATATGGCTTAGATTTTATCATCTTAGACTATATGCAACTACTTAGTAATAATAAAGGATCTAGAGAAACTAACAGAGCACAAGAAGTTTCAGAAATTTCTAGACAAGTAAAAGCTATGGCTAGAGACTTAAAAGTCCCTGTTTTAGCTATATCTCAACTTTCAAGAGCAATTGAGCACAGACAATCTCATAGACCTTTGTTATCAGACTTAAGAGAATCAGGATCTATTGAGCAAGATGCAGACGTTGTAATGTTCATTCACCGAGAAGAAAAATTTGTGACTAAAGAAGATTGGATAAAAAATAATCCTGGGATTCCATATCCAGAAGGTCAAGCTGAAATAATTGTTGCAAAACATAGAAATGGGCCTACAGACACTGTACCTTTGGCAGTAGATGATTCTATTGGTAGATTTGTGTCTATTGATTCAGTTAGAAACAATCAATTATCAACACAAGAGAATTAATTTTGGAAAGCCTCAAGGAAATTTTAAATAATAGAAAATTCAGTTCAAATTATTTTGAAGAATTTGAAAATGAATCTGATTATATTGAATGCGAAATTTGTAATTCTGCAAGATGGATAATTGTTAATAAAGAAACTGTTCCTTGCTCATGCCAAAAAGGCAAATCAGATGATTTGGAAAATAAAATAAAATTAAGTTTTGCAGGCGTCAATCAATTACTTGAATATGACCTAAAAAAGTTCAAAATTGACGGTAAGATTGGTAAAGCTGACCCAAAAAACTTAAGAGAGAGCTTAAGAAAAGCTGACGATTATTCAAAAAATCCAATGGGATGGCTAGTTATAAGCGGAGAGCCTGGAACAGGCAAAACCCACCTAGCAGTGGGGATTGCAATTAATTGCATTAACAATGACAACATTGTAATTTACAAATCAACACAAGAATTTATAGATATAATAACCAACTCAAATTCCGATTCAAGTGAAAATACTTTTAATGAATTAATTAATTACCCTTTCTTAATTATTGATGACTATGGAAATCAAAAATACTCAGAATGGATTGAAGAAAAAATGGATCATCTGTTCACTTATAGATATACAAGAAAATTACCAACTGTAATAGTTATAAATAAAAATATTTTAGATTTTGATGACAGATCTCAAGCAAGATTTACAGATCCAAATCTAGTTCAGACTATTCATTTAGATTCAAAAGAAAATAATCATAAAGGCAATGGAATTCCTAAAGTTTTTGAAAATTCAAAATTAAGAAAATTAGCTAGGAAACCAAATAAAGAATTATCACAAGAAGAAAAGATAACTTTTGATTCGATTGAAATGGCTTTGTTGAAATCAAAAGAGTTTGTTGAAAGCGAAAATCCTTCATGGTTATTTATTCATGGTGGGACAGGTTCTGGTAAAAGTTATCTAACTGCAGCAATAGCAAACGAAATTAATAAAAAGAGTTCAAATTTATTTTATATATCATCCTCTGAACTTATTGATAAAGTAAGAGATTATGTAAGATCTAATCAAGGCAAAGGATTTATTTATGATTTATGTAAAGATGTAGATTATCTTTTTTTAGATGATCTATGGGGACATAACAACACAAAATGGTCCGATGAGATTATTTATAACCTTATTGCTTATAGACAAGACAACCTTAAATATACCGTTATTAATTCAAGCATAAGTCATGAAAAAATTAAATCTTATAATTCTAATAATGAACCATTGTCTTCAGATTCAATTTTTACAGAAAAAATATGTTCAAGACTATCTAATAAAAACTTAGTTGAGCAGATATCATTAGTTTCTTCTGATATAAGAAAAAAAAGAATAACGAAAAAAAAATAAATGGTAAAAATAGTTAGAGACTCTAAAGAGCTTAAAAATGAAGTAGAAATATTCGATGAAAATTCTCATTCATTATTCTCAAATGATAAAAACATAACAAAAATTTTTGAAGGATGTGAATGGGCTGAAGGTCCAGTTTACTTGAAAGAAAAAAATATAGTTGTATGGTCAGACATTCCAAATAATAGAATGCTTTTTTATGACTTAAAAAATGAAAAAACTGGCACTTTTAGATATCCTTCGAATTTTTCAAATGGAAATGCTGTTGATTTAGATGGTTTTATGATAACTGCAGAACATGGGCGTAGAGCTGTTAGCATAACAGATCAATCAGGAAATGTGGATATTATTACCAATAAAGTAGAGGGAAAAAGATTTAATTCTCCAAATGATCTTGTGTGTAAATCTGACGGGACAATTTGGTTCACAGATCCTCAGTATGGAATAATGAGCAATCATGAAGGTTATGAGTCTAGATCTGAAACAATATATAACGGCGTTTACATAGTTGATAAAAACAAATCTGTAAAATTACTTACTTCTGAAATAGATGCCCCTAATGGAATTGCCTTTTCTCCAGATGAAAAAGTTGTATACATAACAGATACAGGAGCAACAGGAAATATATTTGCTTATGATGTTGTAGATAATTCAATTAAAAATAAAAGAGTTTTTGCAACTCCTAGACCGGGAAAACCAGATGGAATCAAAGTAGACGAGAACGGGAATCTTTTTTCATCAGCTTGGGATGGTGTACAAATTTTTTCTCCAAAAGGAAAATTGATAGCAAAAATACATATACCTGAGCAAAGAACTGCTAATTTATGCTTTGGTGGAGAAAGCTTTGATCAATTATTTATCGCCTCAGATAAATCATTGTATAAAATAAAAATGCAAACAAAAGGTGATAAAGTAAATTAATTATGAATATAGAAGAAAAATCCATAAACGCCCTTAGATTTCTTTCCATAGATCAAGTAAATAGTGCAAATTCAGGGCACCCCGGAGCGCCGATGGGAGCAGCTCCTATAGCTTATACGTTGTTTAAAAAAATAATGAGACATAATCCAAATAACCCAAAATTTCATAATAGAGATAGGTTTATTTTATCCATAGGTCATGCCTCAGCCTTATTGTATTCCGTCTTATATCTGACTGGATATGATTTTGAATTAGATGATCTCAAAAAATTTCGTCAATTTGGTTCAAAAACTCCAGGTCATCCAGAAAGAGATCTAAATTTAGGAATTGAAGTAACAACTGGTCCTTTAGGTCAAGGTTTTGCAAATGGTGTAGGGATGGCTATTTCAGAAAAAATGTTGTCATCTAAGTACAAAGAAATAATTGATCATTATATATTTGGAATAGTAGGTGATGGGGACTTACAAGAAGGGATCGCATCTGAAGCTGCCTCATTGGCAGGTACATTGGGGTTAGGAAAAATTATTTATATTTATGATTCAAACAATATCTCTATAGATGGAAGTAATGATCTTGCATTTACTGAAAACGTAGGTGATAGATTTAGATCTTATGGATGGGAAGTTTTTGAAGATGTAGATGGGTTAAGTACCAAAGAATTGGAAAGCACAATAAATAAAGCAAAAAGTAATTTAGACAAACCAACCCTTATTATCGCTAATACCACAATAGGCTATGGATCTCCAAATAAATCAGGAAAAGAGTCTGCTCATGGGGAACCCCTTGGTGAAGAAGAAACGATACTTACAAGAAAAAACCTTAACTGGGAATATTCAGAATTTGAAATACCTGAAGATGTTATTTCACACATGAGAGAATCAGTAGAAAATGGACAAAAATTAGAATCTAGCTGGAATACGGAATATGAAAATTTCAAATTAAAGAACCCTGATTTATATATAGAAATAGAAAAAATATTAAATGGAGAAATAGACGCTGACTGGGATCATAAATTATTAGATTCTATTAGTAAATCAAATGATCCTGAAGCCACAAGAGCATCTTCCGGGAATGCTATAAATATTATTAAAGACTATATCCCAAATTTAATAGGAGGATCTGCCGACTTAACTGGTTCAACTAATACTGAAATCAAAGGTTCAGATAATTTTTCAAAAATAAAACCTCATGGTCGAAATATAAAATTTGGAGTTAGAGAGCATGGGATGGGTGGAATAATGAATGGAATTTCTGCACACGGAAATTACAGGATATTTGGAGGAACGTTTCTAGTCTTTTCAGACTATATGAGAGGTGCTGTAAGATTAAGCGCTTTATCTAACTTAAATAGCATTTGGATATTTACACACGACTCTATTGGCTTAGGAGAAGATGGCCCTACTCATCAACCTATTTCTCAACTTATGAGCTTGAGATCTATTCCTAACTTAAATGTATTCAGACCAGCTGATAAAAAAGAAACTTTTCTTGCATGGCAAGCTGCAATTAATACCAAAAATAAACCTTCTGCTTTAATTCTTTCAAGACAAGCATTGCCAGACTTAGAATCTTTGAGCAACTTCAAAATCACAAAAGAAGATTTTTCCAAAGGGGCTTATATTTGTTACGAAAATACAAAAGACAACCCAGAAATAGTTTTCTTATCTACAGGTTCTGAAGTTGCAGAGACTATTGTTGCTGCAAAAGAATTAAGTAAAAATCATAAAGTAAGAGTTGTATCTATGCCCTGCTGGGATATATTTGATAGTCAAACTGAAGAATACAGGAAAAAAATAATTCCAGATCAGACTTCAAAAATAATTTCAGTTGAAGCTGGAGTTGGTCTTGGATGGCAAAAATATACAAAAAATAATGAAAATATTATTTCCATTGAATCTTTTGGAGCTTCTGCTCCAGGTAAAGAATTAATTAATTCTTTTGGATTTTCAAGTGATAGAATAATTGAAAAAACAAATTTAATTTTAAAATAATCTAATGAAAATCTGTATAAGCTCCGATCATGGAGGATTTGAATTAAAAAAAATACTCATCAAACACATAAACTCACTTGGTTTTGAAATCAAGGATTTAAATGACACCGCTTATGATCCAAATGATGATTATCCTGATACTTCAAGGTTAGTAGCTGATGCTATAAGCAAAAAATCATACGATAAAGGGATAATTTTATGTGGTTCGGGAGTCGGAGCATCTGTAGTAGCTAATAAATATAAAAATGTAAGAGCTGCGATTTGTCATGATACATATTCTGCTAGTCAAGGAGTTGAACATGATGATATGAATGTTGTATGTTTAGGAGGCAGAATTATTGGGGATGCATTGGCAAAAGAAATTATTTCAGAGTTTATAAATGCTAAATTTGTTGATGAAGAAAGATTCATAAGACGAAAAGAAAAATTAAATCAAATAGAAAAAGAAAACTTATCCTAAGATGACAAATATAGAAAACTTAATAAACAAAGACCAATCTATTTGGCTAGATTCAATTAGTAATCAAATGATCGAATCAGGAGATCTTAAGAACTTAATATCTAATGGAATCAGTGGGATTACAAGCAATCCTTCAATATTTGAGAAAGCTATAAGTTCCAGTGATTCATACGATAAAAAAATATTAAAATTATCAGAAACATATACTTCATCTAAAGAAATATTTGAAATAATAGCTACCGATGACATAAGAAATGCAGCAGATTTATTAAGCCATGTTTATGAAAATAGTTATCAAAATGATGGATTTGTTTCATTAGAAGTTGATCCACATTTAGCAAATGATTCTGAGAAAACTATAATTGAAGCTGAAAAACTTTGGGCAAAAGTAGACAGAAAAAATCTAATGATAAAAATCCCTGGTACAGAAGACGGGATCTATGCAACAAAACAACTGCTTGAAAATGGTATAAATGTAAATATAACTTTACTTTTTTCATTTGAAAATTATAAAAAAACCTTAGAAGCATTTATAGAATCAAAAAATAAAAATAAAAATTCAAAATCAGTGGCTTCATTTTTTATAAGCAGGATTGATACAGCTGTTGATAATATAATTGATTCTAAAAACCCATTATTCCATAAAATGGCAATCATTAATGCTTTTCGAGCTTACGATTTATTTTTATCAAAAAAAGAAAAAATGGGAAATAATTTTCAAAAATTATTATGGGCATCAACAAGTGTCAAAGCAAAAGAGTTGAATCAAGAGTACTATACATACAATCTACCCTTAAAAAATACAATAAATACACTTCCACTTGAGACTATAGATTACTTGTTAAAATCAAAGATTTTAACTTCAAATAATTTAGAAATCAATGATAATTTTAAAGATATGTATGAAAGTTCTAAAAATCAATTTGATTTTGAAAAAATCACAAACTCATTGTTACTAAATGGTATAAAGTTATTCCAAGAATCTTATGATTCCCTTCTTGATACTATCGATCAAAAAATTTCAAAACTGATAAATAAATGAGGCTTGAACAATATTTAGATCAAATAATTGATCAAAATATAATAAATAAGATTCTAACGCCCACTAAAGATTCATTCCCTTTAGGAGATTTTGAAAATTATGAAGAAATCCCAGTTCAATGGACTAAAAATATACATATTGATGAATTTCAAGAAATTTACAGAAAAATAGACCAATTTGAGAACTATGTTTTTATAGGTATGGGAGGGTCTATAAGTATGGCAAGAATCGCCTCTTTTATTAATCCATCAAAAATTCTATTTATAGATAATTTTGATATATCACATATAAAAAAAATAAAAGAAAAGATAAATAATTTATCTACAGCCGTATTCATATGTTCTAAATCAAGGAAGACATTAGAAACTAAAATACTAAAACAAATTATTGGTGAAAAAAAATGTAATATATTTTATATACAAGATGGAAACAATGATGATTCGAAAATATTAGCCACACCCCAAAAAACAGGGGGAAGATTTAGTATCTCAACGCATTTAGGAATTTTGCCATTCTATTTATGTGGATTTAAATTAAGTAAAATAATTTCAAATATAAATAAGGCTAATGAAAATTGTATAAAAAATGAAATGAATAATCCTGCATTATTAATAGCAGGAATTCTTTTAAGCAACTACAAACAAGGCAAAAATATCTTCACAGTATTATCAGAAAATAAAAATGATTATATAACTGATTGGATAGAACAATTGATCTCAGAATCAACAGGTAAAGAAGAAAAAGGAATTTTGCCCTTAAAAAATATTAATGGAAACTACCCATGCATTAGTTTTTCATCATCTGAGGATTTATTTTCAGAAAATAATATCAATCTTAAAACAGAATATAATGAATCTTTGTTTTACAAATTCCAAGTCTTAAATTATGCTATAGCAATATTTTGTACTTCAATAAACATACAACCATTTGATCAGCCGAATGTAGAATCTACAAAAATTACAACCCAAAATTTACTCATGAATAATGAAGAAAATAATTTTGAAAAACAATACAAAGCAAATCAATTATATGAAGAAATTCAAATAAGCAAAGGATTTATTTCTTTATTAATTCATGGAACAAATTTAACTATTGAACAAAAAGAAAAAATGATTAATTTATGTGAAAAAGCTTCTAATAAAAACAAAAGAATATTGATATTTTTTGCACCAAATTATTTGCATTCAATGGGACAGTTATTGAAAGGTAGCTTCAATAACATACAGAATCTAGTAATAAATTTACACGGTAACGAGGACCTTAATATCCCAAAATCATTGTACACTCTAAATACATTTGTAAAAAAACAGGGATATTCAGATCATTTAGAAATGATCAAAAATGGTAGAAAATCTCTTTATTTTGAAACAAATTATGAAGAATTAATAAATAACTTAAGTAAGTTAAGTAATGATTGATAATAAACAAAATAATTTTTTTATAGGATTAGATAACAGGACAAATGTTTTATCGTGTAATTTAGATCAAAATCGTCCTAAATCAGCTCTTGAAAAGCTTCAAGCAAATAAAGCTGCAAATCTAATTTATGAATCACTAAACCAATCAAATAAGGACAATAATTACTTTATTTGGGGGGAACCTAATTTATGTGAAGGTATTTTATTTCAATCGAAGAAGTCAAATATTCAAACTGCTATTGCTATTGAACACATAAATCGAGGGGGACTAGCTATTCCCAGCGCAAAAGATGCATTGGAAATAATTAATATTTTTGATCCAAATTTACTTAGCGTGAAAATATATTTTGAGAAAAACAGAAGCAAATTAGCTGAAGAATTAGCGATAGATAGGTTATTAGGATTAATTGAAATTTGTAACTCATACAACAAAGGATTAATAATCGATATTGATTTTAAATCTAAACTTGAAAATAATAAAAACCATAATGAAAAAGAGATAATAATTTCTGGAATAGAGACCCTAATAAATAAGGACATCAAACCTCAATTTTGGGGTATAAGAAAAAGTGGAGATAAAATATTCGATGAGACTCTTATAGGATTAGTAAATTTGGAAAATGAATCTAATAATAAGTGTATTCTAGAATATCCGCATAATGAGAAGAATATAAACACTCTTTCAGATTTGAATCTAGAAAACTTTGTTCTTAACGGAGATTTTTTTATAGATCATCTGATCGCTTGGAGTACTAAGCAAGCAAGTGATCAAGAAACAATAGAAAAAATAATTAATCAAATCAATTTGGTTCAAAAAAACATTTTTAAGAGTAATCTTACAAAAACAATTTACTAGAAATGAATGAAGATTCGAAAAACCTAGATGATCTAACAGTATCTGAGTTATCAAAATTGGCTGAAAAAATTCATGAAGAAATAATGGATCTTTATGACAAAGAAGATAGCGATGAAATATTTGAACTTATTGAAGAAAAAACTAGGTATTTCAACGAAGTTAAATCTATTATCAGAGATCTACATTCAGATGAAAGATACCCACGAGGGGGATAATTATTCTAATATTGTCCAAAATTCAATCCAGTTTGAAGGACCGTTATCAGTATCTAATAAAGGTCTATATTTTGCTCCTAATTCCATAACTTCTTTAGGAATAACATTGCCTTCTCTACTTGGATTATCAAATACTTCAGATGTCCACTCTAAATAAACTCTGTTCGGCTCTCCAGGATTAGTTCCATTATTGTAATACACCCTACATTCACTTCTTTGTCCTATAGATGTATACATATCAGCTTGAGCCTTAACAAGTTTTGCAACATTTACTGCTTCGTAAGGCTTCGTCTTGTAAGTTCTTCTTATGAGGTACATATCTTTACTCCTTTAATTTTCAATTAGTTAAACAGTATATTCAATTTAATTTCGGGATATAATATCAATGTATTATAAATTTTAAATAATAAGCTTTTTTCTAAATTTCAGGAGTTAAATTGGCAGACAACATAGTTTTAGGTATAAAAAAAGAGGATGATCCTTCTGAAAATAGAGTTTCAATAGTACCTAAAGATATAAAATCTATTATAAACCTAGGGGTATCTGTTCAAGTGGAAGAAAATTCTGGGATTAAAGCAGGTTATACAGATGACCAATATGAATCATCTGGTGCCAAAATAGTAAAAAAACTCTCAAAAGAAGTTAATATTATCACTGCAGTAAATGCATTCTACAATAAAGAATCAAACTTTATACAAAACAGTTCTGTAATTAGCCTTACAGATATAAGAACAGATCAAAATATTTCTAAGATATGTACAAAAAATAGTCTCTCTTTATTAGCAATGGAATTTGTGCCTAGAATAGCAAGGGCTCAAAAATTAGATGCCCTTTCATCACAAGCATCAATTGCTGGTTACAGAGCTGGATTATTAGCAGCAACTTCTTTAAAAAAATATTTACCTCTCATGATGACTGCGGCAGGAACAATTCCTCCATCATCGATATTGGTATTAGGAGCAGGAGTAGCTGGATTACAAGCAATTGCTACGGCGAAAAGACTAGGAGCTGAAGTAACAGGATACGATATAAGATTAGCAGCAGGAGAGCAAATTGAATCACTAGGTGCTAAATTTATTTCTGATGAAGTTCCTGAGGATTCTGAAACTTCTGGTGGGTATGCAAAAGAACAGTCCAAAGATAAACAAACTTCCCAACTAGAATTCCTAAAGGAATATATACTAAAATCAGATGCAGTCATATCTACAGCAGCTATTCCAGGTAGAAAGGCTCCAATATTAATTGAAAAAAATACTGTTGAACAGATGAAAGCAGGTAGCGTGATAGTTGATATTTCTGCTCCTTCAGGAGGAAACTGCGAATCTACTATTCTTGGGGAGTCTGTAAACATAAATGGAACAATAGTCCATGGACCAAAAAATTTATCTTCTGAAATGGCTTACGACGCATCTTTAGTATATTCAAAAAATATTTATGGTCTTCTAGAAATAATAATAAAGGACTCTAAAATAGAGATGGACTTAGAAGATGAAATAATTGATGCAATGTTGGTATTTCAAAATGGCAAGAAAAGAATAGAGGGATAAATTGGAATTAATTTCACTAATAATTATTTTTGTTTTAGCACTTTTTATAGGTTATGAAATAATAACAAAAGTTCCACCCACTCTTCATACTCCACTGATGTCTGGTTCAAATGCTATATCAGGAGTAGTAATTGTAGGAGCTATAATAATTGCATCAAACACACACAACACAATAGCTACAATTTTTTCAGTTGTTGGAGTTATATTAGCTACTATTAACGTAGTTGGGGGATTTTTAGTAACTGATAGAATGCTTGCTATGTTTAAGAAGAGTAAAAAATAAGGAGATTTTTTTGTTAGAAATATCATCAAATATAGAAAATATTCTCTATCTTATATCTGCATCTATGTTCATATTAGGTATTAAAAGATTAGCATCTCCTGCTACTGCCAGAAACGGAAACAGGCTTTCATCTATAGCAATGCTTATTGCGATTATTGTAACTGCATTAAAATACACTGACACAAATATACAATGGATCATTATAGGACTAATTATCGGTTCATTTATTGGAGTAATTTTATCTAAATATGTTCAAATGACTGCTATGCCTCAACTTGTCGCTGTCTTTAATGCATTTGGTGGTGCTGCAAGTGGTATCGTTGCAATGTATGAAGTTATATTTAGAAATTCTGCTGATCATTCTGCATTTGTACTAGCATCAGTAGCATTTGCAACAATTGTCGGGTCAGTTACATTTACAGGTTCCTTTATTGCTTTTGGAAAACTTCAAGAAATTCTAACCACAAAGCCTATACTTTTGCCTCTAAGAAATTATCTAAATGTTCTACTTATATTAGCTGTTTTGGCATTAGGGATTTTATTATCAATCCCAGAATTATCAGATGTTAATTATTTATATCTCTTGGTAGGGATATCTCTAATTCTAGGGATATTAATCGTTATTCCAATTGGTGGAGCAGATATGCCAGTAGTTGTAGCATTATTGAATTCTTATTCTGGAATTGCAGGAGCTGGGGCAGGTTTTGTTTTAGGAAACCCTGTGCTAATAATTTCAGGTTCTCTAGTTGGTGCTTCTGGATTAATTCTTACTAGAATAATGACTAAAGCAATGAACAGATCTCTTTTGAATGTTATGCTAGGCGGATTTGGATCAGAAGAAGGTTCAAGTTCTTCCGGAGAAGAGGAAACGAGACCAGTGACATCGTTAACCGCAGAAGACGCTGCTATGATTTTAGGATATGCAGAGAGTGTGATTTTTGTTCCAGGATATGGATTAGCTGTAGCTCAAGCTCAACATCAAATCAATGAATTATCAACATTACTTAAGGATAAAGGTGTATCAGTTAAGTTCGCTATTCATCCAGTTGCTGGCCGTATGCCTGGACACATGAATGTATTGTTAGCTGAAGCAAATGTTCCCTACGATGAACTTAAAGATTTAGAAGAGATTAACAATGAATTTGACAGAACAGATGTTGCTGTAGTTGTTGGAGCAAATGATGTTACCAATCCTAATGCTAGAACAGATAAGAGCTCACCAATTTATGGTATGCCAATATTAAATGTAGATAAAGCAAAATCTGTTATTGTACTTAAAAGATCAATGGCCTCAGGATTTTCAGGAGTTCAAAACGAATTATTTTTTCTAGATAAAACAAATATGCTCTTCGGAGATGCAAAAGATTCAATAGAAGGAATGGTTAAAGAGGTAAGAGAGTTAGACTAGGATTGAGAAGTTTCTTCAACGGGCTCTTCAGATTTAGAATTAAAATTCTTTCCGTTATATTCACCACAAGCCTTACATGCAGCATGGGGTATTCTAGGAGCTCCACATATAGAACAAGCAAAACCGTTAATTTTGGTTAATCCTTTGTGAGATCTCTTATTGCCTCTTCTAGCTCTAGTATGTTTCTTCTTAGGTAAAGCAGTCAATATTTTTCTTTCTTGTAAATTACTAAAATATTATTATAGTTTATAAATTCAATGAATGAGACATAAAAATGATACAAAATTTATTATGTTTTAAGTTTTTTACCTAAAATACCAACATATAAGAAAGTAAAAGATGAAATCAAAAAAATAATTGAACCTATATATAAAACAATCTCATATGAATTAGTAACATCATATATATATCCTGCTGAGACTGGAGTAACTACTAATGCAGCGTTATAAAATGGACCCAACAAACCTCTAATTACACCATAGTTTTTTCTCCCAAATAAATCACCTACTAATGACCAATTTAATCCTGATCCAGCCTCAGAACCAACCAATAACAAAAGAGAAAGTAAGAGGTAAATAGAGTTGTTTGATAAATTCACCAAGACTAATGATAAGGCAGATGCTGAGTAGCACAATGCTAACATTTTAGGTCTTCCAAACATATCGCTTAACTTACCCATTATTAAAATTACTGGTACGCCTGCAAGTGCTAAAAAACCTACATACCAAGCTGCAGTTTCAGCTGATATCCCTTTCCACACAAGAATAGGGATCATATGCACAAAGATTGCCCCATGTATTGATAAACGTAAAGCAGTTGCAATTGTTAGGAACCAGAAAGCTGACGTTCTTATGGCCTCTTTCCATGTATAACCTGAATTATCATAACTTTTAGAACCATCCTCTATTATTTCATCAACTTCACCATCAGGTCTTAAACCCATTGATTCTGGAGTTCGTCTGTACAAAATTCCTAATGGAGTAATAAAAACTAATAAAAAAATACCTAATAATAAAACTGCATTTTGCCAACCCCAAGCATAAACAATATATGAAAAAGTAGGTACAAGAATTGCCGAGCCTAATCTGAAAGAAGCAGAGTTAATACTCATAACTAAACCTCGTTTTTTTATAAACCAATTATTCAATGCAACGAATGCCGTTTGCATAAAACTAGTTGTGGCACCAATAGAGATTATTACGACATATACTATTAAGAATTGTGTATAGTTATCTACACGAGCAAGCAAAATATATCCTATCCCAGCCATTGCAGTACCACCAATCGCGAGAGGCCTAGGACCGAATTTATCCATTAACCAACCTGTAAATGGACCCATCAATCCATTTTCAGCGCGAGCAAGTGCAAAAAGTAATGAAGTCTGAGCTGAAGAAATTCCAAATGTTTGTGAAATAGGTAGAAATAAAACTGTAAATCCCTGCCAATGAATGCTGCCCCCAAGTCCATTTTGTAGAGCAGCACTTATTACAATCCACCATCCAAAAAAAAATTTTTTAGGTTTTGTCATTACCCAAATGGGAGATTCTTATCAAGTTGCCCATCCAGTGATTGTACTTCCATTAAGATTGTTGCTCCCATATCGAAATATCTATTTCTCAATGTTCTATCATATGATCTTATACAAAGTTGTTTACCATTTTCTTTAGAAAGTTTTACAGCGTGTTCAATAGCAGTATCATCTGTCTTTGCAAAAGGATGTTCAGGATGAGCAGCTCTATCAATACTCAAGTCTGCAGGTCCCCAAGAAAAACAATCTACTCCATCCATAGAAAAATCAGGGATGTTATTTATAGCGTTAAGAGTTTCAACCTGAATCATTAAAACACCTGTTTTATTCCACCAAGCAGGATAAGTATGTTGGTTTACTTCATCAAGACCCTCTGGTGGTCTGCCTGGTCCTCCCCAACTTCTTACACCTTCAGGCCTATAGTAGAAGTAATCTCTTGCTTCTCTTACTAAATGAAGTTCTTCTGATTGAGGGACTTCAATTATTGTTGGACCATGATCTAACAGATTTCCAATCATATATGCGTTTCTTCGATGATCCATTCTGTAGTGAATTGGTTTGCCTAATTCATGAGACGCTTCACATATTCTCAATAAATAATCCTCATTAGTTGGAGAATGCTGACCATCAACTGAAATAAAATCATAGTCATAATAATCAAGTAATTTTTCTATGTCTTCTTTTCCAGCACCGTACATTATTGCTCCGCCAATAACCTGTTCCCCAGATGCAATCATTTTTTTTAGATCTTTCATTATAAACTCCTATATTCTTATTACTTTATTTAATTCATTTTCATCATATTCTAAACCTAAACCAGGCTTATCTGACAATACTATTCTGCCATTTTCAGGAACAATTGGTTCCTTGAAAAGCCTAGCAATGTTTTCAACAGGACCTGTAAATTCCTCTGAAAATTCATGAGGCCTAACGGCATTTGTCACTGTTGCATATGCATGAAGACTACCAATTAAGTTTAATCCTGCTTGAGGGCAATGTGGCATGATTATTTTATTTCTAGCCATAGCCATTTCATAAACTTTCACTAATCCTGTTATTCCACCAATATTTAATATATCTGGTTGGAGTATATCTGGGTTCCCTATGTCCATTAAATCTCTAAATCTATAGGGATTTGGTTCTTGCTCACCAGTAGAAACAGAGCATTCAAGAGCATCAACAACTTGCCTTAATCCTTGATAGTCATATTCAGGAAGAGGTTCTTCAAAATGGGCTATGCCAAGATCTTGAAATCTTTTACCCTGTTCAATGGCTGTAGGCACAGAATAACCACAGTTTGCATCAAAACTAAGGTCTATATCATCAGGAAGAAATTCCCTACATTTCTTAAATAAACTAAAATCTTTTTTAGGGTCAGAATCTTGTCTAAAAGACCTCCAGTCCATTCTTATCTTAAATGCTTTGTAGCCTTTTTCGTAACCTAATTTGACATCTTCTAACATTTCATCAGGAGTTTTCCTCCAACCACTTCCTCTACTCCAATACAAAGGTATCTCTGTTCTAGCAGCTCCTCCTAGAAGTTGATAAACTGGTAATCCTGCAGCTTTTCCAGCTAAATCCCAAAGGGCAACATCTATTGTTCCTACAACCTGAGGCATAACTTTTGTTGCTAAGCCCTCCCCTGTTCCATGAGTTAGCATTTCCCAAATCATCTTTGGATTTCTTGGATCAATTCCAATCAGAAGAGGCTTAATTACTTCATCTAGGTAAGCTTTGTAAAGATTATAGTTTCTTCCACCTTCTGAAAGCCCATATATACCTTCGTCAGTATCAATTCTCAATATAACCTTAGAGTTCCCTCCAACAAATTGCTTAGCATCTTTTGTATTTGCACCATCGATTAGATTTATTTTAATATCTGTTATTTTCATATTCCCTCCAAAAATAGATTTATTTTTCTACTATAAATTTATTAAAACAATTATTTAAATTGAATATAGCATTATATATACTCAATATTTATGGACTATGGAATAGATATAAGTAAACTAAGTAGGAATTTAAAAATATTTAATCTCGAAATTGGTGAAAACTATGAAGATGACTGGTAAAAAAGCATTAATGGAATGTATAAAAGCTGAAGGAATCACTAATGTGTATGGGAACCCAGGCACAAGTGAAGGTCCAATTATGGAAGAAATTGTTAGGCATAAAGAACTAAGATATTTGCTAACACTTCAAGAAGGCGTTGCAACAGGGATGGCTGAAGCTGACGCTAGAGTTAATAATAAAGCTTCTTTTCTTAGTCTTCACATTGACTCTGGACTAGTTAATGGATTTAGTCTAATGAATGACGCATATACAACAGGAACACCTATGGTCGTAACTTCAGCAACATATGATGTAAGAAATCTAAGAAATAGAGATTTAGTAGAATTAGCAAAACCTTTTACAAAATGGAGCACTCAAGTTGTTCTTCCTGATCAAGTCCCTGCAGTTATGAGGAAAGCATTTACAGAAGCTAATACTCATCCAAAGGGACCCGTTTTTGTTGCATTTTCTTCAAATGCTTTGGATGGAGAAGCAGACATGGAAATCCATTCTTCATCAATCCCTGTTTACGGTGGATTAGATGATAATTCTATCAATGAAATTAGTAAGTCTATTGAAAAATCTTCTTATCCTGTACTTATAGTTGGAGATAGAGTTGCAGAAGATAATGCTTTAGACGAAGCTGTACAAATAGCAGAAAAATTAGGGATGATGGTATTTATTGAAGGTTCAAATATTCCATTTCCAACTAATCACCCTCAGATGGTTGGATTTCATTCAATAAGAAGCGAACAACAGAGATCATTATTGAATGATTCGGACTTAATTATTTCAGCAGGAGCTGATCTTTTTTCAGACTGGTTTTATGAAGGGGATATATTAATTTCAGATAAAACTGATTTGATACATCTTGATTCTAAACCGAATACACAAGGTAATAGACAACCTACAAAAATAACGGGGCTAGGGGATCTTAAGGTTATTCTAAATCAACTATTGAAATCCATAGATTATTCAAAAATAGAAAATATAGACAAAAGAATAGAAGAAATATCAAAAATCAAGAATAAAAATGACCAAGCTTCAAAAGAAGCTGCCGAAAAAAATTGGAATAATGATCTTATGTCACCAGATAGAGCAATGTTTGAACTATCAAAATCTATCCCAAAAGATGCACTCATAGTGAATGATGCTATAAGTCATAGAGGCGCATTAATGGAACACATAAAATTTGAAAGATCAGATCAAATGGTTTCAGGTAGAGGTGGATCAATTGGATGGGGAGTTGGAGCAACATTAGGAGCTCAATGTGCTTCTCCAGAAAAAAAAGTTGTAGGAATTATTGGTGATGGTTCGGCGATGATGACTGTTCAAGGCTATTGGACAGCAGCAAACGATAAAATCCCTTGCGTTTTTATAATCTTAAACAATCAATCTTATAGAATTTTGAAAGTTAACATAGACTACTACAGAAAAAAAATAAGAGAGGAAATTGAAACTTCTGGTGATTATCCATATATGGATTTCCCAATGGTATTAAATCATACTGAAATCGCAAAATCTATGGGATTAGAAGCAGTAAGAATAACTGATCCTAATGAAATTAATGCAGAAATCACAAAAGCGATTAATTCAAAAAGCCCTAGACTAATCGAATTAATGATTGATGGAAACTTATGATAGTGATAAAAATAACAATAGTAAATAAAAACTAATTTGGAGTAATAAAAATGAATGGATTCGAGCTAATTGCAAAAACTCTTAAGGCTGAAGGCGTAGAATGGATTGCTTGCTACCCAAGTAACCCTTTAATTGAAGCTGCTGCTAAAGAAGATATTAGAATAGTAGCTTTTAGACATGAAAGAGGAGCTATGATGGCTGCTGATGGATACTCTAGAACAAATGATAGGAAGAAATTCGGAGTATTTGTGATGCAAGATGCTGCTGGTGCTGAAAATTCTATGGGTGCACTTAGCCAAGCATACGCTGACAATATACCTGTACTAGTTATGCCTGCAGGTTATCCTATAAGTAGTATCCAAACTAAACCTAATTTCTGGGCAAGTAAAATGTACGAACCTATGTCAAAATATGCTGAATCAATTCTAAGGGTCGAAGATATTCCTACAATAATGAGAAGAGCTTTTCATCACTTGAGAAACGGAAAGCCAGGCCCAGTAGTTGTAGAAATGACTAAAGATGTGTGCGGGAATGAAGTCCCAGAAGGAATTATAAATTCTTATCAATCACCTAAAAGATACACATATAGACCATCAGTTGAAGCTATTCAAGATGCAGCAAACTTAATTCATGACTCCAAAAACTTAATGATTTGGGCTGGTCAAGGAGTACTAATGGCAGAAGCCACTAATGAATTAAAAGAACTAGCTGAACTACTGTCTGTTCCTGTTTACACAAGTATGCCAGGAAAATCAGCATTTGATGAACGACATGATTTATCTATCGGTGCAGGTTCCCAAACAACTACATTAGCTGCTAAAGAATTTTTGCATAGTGCAGATACTATTTTAGCACTTGGAACTAGTTTGACTGCGACTCCATATGCTCAATCTATTCCTCCAGGAAAAAGAATCATTCAAAATGTTGATAATCCTGATGATATTAATAAAGACGAAGCCGTTGAAATTCCATTAATAGGTGACACAAAAGAAACTATAAACTTACTTATTGAAGACCTAAAAGAACTTTATGGAACATCAAGAATGGATGACTCAAACATAAGGAATGAAATTGCAAAATATAAAAAAGAGTTTGCTGAAGAATTTGAGCCTTTTCTAAATAGTGACGAAGAGCCTCTAAGTCCATATAGAATTGTTCAAGAAATGAATAATGTTTTAGATCTTGAGAATAGTATTATTACACATGATGCTGGTGCTCCGCGAGAACAAATGGTTGCATTCATAAAAGCGACTACTCCGCGTAGCTATATTGGATGGGGTAAAACAACTCATTTAGGATTTGGTCTTCCTCTTATCATTGGAGCAAAGATGGCACATCCTGACAAGTTTTGTATCAATGTTATGGGTGATGGTGCTTTTGGGATGTCAGGAATGGATTTTGAAACTGCCACTAGAAATAAAATAGGAATAACAACACTTATTTTTAATAATGGAGTTATGGCAACATATCCAGTTGGAGGGCCTTCAGACTTCCCAACTGCTAGAGAAAAATCTGGTGTAGGAACTATGACAGGAAATTATGCTGATTTTGCTAGATCATTTGGAGCTCATGGTATTGAGGTAAATAAATTATCTGAATTAGCTCCAGCGCTTGAAACTGCAAAAGGATTAAATATTTCTGGTAAAACTGTATTAATTGATGTGAAGACTTCACCTGTTTCTAAACGAGGATACGTAGCTTAGCAAAAACACGTATGAATCCTTTTTCAGCCTTAGTAATTAAGGACTTTAGAACTTATTGGTTTGGCTCTTTATTTGCTATGTTTGGACACAGGCTGATAATTGTAGCAATATCTCTACTAATCTATCGACTAACAGGCTCTGCTTTGAGTCTTGGAATTGTGGCGGCTTCAACAGCCATACCAATAATGTTTTTTAATTTTTTAGGAGGTGTAATTTCTGACAAATATAATGTAAAAAGAATCTTAACTTTGTTGTCATTTTCAATTTCTTTAATACTTATATTATTGAGTTATCTTGATTACACAAATAAGGTTGAACCGATTCACGTTTATGTTTGCTCTATCGCACTGGGCATACTATTAGGGATTGATTTTCCTGCAAGAAATTCATACTTCCCCAAAATAATTCCAGAAAAATATCTTAGGTCTGGAGTTTCTTTAAACGGAGCTACTATGGCAGGGTCTAGTGTTGTAGTACCTACAATAGGAGGATTCTTAATATCATATTATGGTTCATTTATAGGAATCCTATTATCAGCTTTAGGTTATTTAGTAATGTGCAGTTCTACATTTTTTCTTCCTGATGCTAAAAGCAATCAAGAAAATTCAAATAACTTAAAATTCTTTTTTGAAGGATTTAATTTCATAATAAAGAATGAAATTTTCTATATTTTGATACTTCTTACATATCTTACTAATTTCTTTATATTCGGATATATTCAAGCACTTCCTGCTTTTATTGATTTATTTAATGGAACACCTAAAGAATTAGGATTCATGTTTTCTTCTGCAGGCCTAGGCGCTCTTTCTGGATTACTAACTGCAGGGAAAGTGAATATAAATACGAACTTTGGTAAAAAAATACTTTTTTCAGCATCCTTTTTTAGTTTTTTTATTATTCTTGTTTCTATGGTAGGAGTAGGAATAATTCCAGAAAAAATTCCCGGAACAAATATCTTACTAATTTTTCCATTAGCAATTATAGGGCATTTTGCTAACGGGTTTTATATGCTTTCAACATATGCTGTAATTCAAAGTTTAGTTCCTGAGAATATTAGAGGGAGAGTGATGGGGATTTTAGCAATACATATAAGTCTTGGTGTTTTAGGGGGATTATGGGTTGGAGGAGTAGGAGAATTTATAAATATCCGAGTTGGAGTTGGACTTGGACCTGTAATCTGTATTGTATTTATTTTATATGTTCTTATTTTTAAAAAATCTGTTAGAAATCTTCAGAGTATAAATTAAGATTCTCATTATAATTTTCTGCAAATTTACAAAATGAGCAGTTAGGACTAGAGTTAGGAGTAACTTCAGATTCTAAACATTGTATTACTGAAGACAATAACTTTTCGAATTGTTCCATTTTGGGGGTCACACTTACGAATTTCTGTTCAGTTGTAAAGTTTGATGTACCGTCATCAGACTTATAAAAACCTTCAATAATCTGATAGATCAAACCAATCTGAGATACTTCACCTAATCCCATTTTTTCAAAACAATATTTATAAGCTGCTAATTGAGTATGATACATCCAGCTTTTATCTGAATCACCTGAAGTATTTTTACAATCAAAAATGCCATAAGAGCCATCCTCAAATTCAATAAGAAGATCAATTTTCCCTGAAATAGTATATTTTC
>PAOY01000018.1 GCA_002710135.1 Dehalococcoidia bacterium | reverse complement strand
TTCTTTCCTGATAATTATCAACTGAATGCAGGAGAAGAGCTAGCAAAACTTGCAGAATCAAAAAATTCAGTTGTTTTGGGAGGTTACCTTGCAACAATATCTACAGCTGTAATGATTCTTGGGTTATATTTTCTAGCTAAGACTATAAATACGGATAAATCTATTAGCTCTAATCTAGCCGAAATTAGTGGATTATTAATTTTGCTAACCTTTCCAATTCTTGTTGGCTTACAAGGAACCGGTATTGCAGCTCTAGACGCTGCAGATAGAATTGATGCTGGACTCGCTCAGGGAATTTTAGAAGGTGCAAGAGGATGGGATACATCTTTGAGCTTCATAATGGGAATCAGCTGGTTTATTTTGGGGATTGCTCTAACTATGAAGAAAAAGTTCTACACTGTGATTAGTGCTATATTTGCAATTGCTGGAGTAAGTGCAATTTTAGATAATTTCGTTGAATTTGAAATTTTTGCACTCATAGGATGGATGGGTGGATTTTTATCCATGGTAATAATGGGAATTCTTACTGTAATGAATAAAGATTAAAGAATAAAGCATAGGAGAAACTGCCTTTTTTGTTAAGAAATTTAATTCATAATTAAGTTTAAGAATTTTAATTGATTGAAAAGGAATTATATTGTCTAGCAAATTAATTGATTATAGAGAGCATGATAAAAATTTTTGGTATGAAGAACTAGAAGAATGGGTTCCAAAAAGGATTTATGATTGCCATGCTCATATGTTAAATAATAGTCTTATAGAAGATTCTAGTGAACATAAAGGCGTTTTTCCTGATGCTGACTTTAGAGGAATCCAAGGATGGCAAAATACTGTGTTCCCTGATAGAGAAGTAAATAATCTAATATTAGGCAGACCAGCTTTGGGTACAAGAATTAATGAGTACAATGACTGGCTTTTCAATGAACTCAAGGACAATAATTTAACTAAATCTCATAGACTTACAACTCCTTCTGATTCCTTAAAAGACATCGAATACGATATAAAAAATAAAGGATTCCAAGGATTAAAAGTTTATCGAATGTATTCAATTACAGGAGATATGGCAAACTGTACTATAGATGAATATCTGCCTCACGAACAATTAGAATTAGCTAATGAACTGGGACTTTGGGTAACATTACATTTATCAAGAGAAGATGGGTGTGGTGATGAAAAAAATCTTAATGACCTAACTGAATTCACTACCAAAAGATATCCAAATATCAAATGGATTTTGGCTCATATAGCAAGATCTTTTACCTACAGACCTATTCAAAGAGGGATAGAAACATTAAGAAATCTCCCTAATATTTATTATGACTTATCTGCAGTTACAGATATAAGGCCATATATTACTTTGTTTAATAATGAAAACCATAAAAGAATTTTCTATGGTAGTGATGCAGTAGAGTCAGTATCTTTTCATGGAGCATATACTGCATACGGCCATGCACATCAACAAGTAGAAACAGATAATCTACCTTCTCTCACTTTTTCCCATACAACAAACAGACCAATACTTTGCATTTATGAACAACTAGTTGCAATGAAACAAGCATCAATAATTTGTGAATTAGATAAAAATCAACTTGAAGATATTTTTTGGAGAAATGCCGTAAGAGAATTTAATGTCCCTTGGAATTGATTCCTTTATTGAATTTCCAATCTTCAAAATCTTTTTTATTTACCAAATAAGACCAATGTAAAAGAGATTGTTGTATCCTAGGGCTCACATTAAAACTTTTATTTATAGTAGATTTTTTCTGATAAATTTTAGAATATATTGAGTTTTTCCATCTACCATTTGGTCCACAAAACGCTAACCATCTATTAATCTGTCTTTCGTCATCTTCATGCCTTCTTCCTAAAAAAAACTTACAATACCATTCAAACCACCCCCTGGGATCATCTTCATGTATCCAACCTTTTTCTTCCCATTGTTTTTGAGTTTGTCCTGACCTAATCTTAAAATGATTTACATTAGTAAGGTAATTTTTAGAAAGAAAATATGATTCGTCTAAATCTTCAAACCAATTACTAGGGAACATCTTGTAATCTATGAGTTCAGCAAAATATGTTCCTCCAAAAATTCCCATATGCAACATTTCTTTTGGGGTAAGCATAGGTTTAAATCCTTGTATGAAATCCATTAGAAAAAATATTTACTTAGTAAAGTAATCCCATCTTGATTCAGATCGTTCTAATATATTTGGCAAATCATATTCTAGTAGGTGCCCTTTCTTAATTAGTTCCTGAGAGTAATCAGAAATTAATTTTAGGTATTCTTTTTTGGAGGAATATCTTTCAGAAATAGAAAGCCTAGCATCTTCAGAGTCTTCTGTTTTATTTTTTTTGAAAGGAACAGTTGAGCCTCTAGGTCCGCCTGTTAATCCAATAATTTGATAAGGGGCTCCAACATCTTCATGGCGTAAATTCCATGGTGTTGATGTAGCAAGAGGAATAGCCACGTCAGGATGCTTAATTCCTGCAATCTCATTACCATCGTCATCTACATCAGAAACTAATGAACCATAAAATTCTCCCTGCTCTGGAGGCAATTTGTCTATCACACTCTCATCATTACCAAAATTCATTTTTCTTGGAAAAGAAAAATGCTCAGGGAAAGACATGGGTATTTTACTATACTTTTCCCTAAGTGAATTTGGATTTACCGCTGTTCCATCAGAAATTTTAGGATGCTCATTTTGAGGTGGATTTATATTTTTTGAAACCCAATTATCAAGATTTACCAAAAGAGCTCTCATCAAAGGAGTATAGTCTATAGAATTCAAAAGATTTTGACCTTTCATTCCATCAACATCTTGAGTGTCAGTTGGTGGCCATACTCCAGGACCGTGCATACAAGAAGATAAATGGTACACTCTAGTATTTGAATGAGATTCTAAATCATTCTTACCATCAGAAGTTGTATGAATAAGAGATGCATCTCCTCTCCAATATTCTGCTCCCGTATTTACAAAAAATATTTTCGCGTTAGATTTTCTCTTAGTTAATTTATCCATTAATCCTTCTTTTTTTCCTAAATCAATATCCTCAGTTGGCAAAGAGCTAGATGGAAATAGTTGAGCTATAACTGAAGGCAAGTCTTTAGATGCTTGTCCAAATCTTTGATTAAATTCACCTCTCATTCCACCTGCTACATGCGGTATTATTCCATCAAAAACTTCTCTATCTAAAGAATCATAATTGAAGTCTAGATAAATAAATTGCCTTAAGAATCTTCCTGATTGGGAAACTCCAAATGCATAAGCATAATCTATATCTGATGAGGTTGGATTATTTTTATCCTCTGAATATTTCAAGTAAGATATTAGGTCTCTTGTAGCAGCTAATCCTAGACCTGTAGCTTTTGCTCCATAAGCTTTGTATGAAATCTGGTACATTATTCCTGCCTTAAATCCTTCATCCATATAAATAAAATTAGGATTATCAAGTACCTCATTTCCATCATCCCAAGCGAATCTCCATTTATCTCTTGGAATTTCAACCGGATCATCATCAGGATATTTCTTATAACTTAAAATCGCTTCTTGATCATTAGTGTTATAAGCTGGAAAAGGAACATGCATTCTATCACTCAGCATAATTTGATTAACATCTTTTAAAGTTTGAAATTGTGAATATATTTTTCCTAAAATAGGGTGTCCATTTTTACTAATTTCAGGAGAGTATAATCTTAATTTTCCATCTATAGGAGGAGCATCATTGGACCAACCCAACCAAACTAACGTATACCCTTCTTCCATTAAGAATCCATTACCAATATCATCCTCAGGAGCAACTCCTGCTACCATAATCCCTCTTGAAGCTGAGTTAAATTGAGATAACATAACTTTGTTACCTCTATTATTAACATCATAGATAATTTTTTTATTTGATTTGTTCATATCAACAGGAAGCATAATATGAACATCAGCAGAGAACTCCACCATTCCATCAGAATTTGTAGCTAGGTTTTTAATATCAGTTATTTTTTTATTTATTTCTTGATTTGGATCTATAGAAAATTTAGCTAATCCTAAAATTTCTTTGTATTGACCAGATTTTCCAAATTCTTTACCTTTTTCTAATAACTTTTCTTCTTTTATATCAATGCTTACTAATGACATATTTCCCTCCATGGCGCGCCTGGCGAGATTCGAACTCACGACTTCAGCCTTCGCAGGGCTGCACTCTATCCAACTGAGCTACAGGCGCAAAATATTGCTTTAATATGATTTTACATAAAAAACTATTTACCAACTAATATTTTCAGAGTTTACACAATATGTTGGTAATTTATTTTGCAATCCTTCAAGGATATTATCTACTGTCATTTTTGACATTTTTTTCCTAGTTTCAACAGTCGCTGAAGCTATATGAGGGAGTATTGTTAGATTATCCAAATTAAGAATAGGATGATCCATGTTTATGGGTTCAGGATCGGTTACATCTAAAACAGCATAGGCAATGACTCCACTAGATAAAGATTCATATAAATCATCCAAATTTACAATTGGACCTCTTGCTGTATTTATCAACGTTGAGGATTTTTTCATAAGTTTAAGCTGTTTCTTGGTAATTAAGTTCTTTGTTTCAGGAGTATAGGGACAATGTAAAGATACAACATCTGAATTTTCTAATAATTCTTCAAGTGAATCCATTCTTTGGGCCCCATAAGTTTCTTCTGGAATTGACCGATTGTAATACAAGACTTTCATTCCGTTATCATTAGCAATTTTTCCCAAATAAGAACCTATCCTTCCAAAACCAATTATTCCTAAAACAGAAGAAGAAAGATCATATCCTAACAAATCCAGTGGTTCAAAATGAGCCCATTTACCATTTCTAACAAATCTGTCAGCTTCTGCTATTCTTCTTGCAGCTGATTGCATAAGTGTGAAAGCAAAAGAAGCTGTAGTTTCAGTTAATACACCTGGAGTGTTTGCTACAGCAATATTTCTTTCATTAGCTGCATCAACATCAACATTATCATAACCCACTCCAAATTCAGCTATAACTTTTAAAGAAGGGCCTGCAGCATCCATTATTTCTGCATTTACAGAGTCATTTATATGAGCAAACAATGCAGTCGCTCCAGAAATTTTTTGTTTAAGTTCTTCTGAAGTTGGAGGATTTGGAGTGTCAATTATTATCAAATCTGACACATCTCTAAGTCTTTCCATTTCATTTTCAAACTGAGTTCTTGTTACTACTACCTTAGGTTTATTCATAATCCCTCTTTTTTGGTGGCTACGGGTGGAATTGAACCACCGGCCTAACGCTTATGAAGCGCTCGCTCTAACCCCTGAGCTACGTAGCCATATTTATTAACAACTAGTTTAACATGTAACGAATATAACTGTTATATAAAAAACATTAGAAATATGAGTCAATTAAATTTTCATTTTCTAGTGTAATTACCAGACTTTCCTCCGGTTTTTTTATCCAATCGAATATCAGTTATTCGAATACCTTTATCTACAGATTTACACATGTCATAAATTGTTAAAGATGCAATTGAAACTGCTGTCAAAGCTTCCATTTCAACACCAGTTTTCCAATCTGTTATAGCAATTCCATGAATATCAATAGTATTCTTTTCATCATTCAATGTAAATTCGATATCAACTTTGCTTAGAGGTATTTGATGGCAAAGTGGAATCAAATCGTGAGTTTTTTTTGATGCTGATATTGCAGCTATTTTGGCGATATTTAATACATTTCCTTTTTGAATTTGATTTTGCTTTACGAGCGTGTAAGCTTTTTCGGAGAGCTCTACAGTGCATGATGCAGATGCAAATCTGTTTGTTATATTTTTTTCTGATATATCAACCATATTTGCTGATCCATCTTTATCAAGATGTGAAAATTTATCTTGTTCCATTATTCTAATTCTTTCAACTCAAACATTTCATCAATTTTAAGATTAGTAGCCATTGCAGCTTCTTTAGCTAACAAATCACATTCCTCGTTTTCAGCATGACCTCTGTGCCCTTTCACCCATTTAAACTTTACACTAATATGATAATCACATTGGTTTATTAGCAATTCCCACAGATCAGAGTTTAGAGCTTTATTTTTTTTATCTCTCATCCAATTATTTTGTTTCCATTTTTTTGCCCAACCTTTTTCAATTCCATCTATAACATACCTAGAATCAGTAGTTATTAATATATTTTGAGGCTTTTTTAATTTTTTCAGAGCAGTTATTGGGCCTAAAAGTTCCATTCGATTATTAGTAGTTTTTCTAAAACCTTCAGAAATTTTTATTTCTTTATCTTTCCATCTCATAATAACCCCAAAACCACCAGGACCTGGATTTCCAAGTGATGAACCATCAGAAAAAATTGTTATTTCTTCTAACATTATTTTCTAACCACCAATCTGGAACATCTCGATTTTTTTATGATTTTTTGATTCTGTAAGTTCATGTCTAATTTCTGAATATCTATCAGACCTATTTTCCCATACTTTTGAAATTATTTCGTCCAGCTCTTTCTGAGTGCATCCGTTTCTTATAGGCTTTCGTAGATCTAATCCATTATTTGCAAATAGACATGTTACAAGCTTTCCATCCATTGTTATTCTGGCTCTAGTACAAGAAGTACAAAATGGTTTTGAAACAGAGCTAATAAAACCAAATTCCGTTGAGTAATCTTCCAACAAATATCTTTTTGCTACCTCGCCTGGATAATTTTCATCTAAAGTTCTTACTTTATATTTTTTCTCAATGATTTCTAAGATATCTTGAATGGATAAAACTTGAGAAAGCTCCCATCCATTTAAGTTTCCTACATCCATAAATTCTATAAATCTAACAATATTATTTGTTTCTTTAAAATAGTTCAAAAGGTCAAGAATTGAGTGCTCATTAACATTCTTTTGAACAACACAATTAATTTTTATCTGTTCAAATCCTTTTTCATTTGCTTTATTTATTGCAGATAAAACTTTATTTACATCAAAGTTTTGATCACTCATTTTCTTAAATGTTTTTTCATCTATTGCATCAAGAGAAACTGTGATCCTATTAAGACCTGATTCAATTAATGAATCTAACTTAGGTTCTAATAAATATCCATTGGTTGTCATTGCTATATCTTCAATACCTTCAATTTTTGAAAGCCTTTTTATTAACTTTTCTATATTTTTTCTAACAAGAGGCTCTCCTCCTGTTAATCTGATTTTCGTTACTCCCAAGGAAGCAAAAGTTTTGGCAATTTTTTCAATTTCATCAAAATCAAGAAGTTCTTCCTTAGGAAGAAACTTAAATGCCTCACCATAGACTTCTTTGGGCATACAATAGGTACATCTAAAGTTACACCTGTCTGTTACAGAAATTCTTAGATCTTTTACAGGTCTATTTAATTTATCAAAAATATTTTGCATTATTTAAATTATTTTATCTCTTCTGAGTATTTTAAGAAATTTATCTATGGACTTCCTTCTATGAGAAATCATGTTTTTTTCTTCCTTTGTCATTTTTGCAGCTGTTTTTTCGCTTCCGACAGGAATAAAAATAGGATCATAGCCAAACCCATTATTTCCTTCTTTATTTTTAGCAATATAACCATCAATATATCCCTCAGAATAAATTGGCTCATACTTAAATCCAACACCACAAATTACTGAAATAAACCTTGCTTGACGCCTATCATCAGGTACATCAGATAATTTTTCTAACACTAAGTCTACCCTGTCTTGATCACTTAAGGATTCACCTCCATACCTTGCAGAATATATACCAGGCTCTCCATTTAAATAAGAAATTTCTAAGCCTGAATCCTCAGATATAGTGGGCATATTTGACAATTTATTATATTCCATAGCTTTTAAGAGAGCATTCTGATGAAAAGTTTTACCAGTTTCCTCTATATCTTTATTTATAGATAAATCACTTAAGGTCAGTATTTTACTTTTTTTTGGAAAAATATCCTTAAACTCATTAATTTTGCCTAAGTTGGTAGTAGCTACTAGAATTTTCATAAAATAATTATTTATTTTTGCTTTTTTTTGATAATTACAATAAATCTCAATAAATGCTATAATTCTTGGTGTCTAAAACAGTAAAAAAACTTACAATGTATTTAGATTAATTTAAATTTATTAATTGATCTATTCAAAAATTATATGATAAAGAAGAGAATGAAGTCTGTAATTAGAACTGGTATTATATTTGCACTATTGCTATTTGCAATGGCTTGTAGCCCTGATAGCCCTCAATCAACATTTGGTACTCACGGGCCAGTGGCGGAGTTGCAAAAAAATCTATTCTTGTTTACATTTTGGATAGCTGTAGTTGTATTCATTATTGTTGAAGGTGGAATAATTTATCTTACTTTCAAATATAGAAAAAAAGACAATAAACTACCGGTTCAAACACATGGAAACCTAAAGCTTGAAATAACTTGGACTATAATTCCTGCCATAATAATCGTGATAATAGCAGTCCCAACAGTTTTAGCCATTTGGGAAACACAAGTTATGCCCAATGAAGAAGAGTCTTTAGTTGTTGAAGCAACGGGTCATCAATGGTGGTTTGAGTTTAAATATCCTACAGAAGAAGTTGTTACTGCAAACGAATTGCATCTTCCTGAAGATACTGATGTTATTGTAAAAATCACCTCACAGGATGTATTGCATTCATTTTGGATTCCTAAAATTGCTGGAAAATTAGACATGGTTCCTAATCATGAAAATCTTCTTTACATAAAAGCAGATGATCCGGGTTTATACTATGGTCAATGTGCAGAATTTTGCGGTATTGTTCATGCAATGATGAGATTTAGAGTGATAGTTCATACACAAGAGGACTATCAACAATGGCTTAATGACATGAGAACACCCCCTGCTAAATTAGTAAGTGGTTCTGATGAAGATGAAGGAAGAAAGCTCTTCGTTGGAAACTGTAGCATGTGTCATACATATGATTCGTACAAAAAGGGAGCTTACACCAAAGAAATCGATTCTCAGTACAATCGATGGGAAGAATGGAAAAAAGATAAAGAAAATTCAGCTATAGTATCCGCTCCTAACTTAACTCATTTTGGTGAAAGAGTGACTCTTGGAGCAGGAATTAAAGAAAATAACTACGATAACTTAGTAAAATGGATTGAAAATCCAGACAAAATCAAGCTAGGCACTAGAATGAAAAATCATGCCTCAATTTATAGGGATGATAATCAACTTTCTACAGAGCAAATAGAACAAATAGCAAAATATTTATTAAGCATGAAACCTTCAACAGAAAGTTCAGCTACATATAATAAGTAGAAGAGGTATAAATTGAGCACAATTAGCAAACCAAAACAATTCGGACTTCCAAGGTTATTTCCTAGGCCTATGAGCCATTATGGTATTTGGTCTTGGGTTGGTACAGTTGATCACAAAAAAATTGGAACCATGTATGGTATTGTTTCATTTTTTTGGTTTATCATGGGTGGAATTGAAGCTCTACTGATTAGACTTCAACTTTCACATGCTGAAGCTAATATTATTGACCCTGAATTATATAATCAGCTCTTTACAATGCATGGTACTACCATGGTCTTTTTGGTAGTTATGCCTTTATCTGCAGCATTTTTCAATTGGCTAATTCCTCTTCAAATAGGAGCGAGAGATGTAGCATTTCCTAGACTAAACGCACTAAGCTTATGGGTTTTTGTATTTGGTTCTTTACTTATGAATATTAGTTGGTTTACAGGAGGAGCTCCAAATGGAGGTTGGTTTGGGTACCCTCCAAACTCAACTATCCAATTCAATCCTGGCAATGGAATGACTTATTGGGTTATGGGATTAAACGTTCTTGGAGTTGCATCAATAGCTGCAGGATTAAATTTCATCGTAACTATAATAAACATGAGGGCACCAGGTATGTCTTTTATGAAGATGCCTGTCTTCACATGGATGACTTTCATTACATCTATTCTAATAGTGCTAGCTCTTCCTATACTTGGAGTAGCTGGAATTCAAATGACGGCAGATAGGGTTTATGGTACTAATTTCTTCAATTCAGAAGCTGGAGGAGACCCAATATTTTGGCAACATATTTTTTGGCTATTTGGGCATCCTGAAGTATACATCCTAATACTTCCTGCAATGGGTATTGTATCTGAAATTTTGCCTACCTTCTCTAGAAAACCTCTATTTGGTTATAGCTTCATAATTTTTTCCGGTGCTGGAATCGGATTTATGGGATGGTTCGTATGGAGTCACCATATGTTTACTGTTGGACTCGGACCAGCAGCTAACACAGCATTTACAATATCCACAATGTTCATAGCGGTACCTACAGGTGTAAAAATATTTAACTGGATGGCAACATTATGGGGAGGATCCATTAGATTGACAACTGCAATGCTATTTTCAATTGGATTTATAGCTATGTTCACTATTGGAGGGTTATCGGGCGTGACCCATGCTGTATCTCCTTCAGACGCACAACAACAAGACACATACTATATTGTTGCACATTTCCATTACGTACTTTTTGGTGGGGCTATTTTTGCAATTTTTGCAGGAATGTTCTTTTGGTGGCCTAAATTTTTTGGATATTTCTTGAGTGAAAGATTAGGAAAACTAAGTTTTATATTGATGATGATAGGATTTAATCTTCAGTTTGCGCCAATGCATTGGCTTGGTCTAAACGGAATGCCTAGACGTATTTATACATATGCTGACAACATGGGATGGGAGTTATCTAACCTAGCAGCCACTATTGGTGGATTTACAATTGCTATAGCAGTGGCATCATTCATAGTAAACGTAATTTATTCTATGAGAAATAAAAAATTAGCTCCAGGTGATCCATGGGATGGAAGAACTTTAGAATGGTCTATTTCTTCTCCTCCTCCTCACTATAATTTTGCTAAACTTCCGGAGGTTAGCCATATAGATGACTGGTGGTATAAAAAATACCCTAGTCTTTTAGAAGGAAGCCCTAAAGGAGATTTAACTCCTAAAGTAAAAGTAGAAGATACCTCTAAAGTTAATGAGTCTGATATTCATCTACCTGACTTATCATATTATCCATTATTTATTGGGATAGGACTTTCTTTAGCTGCGCTAGGTGTTATGTACACATATGCATTGGTAACAATAGGATTAATACTAGTATTTTGGGGTTCAATAGGTTGGTCGACTGAACCTGTAAACGAGCCTGGTCAAGATCATCATTAGAAAGAGGAATAATGTCAAGCGATAACATAACTGTCCACCATGGAGAAGAGATAAATAACTCTACAGGGGTAAGTAATAAAAAATTATTAATGTGGGCTTTTCTTGGTTCAGATGTAATGTTCTTTGGAACATTTATTGGAACATTTATGGCTTATAGAAATAAAAGTCTCAATGGTCCATATCCAGCAGACACATTGGATATACCAATAACTACTGTAAGTACATTTGTATTATTAATGAGTTCGTTAGGCATAGTTCTTGCATTACATTACTTAAAAGAGTCTAGAATGGGACTGGCCAAACTTTGGCTATTTGCTGTTATCATTATGGGACTAATTTTTATGGGATTTCAGGTTTATGAGTTTGCTCATTTTGCTCATATTGGGATGACTCCACAAGTCAACTTGTTTGGAACTACTTTTTTTACACTAACTAGCTTGCATGGAGCTCACGTATCTTTAGGGATCTTGTGGCTGATTTTTTTGCTTTATAATGAGTTTAATGGAAACTTAACTAGTGATAATGCTGTTGATCTTGAGATTGCAGGATTATACTGGCACTTTGTTGATATTGTTTGGATTCTTATTTTTGGATTATTATATTTAATAACTGCTGGAGATGGAGTTCCTCCTGGCGGAATACCTTGGGAAGGGGCCCATTAGATAGGAGTATGATTTGTCATTCTTAAAAGATTTATTTGAACATGATGGTAACGGATGGTGGAAAATACCAAAAACATCTGAAGCTGAAGCAAACCCAAAAAGTGAACATCCTTTCGGAGATTTTATCAAAAGAACAAAAGCATTTATTTTATGGTTGACTTCAGGAAAAGGCCACGCAGGGCCTGCTTACTATTGGGTCATAGCTATAATCCTAGGAGTAATCACATTAGTCGAAGTATGGTGGTTTGAACAAGATGGATTGAGGTACATACTTGTTCCTGCAATGCTGGGATTTTCTATGGTGAAATTTATTTTGGTTGTAGCCTTTTTTATGCATCTAAGATTCGATCATAAATTATTCTCCTGGATATTTGTAACTTGTATGATTATAGGTGTATTTATATTTTCTTTGTTTATTCTTTTATCTGCTTTTCATGGCTATGGAAACTAAACTTAAACTCATAATTTGAATAATGAAATATCAATAATTGATTTTTTTCTAGACTGGGGTCTTGATACTAACTTATTTTATATTTTATTAGTAGCTATCATAATTTATTCTTTTGGTTCTTATAGATTAATTAGAAATAGCAAATCAAACGCTTTGATAATAAAATTCTTCAGAGGACTAATGGCATATATTTTCCTTCTCACTGCACTAGTAGGACCTTTTGCTACGTATGAGGAAACATTTTGGGTGCATATGATTCAACATTTACTAATGATAATGGTTGTACCTCCATTATTTTTATCAGGTCTATTTTTTTCAGCAAATATTTGGTTTTTCCCTAGAATTATTCGTATCGGAATTGCAGATTTTATCAGGCCAAAAAGTTATTTTAGAAAATTTTTATCAAAATTTACTTCTCCAAAATTTACTTTAATTTTTTATATTGCCTGCTTATGGACTTGGCATTTGCCTGTATTTTTTAATTACGCGTTAGAAATTGAATTAATCCATTACCTTGAACATTTTTTATTTTTACTAAGTGGATTTTTATTTTGGTGGCCTTTAATGGGTTTAAATTTAGGATCAAAAAAAATAAGTCTTCCAATGAGGATAGCTTATCTTTTGTTAGCAGTAACACCTACAGCTGTTGTAGCTGCATTTATTACTTTATCTGATGGCGTTATATATGGAGAAAATGTCCAAAGACTATTTGGAATAGAGGCTATTGAGGATCAAAAAATAGGCGGGCTAATAATGTGGCTACCGGGAAACACTATATTTCTAGGCACACTTACTGTTCTGTTTTTCAAATGGTCTTCAGAACAAACTAAGAATTCAAGAAAATACGTACCTTAAGATTCCTTAACTATAAAGTATTCATTTTCAGATAAAAGCATCTCTAAAATCGTAGATTGGGTATATGATTTCAAATATATAACTGTAGCCCATGCAATCTTAAGCTGCTCTTCCATTTCATTTATTGACATTCCTTTATTTCCATTAAGAATTAGAATTCTAAAAACTGCTTCAATAAGCGATGTCCCAGGAAGAACAAACTTCTTGAGGAGATGGTTGTCAGGTTTATCTTCCATATCTTTATCGATTTCTGAAACTTTCTTTAATAAATCAGAAACTGACAAAGACAACAAATTTTTTCTATCTGAGTTATCAAAAAATTTATCTATAATCAAAAAATTCAAAGATAATTCTGATTTTTCAAAAGATTCAAAATCAATAACAAATGTTTCTTCTGTTTTTATATTTTCGTTACTTTTTATAGCCATATCAATCCTCATTAATTATCTTAGAAATTTCTTCATTCCAACCAAACATTTCAACGTCAATCTCTTGACCATTCTTAAGTATATCAGTACCAGAGGGACAAATTGCTAATCCATTAGATAAAAACATTGATGTTAAAACTCCAGAGCTTTGATTTTTTAATGGAGTTGCAATAATTTGAGATTCACTTTTAGATTTTTCAACTATTACCCTTGCATACAATCTTCTTCCATCGTGATTATGTATATCTTCTTGTAAAATTGCTTTAATAATAGGCCTATGTACAATTTGCTTTCCCATCATTTTATCTATCGCATATCTACCGAACTTTTCAAAAGCAATCATTGAACTTACAGGGTTGCCAGGGAGTCCTAAAAGAGGGATTTTTCTACCATTGATATTGATTTTCCCAAATGCAAGAGGTTTGGCAGGACGCATATTTACAGACCAAAAGTTCATATCTCCATTTTTATTCAGCACATCTTTTACAACATCATAGTCTCCTTTAGATACACCTGCAGAAGTTACAATCATATCGACATGTTCAAAATTATTAAGTTTCTTTTCTAAGTCCTCTACAGTATCTCTTGAATGACTTTGTATTTCTGGATCTGCTCCATAAATTTTTGTCAAAGAAGATATTGTATGTGAATTTGAATTATAAATTTTTCCATCTTCTAAGTCCTGACCCGGTTCTAACAATTCATTTCCTGTGGATAATATGCCTATTTTAGGGCGTCTGAACACATTTACGGTATCAAATCCCATTGATGCAATTACACCCACGACTGCAGGCGTAATTTCAGTTCCTCTAGTTATTATGGTTTCTCCTTTAGAAATATCCTCACCTTTTTTCCTAATATTTTCAAATTCTTCTGCAAACACCTTTATTCCTATTAATTCGGATGAATCTGAAGTTAGCTCATCAGTATCTTCAAAAGGAATTACAGCATCAGCACCTTCAGGTATTGGTGCACCCGTCATTATTCTAGAAGCAAAACCTCGACTTATTTTCTTCTTAGGCATTTCTCCTGCAGCTATTTCTTCTATTACTTTCAAAAAAATTATATTTTCTTCTGTAGCTTCCATTACGTCCTGATAAATCAAGGCATAACCATCCATTGCCGAGTTATTCCATGGAGGAACACTGAATTTAGAAATGATATCTTTAGAAATTATGCAACCCAAAGAATTTTCAATTTTCAGATTTACTTCTTCTAATTGATTAAACTGAGAAAGGATTTTTTCTCTTGCATCCTCTACGCTCAGCATATCCGCATGATAATGAGATTTTTTATTCTTAACCATTTTTTACTCTCTAATGAATGCCCCTAGTTGTTTTTCCAGCTTCCTGAGTATATTTTTTTCAACCTTGTCTAATTTTTTTGAAGACAAAGTCTCATGTTGAGATTGATAATTTATTCTTAAGGAAACGCTATGCTTATTATCAGGCATTTCATCGCCTTGATAAATATCAAAAATCAAACAATTTACTACTAAATTTTCAGAATAAATTATGTCTTCAATCTCGGAAAAATTTACTGATTTATCAATAATTAGAGATAAGTCTCTATGTGCTTGAGGATATTGTGAGAAATCTTTATAAATAAAACTTTTTTGAGAGCTAATAATTTTTTCAATATCAATTTCAAAAACTACTGCCTCAGTAGTAGAAAAATCATTATCTTTCATTGTTTGCTCGGATAATTCACCCATAAAGCCCACAGGCTCATTGATATTTTTATTAAATATTAATGCTGAACGATTAGTAGAAAACATTTCATCTTCATAACTTAATGATTCGAAATTAAAATTTAGAGTTCTTGATAATAATTCAATAACTCCTTTTATATCAAAAAAACCAATTTTAGAATCATTAGAATCTAGAGAAAGCTCTTCCCTTGGTCCTGTTATAATTCCTCCTATCATAGTTTTTTCTATAATCTGTGATTCATTCTCATAGAAAACATTCCCAATCTCAAATAATTTAATAGGACCTTTCCAATTATTTGAATTTCTTGATGCTGAAGAAATCAACGAAGGAGTTAAACTTTTTCTTAAAATTGAATATTCATTTGAAATAGGGTTATTGAGAGAAATATTATTCCCTATATTAAGTAATTTAGGGGTGTAAGAAAAAAGTTTTTCTGATATTGCTGAGTATGATATTGTTTCACTCAAACCTGCAGCAACTAAAATATCTTGAATCATACTTTTTGTATCTAAAAATTTATTTGGTTCCCACTTTGGAACACTACCCGACAGATAAGATAATGGAATTTCATCATACCCAATAATTCTTGCTATTTCTTCGTGAATATCCTCAGGGATTTCAATGTCACTTCTCCAAATAGGTTTACTGATTTCCCATAATTCATTAGTTTGATTATAATCAAATTCAAAATTCAAATCAGATAAAGTTTTTGAAATTTTTTCATTAGAGATCTCAAGTCCTAAGTGTTTTTTTAGTTTTCTTTTATCAAGTATTATTTTTTCTACTGAGTTTTTTATACCAGGGTAATTATCTTCTATTCCATCACGAATGTTTCCACCGGCAATCTCAAGAATCAAATCAGTTGCTCTAGAAAGTCCATAAATTGCTAATTCAGGATTTAAGTTTCTTTCAAATCTTATTGATGCTTCAGTTGAAAGACCTAATTGTTTTGATGTATTTCTTATCAAAGAAGGATTGAAATTTCCAGATTCTAAAAAAATATTAGTTGTACTTGCTTCTATCTCAGAGTTTCCCCCACCCATTATGCCTGCTAAACCAATAGATTTATTTTCTTTGTCGGAAATTACAATAGTTTTTTCGGGCAGTTCTCGTTCAACACCATCTAAGGTTTTAATTTTTTCTTTGCTCTTTGATTCCCTAACGATAATTTTTTCACCTTGAATTTTATTTAAATCAAAAGCATGAAGAGGTTGACCTAACTCAAACATAACATAGTTAGTTATATCCACAATATTGTTGATAGGCTTTTCTCCTATCGAAATCAATCTTTTTTTAAGCCATTCAGGAGACTCATCTACCTTTACAGAATCTATTATTATTCCGGTATATCTAGAGCAAAGGTTAGGATCTTTTATTTCAACAATTTTATTTTTTTTATTAGATTCATAATTTACTGAATAACTGTAATTTAATCTTGAGGAAAATTTTGCAGAAAGATCCCTCGCCAGGCCTACTATTGATAAACAGTCGACTCTATTTGGGGTTACATCAATATCTAAAACTGTTTCTGAGTAATATTTTTCTATAGATTCTCCGATAACATGATCACTTGATAAAACCATTATTCCGTGATGGTCGTCACCTATGCCCAATTCTCTCTCTGAGCAAATCATACCTTCAGAAATTTCACCTCTAATTTTAGATTTCTTAATTTCGAAATAAGAATCATTAGAAGGATCAGGTAATTTTGATCCTACAGTTGCTAAAAAAATCCTTTGACCTACTTTAATATTGGGAGCACCGCAAACTACATTGTATAAATGCGTACCATCAAAAACTTTTGCTAAGTTAAGTTTATCTGCATTGGGGTGTGATGATATTTCTTGAATTTCAGCTACTATAACTCCTGGAATAACTCCAGAAGTTTCAATAGATTCAACCTCATTACCTATCATTGTTAAACTTTCGGAAACTTCTTGAACTGATTTGTTGAAAGCAGTATATTCTTTTAGCCAACTAATTGATAATTTCATATCTTAACTTACAAATTGACTTAGAAATCTTAAATCATTTGCATGAAAATTTCTAATATCTTTAATTTTATTTTTTAGCATAGACACCCTTTCTGGGCCAATCCCAAAAGCAAAACCACTATACTCGTTTGGATCATACCCCACTCCACTTAATACCTTTGGATGGACCATGCCCGCGCCTAAAATTTCGATCCATTTACCTTCCCATAGAATAGACATATCCACACCTGGTTCAACAAAAGGGAAAAAATCACATCTAAACCTAACCTTTTGATCAGAACCAAATATTTTTCTAGCCATCTGATAAAGTGTTCCTTTTAGTTCTGAAAATGAAATATTTTTATCAATTGCCAATCCCTCTATTTGATGAAATTCCCATTCATGAGTTGCATCAGTTGCTTCATATCTATAGCATTTACCAGGGACTACCACTCTAATTGGTGGATCGTTTTTCTCCATAATTCTAGCTTGCATTGGTGATGTGTGAGTTCTAAGAAGATATTTATCATTTGAATTTTTTAGGTCTAGCCAAATGGTATCCCATTGATCTCTAGCGGGATGATCTGAAGGAATATTCAATAAATCAAAATTATATTTTTCTGTTTCAATTTCATTACCTTCGTGTATTTGAAATCCCATTGATCTAAATGCTTCACAAATTTCTCTAATAATTAATGTAGTAGGATGCAATGATCCGTAAGAAAGATTTTTTCCAGGTAATGTTATGTCAAAACTATTTTCATCATTTAGATTTTGAGCAGATGATTCTTTGGCGCTTTCAAATAATTTATTTAGATTATCCTTTAATTGATTTAACTTTGGACCAATCACCCTCTTATCTTCTGAAGAAACCTCTTTCATTACCTTCATCAACTCGGAAAGTTCACCATTTCGACCAAGAAATTTTATTCTCCAGTCCTCTAATACATTTGAGTCAGCATTATTTTTCAACTGAGAAGATGCAGATTCTTGAAGGTTTTCTATTTTTTTAAGTACAGATTCAGTATTTTTCAATTTAAATAAATATTTGTTTATTCCAGTATAAATTATATTTTAATAATTTAAATTAAATCAGTTTATTTTTCTTTATTTCAATAAAAAAAGTATTCAAACTTATTTTTAGAGTAAATAGGGAGACAATAAATATGGTATTTTTGATCTAGATAGTATATAAAGTACTTATCCAAATAAAACTAAGGTTCATGAACCGGAGGAAATATGGAAGCGTATTGCATGAAATGCAAGGGGAAGCAAAATATGAGTAATCCCCAACAAATAA
>PAOY01000017.1 GCA_002710135.1 Dehalococcoidia bacterium | reverse complement strand
TTCTTCAGTGTTTTCTAATTCTTCAGTGTTTTCTAATTCTTCAGTGTTTTCTAATTCTTCAGTGTTTTCTAATTCTTCAATACTGACAGTTTTTCTTACTTTTCTTTTATCTTGGACAAAATTTATGAAAAGTCCGCTTATGGCATCACCTTGATTTGGCTTAACTATAGTCACTCCCTGGGCTACTCTACCAGTTTTTCTAATCTCTCCTAAGTTTGTTCGGATTATTTGAGCTTTATCTGTCAATAAGAATAAAAAGCCTTCTTCTTTTCCTTTTGTCTTTCCTTTATTTTCATCTTTAATTTGTTTTGCAGCATTGATTACTTCTTCTGTAACTACAGCTCCTCCTGCAACTTTCCCTGTCTTATCAGTAACCTTAAGAGTAAGAATTCCAGATCCTCCTCTATTTTGAACTCTATAATGCCTGAATTCACTAAGTTTACCTATTCCTCTTCTTCCAATAATTAATAAAAGTCCTTCATCATTCACTACTCCACTATAAACAACAACATCTTGAGCTGTTTTCATCTTAATTCCTCTCACTCCTCCTGCACCTCTTTGAGTAGGTCTCACTTGTGAAGACGGGAATCTTATTGACATTCCTTCTCTAGTAATTATTGCTAAGTCTTCGTCAGGATCTGCTATTGAAACTGCAACAAGCTCATCATCTTTAGAAAGTTTAAAGGTATTCAAACCTGCTCTATTTATATTTCTAAGTAATGGCAAATGCATTCTTTTAACTTTTCCAGCTTTTGTAACCATTAGTAAGTATGTATCTTCAAGTAAACTTGAAACAGTCAACATTGCAGTAACTTTTTCATTTGGGCCTAAGTTTATTATGTTAGAAACAGGGGTTCCTCTAGAAGTTCTAGATTGATCAGCAGGCAATTCAAATACCCTTAATCTAAAAACTCTTCCTTTATCAGTAAAAAAGAGTAAAGTATCGTGAGTATTTGCAACCTGTAAATATGGAACAACATCACCATCTTTAGTCATTTTTTGACCAATTTTCCCTTTACCTCCTCTATGTTGCGCACGATAAGTAGTTTCTAAGATTCTTTTTACATAACCACCTTTGGAAAGAGTTATCACAACATCAAGACTTGGCTCCATATCTTCTCTTTTCCATTCTCTCAAGTCTGCTTCATTTATAAGAGTTCTTCTGTCTTCTCCATATTTTCTTTTTAACTGAAGAGTTTCTGTTTTAATTACATTTAATATTCTTGATTGATTTGAGAGCAAATCTTCCAAATCTTCAACAGTTTCAGTTAGTTCCTTAAATTCGTTTTCAATTTTTTCTATTTCAAGAGCAGCGAGCCTTCTTAGTTGCATATCTAAGATTGCCTGAGACTGAATTTCAGTCAAATCAAATTCTGTCATCAATGAATTTCTTGCAGCTTCAACATCCTCTGACGCTCTAATCAGTTCAATTACTCTATCAAGGTTTTGTATAGCAATTCTCAAACCTTCTAGAACATGTAATCTAGCCTTTGCTCTTCTTAGGTCATACTCAGCTCTTCTTCTAATAACTTCTTCTCTAAAAGAAATGTAATGATTAATTGTTTGTTTTAGATTTAGTATCTGAGGTGTTCCATCTACAAGAGCTATCATATTCACGGAAAAAGAAGATCTAAGTTGAGTTTGTTTGTAAAGATTGTTTAGAATCAAGCTAGAAGAAGCTCCTCTTCTTAATTCAAGAACTATTCTCATTCCTTTTCTATCTGATTCATCCCTAACTTCTGAAACGCCTTCCAGTTTTTTTGTCTTTATCATTTCTGCTATCTTCATTATCAATGAAGCTTTATTAACTTGATATGGGATCTCAGAAAAAACAAGTCTTTGCCTATCTTGTTTGTTTACATCCTCTATCATATGCTTTGCCTGGACAACCACTCTTCCTCTACCAGTTGCAAAAGCTTCCCTTATTCCTGATAAACCCCAAATTTCAGCACCAGTTGGAAAATCGGGACCCTTAACAACTTTCATAAGATCATCCACATTTGCCTGAGGTTCATCTATCACCATAGCAATTCCATCACATATTTCACTTAAGTTATGAGGAGGAATATTAGTTGCCATACCAACAGCAATACCTGATGCACCATTGACTAATAAATTTGGCATAATAGCAGGCAAAACTGATGGCTCTTTTAGTGATTGGTCAAAGTTATCAACCCAATCAACTGTATCTTTTTCTATATCACCTAGCAAGGATTCTGTTATGGGGGAAAGTTTACATTCTGTATATCTCATAGCTGCAGCAGGATCACCATCAACACTACCGTAGTTTCCTTGTCCATCAACTAATGTATATCTCATTGAAAAAGGCTGAGCCATTCTTACTTGTGCAGCATAAACTGAACTATCTCCATGAGGATGATATTTACCTAATACTTCACCAACTAATCGAGCGCTCTTTTTATATGAAGATCCTGGCCGCATGCCTTGATCATGCATTGCGTAGAGGACCCTTCTTTGAACTGGCTTAAGCCCATCTCTTACATCTGGAAGAGCTCTGGAAACTATAACACTCATAGCATAGTCCAAATATGAACTTTTCATCTCATCTTGAATATTTACATCTCGGATGTCACCTAAATTATCAGCAACCATATTTACCTCAAGTTATTAATATATTTATATAAGTTATAGTTTCCCACGCGCGCGCGCAAGCGCGCGAGGATATTAAAAAAAGGTTTATTTTACAAAGTCACTACATTTGTCTAAAAAAACATTAATAATATTTTCAAATCCTCTTGGTATATCTTGAGAAAAAATATCAAATTTTATTCCAAACTGCCAATCATTGCCAGCTTTTTCAAATCCAATAATTTCTCCTTTATCTGAAATTATTGATGAAAAAAAAGATTCTGATAAATCTTTACCATAAATTGTAGAAGTCAATTTAAAATTGCATTTTACCCAACCAGATCCTCCAACTATGTGAGAAAGTTTAGCACCTGGACTCAGGAAAAGTTGTGTAGCGTTATCTTCAGTTTTAATACTTTTGTTTCCTCCAAAAAATAAATTTAATGCATCAAATCCATCATCAATACCAATAATTGGAATTTTAAGTTCATTTGATTTAAGTATGATTTTTTTTTGATCAGTATCAAGATTATCAGAAACAATAATCAAGCCTTCAAAATGATCATTTGATTCATATACAAATTCAATATCTTCTTGAAAAACACTTTTTATTTTTTCTGAAAAAATGTTTTCAGAATCTCCTATCAATGCTATTTTCAAAATGGAATACCCCAAACTCCTAACCAACTTTTTGTTGAACTTTCTATCTTTACATTATTTTTTCTTAGAAATTTAGCAAAGCTATTTTCCAAATCACTATCTCTAGATTTTGGGTTTTTAGATAAAGGTATGAATGGATAAAAGGTTTTCATATCTGTTCTATAAATTAAATTTACTATAGATTTTTGAGAGTCAAAATTAATATACTCAAGCTTAATTACTAGTGCTAATATGTTTGGGAGTGAACCATTGGAGTTCAAGGCATTTATAGCTGTGTAACATGATGACAATAAATCAAAAATATTATTATCCTCTAACGTGAGCCAATGCATATCAGAACTATCTTCAACTAAATCAACTATTGTTTCAGTTGAGGCATCGCCTTCATTTAGAATTTTTTGAACGTTTATTTTAATATTATTAGTAAATTCATTATTGTTATGAGTAGATATTAGAATACCCGATTTACTTAAAATTTCTATGGATGCATTTTTTTGAGAATTCAAATTAAAAAGTATTTGAAAATTTTTCCACAATTCATCTAGAAAATTATTTTTTTGAAATAACTTAAACAAAATTTCCTCTTAAAAATTAGGGTTTTATATTTAACTATTATAAAGAATATACTAGTAATATATATAAATGATGGATAAAAAATTAGAAAGCAAAATAGAAAACACATTGCTTGAATGTGTAGAAGAATCATTAAATCTTATTAGAGAATCTTCAAAAGGAATATTTAATATTCAAGATAAAAATGATGTAATTGGAGACAATCCTGTAACTCAAATAGACTTAAATTCTCAGGAGTTAATAGCAAATAAAATCAAGTCAAATTTTCCTAATCACGCAATTTTAGGGGAAGAGGGTAGTGTACAAGAAAGAGTAAATTCAAGTTATTTATGGATTATTGACCCAATAGATGGAACTAAGAACTTCATAAATCAAATTCCTTTTTTTTGTGTATCTATCGCAGTTATGTTTGAAGGTGAAATTATAGCAGGAGCAGTTGGATTACCATGGGAAAAAAATTCCATAATTTATGCACTTAAAGACAAAGGAGTCAAATCAAATTTTACTCAAATAAATACTCAAAAACTTCAAAGTTTTCCAGTTCCTGGGATTCTTTCATTTGCCCCAACATATTTTAATTTATCTTATGTTATAAAAAACGAATTTTATAAAAATTCTGGAGAATTAAGAAACCTTGGGTCTGCAGCCGCAGAGATTGCACTAGTTGCAAATGGTAATGCACAATTATCACTTTCTGGATACGCTTTTTGTTGGGATTTTGCAGCAGCATGGATTTTGATAAAAGAATCAAAAAAAAGTATCTTTTTTGGAAATATGAAAAAAAACACTTGGGAAGATGTCAATCCATGGGAAAAATACTTTGACAGAGGATTTTACGACCTTAAAAGATTGAAAGAATGGAGAGGAAAATTCTTTGCTTCAAACAAAGAAATAGAAGAGTTTATCTTAAAAAACACTAAGCCAAATGGTCGACAAAGGACAAATATAATTAGAAGACTAAAAAAGTACTTATTTCTTAGGTAAGGCTATATCAAAGGGTAAGGAACATTATAGTAAGGATCTAGCGAAGGTATTTTTTGTTTTCTTTGAATTGATTTTGTTCTCTCAATCAAACTATCAATTTCTTCTTTAGATAATAGTTCAGACAAAGTAATATAAATATCTCCTTTGTCTTCAAGTTGTTGAATCAAAAACTTTATTTGTGAGATTATATCTTCTGAAATCTTCATTTGATTATACTCAAACATGACTGTTCTGAGTCTTGTATAAGGATTAAATGTTAATGCTTGATCAATAGCCCAAATTTTATTTTGAGAATCTAAAATAATAGAACCTGCTTTTCTATCAGTATTAAGAATAATCGAATCAAATATAATGACTAATTTCAATTTTTCTTGATGATCATTAAATAAGTTAAAGTAATTATTTTTAGGATCATGATCAATAAATTTTTGAAAGCTTCCAATTCCAAAGGGACCATCTCTGATTACTAATGGTGGCAAATTTGGCCATCCAAAAAACTTTGAAATTTCGTATGAAGCAAGTTCTCTTAATGATAAATTCCCAGTAAAAAAATCACTTAAAGGCCTTTCTCCCTTTATAGGTTTATATACAGCTAATATTTTTTCTTCATGATTCCCAAACATTTCACATAAAAAAACTTTGTTGGTACCATTTCTAATTTCTCTTATAGATTTCACAGAGAAATTAGTTAATTTCTCTTCTATATCTGAATCACACAATTTTTATATTCTCTATATGCCCGTTTAACTTTATACAAAAATGACCTTCTTGATTAATTGGATTTGAGCAAAGTGAACAGATAGGTCTTCCTTGAGATATTATCTTTAGACTATTTTTTGCAAAAGATTGAGCATACTTATTCTCGTATGAAAAAGTTGCAGCTACTCCTTTATCATCATCATCAACTCCAACAAAATAAAAATCAAAACTGTTCGAAGGTTCTATAAATTCTAGAGCAAAATCTATCATTTTATAATTTTTCATTTCTTGATTTTGAGGCTCAATTAAGTCTTCAGATTGAGTAAAGGATTTATATTTGACTATATTTTGAGATATTAATGCTAGTTGCTCTTTTTCCAACCATAAGTTAATAAAATTGTCTTTACATTCAATTTCAATAGAAAAAGTTCTTTTTCCAGGTTTGCCAAAAGTTCTTGGTACAAGGCTTAGGCATTCACCAAAATTTAAGTATTTTTCTTTATCTTCCAAAATATTCTAAAAAAATTTTTTTATTTTAAGTAAATAATAATTAGATTATTCAATAAATAATAGATATATTAGAGTTGATAGTAAAAAAAACTTTAGATCTGAATGAGCAAAAAACAAAAAATTGAAATTTATGACACAACTCTTCGGGACGGGACACAGCAGAGTGGAATTAATCTTTCATTAGAAGAAAAAATACTCATAACTAAAAAGCTAGATGATCTGGGAGTTGATTTTATTGAAGGTGGATTTGCAGGTTCAAATCCAAAGGATGAAGAGTATTTTAGAAGAATTAAGAATATAAAGCTGAAAACTTCAAAAATCGTCTCTTTCGGGCAAACAAGAAAGCCAAGCTCAAAAGTAGAAAATGATCCATTTATAAAAGCTATCCTATCCGCAGATACTGAGTATGTGACTATAGTTGGAAAAGCTAGTGCATATCAAACTGAAAGAATAATAAAAACTTCCTTAGAAGAAAACATAAATATGATAGCGGATTCAGTTCAATATCTGAAAAAAAATAATAAAGAGGTATTTTTCGATGCTGAACATTTTTTTGATGGATTTAAGGATAATCCTGAATATTCTATATTATGCTTGAGAACAGCAATAAACGCTGGAGCTACAAGGGTAATCCTATGCGATACAAATGGAGGGACGTTACCAAGCGAAATATATGAAATTACTAAAAAAATTCTTAATGAATTTAATCAAGAAAATTTATTTGGAATCCATACACATAATGACACTGATACTGCAGTTGCATCTACATTATCTGCCGTTGAAGCTGGAATTTTTCAAGTTCAAGGATGTATCAATGGATATGGAGAAAGAACAGGAAATGCCAACTTGATTAGTGTAATAGCTAATTTAAACTTAAAAATGAATAAAAAAACCTTATTGAGTGAAGATAACTTAAGTCAATTAACTAATGTTTCAAATTTTGTTTCAGAAGTAGCGAATAAACGTCCCTTCCCTTTTCAGCCTTATGTAGGGAAAAATGCTTTTACTCATAAGGGAGGTATGCATGCAGCTGGCTATCTAATTGATCCTCAATCATTTCAGCATATTGAGCCAACAGATGTAGGAAATGAGTCATCAATATCTATATCAGAACTTTCTGGTAAAAAAAGTGTTATGACTAGAATTGAGAGATTAGGACTTGAAAAAATTCTAGACAACAGTGATGCAGAAAAAATAATAAAAATAATTAAAGATAAAGAATCGACGGGCTATGCATATGAGCTTGCAGGATCTTCTCTAGATTTGCTTATTTACAGAAATTTACCTAATTATGAAGCTAAGTTTGAGCTTGTAGATTTTATGGTAATTATTGAGAATAAAAGAAGAGGTTCTTTAGGTACTGGCTGGAGAAATAATGATAATGAACACCCAATGCTTTCTGAGGCAACTATAAAAATAAAAACTAAAAATAAAACAATACATACTGCCGCCGAAGGTAATGGACCTGTGGATGCCCTCGATAAAGCAACCCGAAAAGGTCTTATTGATACTTTTCCAGAAATTAATAAAATAAGGCTAACTGATTACATAGTAAGGGTTGTTGAAGAAGGAACTGGCACAGGAGCAGTTGTTAGAGTTATTATAGAATCATCTGATGATAAAGATGTCTGGACTACAGTTGGAGCATCATCTAATATAATTGAAGCTAGTTGGCTAGCTTTATCTGATTCAATTGAGTGGTTTTTAATCAAGAATTCTCTGTAGGGCTGATATAGGCCTCACCGTCATGCTCAATTATTACCTCTTCAACTGATTGGTTTTCTGAGATATTAAAAGCCCTTATAATAGGTCTAGTTTTTTCTACAAGTGAAACCAGTACATAAATAGGATCTATCCATCCAGATTCTATAGCATTCGAAATATCTGTTGGAGATGGGTAAGCCTGAGAAAGTGTATGAGAATGATAAATAGCAAGAATATCTAGTTTATTCTCATCAGCATACTGCTCAGCAGAAATTTGATCTAATGGATTAAGGGAATATCTAGTTACAGGGTTTTTATGTATATTTTTAGCCTTAAAAATTTTCTTAACTTCATTTTCTTTACCCATCAAATATCCACAGCATTCTTTCGGATCTTCGATTAATGAGTGTTCTATAAGCTTTGATATTATGATTCTTGGTATTATTATTTTCATAATTACAGTATAAATTATTTTTTTATGAACAATATTTCTAAAAGCATTATCAATTTCAGACAAAATAAGCAAAAAATAAAAATTTCAGATAAAGAAAAAAAGAATCTAAGTATTTCAGATGGTTACTTTATTCAAGATGAAATTTATTCTCACTATTCTAAATTTGAAGATTTTAATGCTTGGAAAATAGGATGTACGAGTAAAGTTATGCAAGAATATCTCAATATAAATTCACCATGCCTTGGAAGAGTTATGAAAAAAAATATTTATGAAGGTGACACAAATATAAACTTTAATGAATTCATTAGGCCTGGAGTAGAGTGTGAAATAGCTATAATTTTATCAAAAGAATTCGATTTAAATCAAAATCAAAGTCTTGAAAAAATTATTGATAGAATTGTTCCATCGATAGAAATAGTAGATGACAGATGGCCTGACTTTTCTAAAGAATCAACATCCATTCTAATTGCTGATGATTTTTTTGCATCTTCAATTGTTTTTGGAGAAGGAATTAAGATGGAATCAATAAAAAGTCTTGGAGAAATCAAAGGGTGGATGTCAGTAAATAATAACATTATAGGAAATGGAAAGGGGTCAGATATATTAGATGATCCTTTGAATGCTTTAAGATGGTTTTTAGATTTTAATTTTAGTAAAAATAATTTCCCAAAAGCAGGAGACTTAATTACTCTAGGATCTATAGTACAAACTCATTGGATAAATAAAGGTGAAAAGATAAAAGTAAATCTTGAAAAAATAGGAAATGTAGAAGTTCAATTTAATTAAAATTGGAGAATTGAAATGAAAATAACAAACGTAGAAATATTTATTACTAATCCAGGTATGGATGGCCTAGATGAAAGTTTTTCAGAATCAATAAAGTTTTTTGGGAAAAATTTAATTTTTGTAAAAATAGATACAGATATTGGTATAACTGGATGGGGAGAATGCTACTCACAATCTGATAGGGATACTCAAATTACATCTCATGTCGAAAAGATAAAAAAATATCTTATTGATTATAATCCATTAAATATTCGAAATTTTATATTAGGAGCTCAGAGAGATTTTTCAAATAAAAGACCATCAATGGATTTTTGGTGTGCTGTAAGTGGTATAGAAATTGCAATGTGGGACATCATAGGTAAATATTATGAACAACCAGTTTATAATTTACTTGGGGGTAAAATAAGGGAAAAAATCAAAGTATATGCTAATGGATGGGCTACAAGTTTAGAAGAAGAAGATTTATCCAAGAATGCATTGGAAATGGTAAACAATAGAGGATTCAAAGCATTAAAATTTGATCCTTTCACAGGTCCTTGGGAAGATTGGCCTGAGAATGAAATCTTGTTTGAAGCTTCAAAAAGAGTAGAAGTCGTAAGAGAAACAGTAGGTCCTGAAATTGATATATTAATTGAAGTTCATAGAAGATTATCAGTTTCTAAAGCACAAATTTTCACTAAATCAATTGAAAAGTATAAACCCTTTTGGATCGAGGAACCATGTATTTCTGAAAATTTAGACGGAATAAAAGAAGTCAAGAATATTACAACTATTCCTATTGTCACGGGTGAAGCCTTGTACTCAAGAAATATGTTTAAAGATGTATGTAAAAATAGATCTGTAGATATTATAAATCCAGATATTTGTAATACTGGGGGAATATTAGAATTGATACTAATAGCCTCAATGGCCGAAACATTTTCCATCGGTGTTTCTCCTCATGGATGGAATTCTACAGGAGTTGGAGCATCGGCTGCATTGAGTGTTTCATCCGTAATAAATAACTTTATAATTTATGAATATATGGTTCATGTAGAAGAATTTTCAAAAAAAATCACCAAAAATCATCCTATTGTTGAGGATAGCTATATTCAGATAAGTGATCTACCTGGATTAGGGACAGAAATTATAGAAGAAAATTTGACATATATTGAAAATAATTCAAAGAGAGATTTTGGAAACTTTATCTAAACTTTTTTTATTATCTGCTTTTTAAATTTTTTGATTGTATCCCAATTCCATGTTTGTGGGATAGTTTCTCCATTAGCCCATAGATCCAATTGGTCAAAATAATTTTCAGAACCAGGATTTCCTGATGAACCTAACGGTACAATCCATCTACTATTATCCCAATTACTTGGGTCATGAGCATATCTGTTAACAGAAGCTGCTACTACATTAAAGTTTTTGTCATAAGAACCTGCTAAAGGAGTATCTCCATCTCCGCTAGCAGAAACCTTTTTAGGGTTCAATATATGTTTATAATCTTCAAATAGTGAACTTAATGGATGTTGATGGTTGGTTTGATGAAGATTTCCCCATTTCCATTTATTTAAGTCTTCTCCAAATCTTTCTTTCAAAAAGATAACGGCCTGTTTGAAAGAAATCATTAGTAAGTCTTTCCATTTATCTTCTTTTTTTAATAAGAAACTTTCATCATTTCCAATATGCTCGTTAATTAAAGGAACTAAAAATCTTCTTACATGAGAAACGGCTCCATAATTTTTCCACTTAATAGTTTCTTCTGCAAGATTTCCAAAATTATTATTTATAATTTCTTCGATTATTTTTTCTTTAGTAACGGTATATATGGTTGCAGGCAGGCTATCTTTATCCATTATAAAATCCCAACTAAATAGCAAATCAATTGCTTCTTTTTCTATTTTTGATAAGGAAAGATCTGAAAATTTTAGACCTTTAAAATAAGAAATGATTTTTTCTGCAGGAATAGAAAATTTTTGATTATGCATTTCTAGCATATTTTCAATTTTAAGATTTTTTGGGTTTTCTTCCAAATAATTAGCTAAAACTTTAGCTCGATATTCAGGAGCAAATGCAATAGACATAAAATAAGAATAATCATAATCTACTACTTGTTGGTTACAAGTAACTACCCATCCTTCTTGAGGATTCCTTGATCTAGGTAATTCATCTCTTGGAATTTCTTTATCTACTATATACTTCTGTTCCCATCCTTTTGCTATTCCCCACTCATGCTGTTTGTCTCGAACAGGAACAGCACCTGCAAACTTATATCCAAAATTTTTGTTTATATCTGCATATGGATAATTATTAGTCCTATCTGTCCATTTATCAAAGGCTTTTTCTAAATCATCTGCAGACTCTGATTTCATAGCTTCATAAGCTGAATCTATCCAATGAGTTCCTTCATCTAAACCTCCTGGATCAGACAATGATATGACATAATCATCGCTTGGATCACCATAAATTACATTTCCATTTAAGGTTTTGACTACTTTTATTTGAATTTTTTCTTCATCTCTTGGAAAAATTTCTGCATTAAAAGACTCTGTCTCAATCCATTCATTATTGTATAAGTGCTGAATTTTATCATCATGATATCTTAATTTTTCAATAAATAAATCTTGTGTGTCAGCACCACCATGAGTCATACCCCAAGCCACATTGTTATTATGAGAAAAGTGCATGAAACCTGGATAACCAGGAATTGTATGTCCCATTCCCTCAAATGTTTCACATTTCAAATGCACTTGATAGTAGACATTAGGTGTATCTAATGTTCTATGAGAATCCCCTCCAACTAGAGGATAACCTGAATCAGATTTTTCTCCTGATATTGACCATCCATTGGATTCACCATCTATTGCTCCTATGGCCTTAAAATTTTCCGCAGCTTCAGATAATTCATCAACAGCATTTTTTAATGGTCCCGAGTAAGTACTTCCAGGAGGAAGAGTTAATAATGCACCAGGAAAGTATCCAGGAATAAGTTTTGCTGCCTTTTCAGCACCTATCTCATTTGAAAGTTGGGAGTAAAAAAGCTTACCATTAAATGATCCTTCTGCCGCATTTCTAATCTTATAAATCAATACCGAATGCCAGTCTTCCCATTTATCCGGCTTTTTACCTAGAAGATCATATTCAATAGGGAATACAGATGTTTCATTTATATAAAAATTTACACCTTTTGTGAACCATGAAATCATGTTTTTGGCATCTTGTGATGCATTTTTCAAATCTGATTTTGCAACTTTTTGAAAGTCTCTCTTTAAGTTCAACTTATCATTAGCAATAGCTTTATTACCTAAATATTCTGAGGACCTTCCAAGACATCTTAATCTGTCTAAATCCATTTGAAAAAGTCTATCTTGAGCTGTAGAAAAGCCTTGCGCAAAAAAGAGATCTTTTTCATTCTTTGCAGATATGTGAGGTATACCCCACTTATCTCTATAAATTTCTACATCTCTATCCAAAACTTTCGATTCGAAAGATGAATTAAGGTCAGGTAAAAAATCTTTAGGATTTAGCATATCTTTATTTGGGGCCGCTTGAAATAATCCCTGCTACTAAATCACCCATTTGACTAGTTGAGAGTTTGTGATCTTCCTCCCCAGCAATATCAACAGTCCTGTATCCTTCTGAGATTATTTTATTTATAGCTAATTCAATTTCATCAGCTTCTTCATGAAGACCAAAAGACCATCTTAACATTAAGGCAGCAGATAAAAATGAAGCAACTGGATTTGCAACGTTGTGTCCTGCAATATCAGGAGCAGATCCATGTATTGGCTCATACAGAGCAGGCCTTCCCCTTCTACCTCTTCTTTTTCCTGGTGGGGGAGGAGAGGATGCTAGACTTGCTGAAGGTAGCATTCCCATTGACCCGGTTATTACAGAAGCCTCATCTGAAAGGATATCTCCTATACTATTTTCTGCAACAATAACATCAAATTCAGAAGGGTTTGTGATAATTTTCATTGCAGCGTTATCTGCTAGCATATGAATCAACTCTACTTCAGGATAATCTCTTGCCACCTCATTTGCTATTTCTCTCCATAATCTTCCAGTTTCAAGAACATTCATTTTATCTAGTGAATGTAACCTTTTTCTTCTAGATTTAGCGAGTTCAAAAGCAACTCTAACAACTCTTGCTATTTCTTTTTCTGAATAAGCTAACGTATCTACAGCTCTTCTTCCTCTAGTACTAGCACTTCTTCTTTTGGGTCTCCCAAAATACAAACCACCAGTTAATTCTCTTACAATAACAAAATCAACTCCATCAAGATATTCTGCCTTTAGTGGGCTTGAGTGTAGAAGTTCAGGATACACCTTAACTGGTCTCATGTTTGCATATAAACCTAATCTTTTTCTTAATGCGAGAATAGCATCTTCAGGTCTAACATCAGCACTTGGATTATCCCATTTAGGGCCTCCTACAGCTCCAAATAATATAGCATCTGAACCCAAAGCTAAATTCATTGACTCTGGAGGTAGTGGATTATTGAATTTATCTATTGCTGCTCCACCAACTAATGCATGTATAAATTCAAAATTATGATCAAATTTTCTACAGATAGCCTCTAAGACTTTCATAGATTCTGTAGTAACTTCTTTTCCTACACCGTCACCTGCTAAAACACAAACTCTTGCTTCCATATTACCTCCGAAAATTTTTCACTAACTTCTATTCTATCAATATTTAGATGAATTTTGAATTTAATAAGATTTTTTTAATTTTTTGACTCATATTTAGAAATTTCTTCTTCATGCTGAAGAGTTATACCTATATCATCTAAGCCTTTTAGTATTGAGTCTTTTCTAAAAGGATCAAATTCAAATTCTGCTGAAAAATCTAAGTTATCACTTAAACTTTGAGTCTCTAAATTAACGCTTAATTTATAGTTTGGGATTCGCATAGCATTTGTCATTAGTTTATCCATTTCTTTACTAGAAAGTACAACTGTAACAATACCATTTTGCATACAATTATTTCTAAATATATCGGCAAAGCTTGTTGATATGATAACTTTAAAACCATACTCAGAAAGGGCCCATGGAGCATGTTCTCTACTGGAACCTGAGCCAAAATTTGGACCCGTTACCAAAATTGATGCTCCATTAAACTTAGGGTCATTTAATATAAATTCAGGATTAGGCACACCATCCTCCAAATATCTCCAATCATAAAAAGCAAATTTCCCAAATCCAGTTCGTTCAATTCTCTTTAGAAACTGCTTAGGTATAATTTGATCTGTATCTACATTTACCCTATCTAATGGTGCTACAAGACCTGTGTGCTCAATAAACTTTTCCATAATTTTCTCCTATATCTATTCTAAAGGATCTACAGTAATAGATCCAAATTTAATATTTTTAATTTCTTGTAATTTATATATTTCTGCCACAAGTACAATAGAAATAAAACAAAATATTATAATCACTATTGAAGAATAGTTCATAAATTTTGTTGCATTAATTAGGTCATCGATATCCTTTGTTTCATATGCCCAAAACCTAGTTATCATAGAAGGATTAAAAAATAATATAGAAAGATAGCTTATGAACCATATCTTAAATTTAATTGTAAATGTTGATAATAAACTACTAGATTTTTCTAGTAAGCTCCCTTGGTATATTTCACTAAAAGACTTATAAAGCCTATAAGTCAAAAATATAAAAGCTAATGAAACAATTGAAAAAGAAATATTAAAATCTTTAGAAATAAATTTAGAAGTAAAAATTGCCAAAAAATATAAAAAAACGGAAAAATATATCCATACAATTGATTTTTCAGGTGACGTAGATGTTTGATATCTTAGAGTCTTGATATTTCTTAGTGACCTATGAAAAAAAGTGCCAAGAGGGAAAAAAAGTAAAAACATTACCAAAAACTGAATTATATATAAAATTTGAGACCTAGATTGAGTTTCATTCATTTGCTTCACATAGGAAATAGACTTATCACATTTACCTTCAAGTATCTTATTTGGATCCCAAGAATCACATTCAGACAATTTTTCAATTTTAGAAAATTCAATGACTTCATCAAAATTTGAGATATTTGATGGCGGGATTGATGAAATTCCTTGATATTTCCAATTTTTATATTCTCTTTCATTATTTCTTTCTATGTAGAACATTCCGATACCTAAAATAACGGAAAATAATAGCAAAAGTGTAATTATTCTTAGTGGCTTAATATTTGATTCGAATTTATATGCTGTAAAAAAAGTTTTTCTAGCATCATCCAATTTTTTTTGATTTCCAAATATTTTAGATAACAAACTAGTTTTTTGAAGAGGATCACTTTTTGAATCTGAATAATTAGAAAATGATTTAGGTTTAGCAAATTTTTTTTGTTTTTCTTTAGACAAATGATATTATCCTACCAGTTTCGAACATCAACAAAGTGACCCTCAATAGCTGCAGCTGCTGCCATTTCAGGACTTACTAAATGCGTTCTTCCACCTTTTCCTTGCCTACCTTCAAAATTTCTATTTGAAGTAGATGCGCATCTTTCCCCTGGAGCAATTATATCGGGATTCATACCAAGACACATAGAACAACCTGATTCTCTCCACTCAAAACCAGATGATTTAAAAATTTCATCTAATCCTTCTTTTTCAGCCTGAATTTTTGTTAAAGTAGACCCAGGCATTACCTGAGCCCTAACGTTTGAATTTACCTTTTTACCTTCAATAATTTTGGCTGCATTTCTTAAATCTGTAATTCTAGCATTTGTACAAGATCCAATGAAAACTCTGTCCAAATGAATATCTTCAATTCTAGTTCCTGGTTTCAATCCCATGTATTCCAAAGCGTTTGCACAAGACTGGGAATCTAGAGAGATTTCAAAATCTTCAGGTGATGGTATTTTTGCAGAAACAGGAAGAACTTGAGAAGGATTTGTCCCCCATGAAACAAATGGCTCTAAATCATCACAATCAACTTCAACATATGAGTCAAATTTAGCATCCTTATCAGTACGAAGTTTCTCCCATTCTAATATTGCTTTATCCCATTCAGAACCCTTGGGGACTTTATTTCTGCCATTCATCCATTCAAATGTAGTTTGATCAGGTGCAATCATACCAGCTCTTGCTCCTCCTTCAATTGACATATTACAAATTGTCATTCGACCTTCCATATTTAGATTTCTTATTGCTTCTCCGGTGTATTCCATTACATATCCAGTACCACCTGCTGTTCCTATTTGACCAATAAGTTTTAAGACCATATCTTTTGCAGTGACACCTTTTGAAAGAGTTCCCTTAAATTCAACTTTCATAGTTTTCGGTTTTCTTTGACGTAATGTTTGGGTAGCTAAAACGTGCTCTACCTCAGAAGTTCCTATACCAAAAGCTAATGCCCCAAAAGCACCATGAGTTGACGTATGAGAATCTCCACATACTATAGTCATACCAGGTTGAGTATAACCTTGTTCTGGTCCAATAACATGAACAATTCCTTGTTCTTTATCCCATACATCAAATAAAGTTATGTCATTTGATTTACAATTTTCTCTGATTGTTTCAACTTGTTTTCTAGCAATTTCATCTTTTATAACTTCAGTTCTAGTATCATCAGTTGTAATATTATGGTCAACAGTTGCAATTGTAAGTTCTGGCCTTCGAACTTTTCTATTGTTTAGTCTTAGGCTCTCAAATGCTTGTGGTGAAGTAACCTCATGAACTAAATGAAGATCAATATATAAAATTTCTGGTTGATCTTTAGGTTCAGCAACAATATGTTTTTGCCAAATTTTTTCAAACATTGTTAGATTATTAGACATTTAACTCTCCTCTTAAATCTCTTATATTTCTATTTCTATAATCAATTAACAGATTTAATTATAAGATATCTATTAATTGCATTTACATACGCTTTTGCACTTGCAAGTATTATATCCGTATCAGAACCTTGACCAGTGTAAATCGTACCATCTTTTTCAATTCTTATTGTAACTTCTCCCAATGCATCTATGCCTTCAGTGACTGAAGAAACAGAATATTCAGTAAGATTTACATCCATTTTAGTTAAATCATCTATAGTATTGCAAACAGCATCAACAGGACCAGTTCCTGTTTTAGAACTTTTCACTGTTTTACCACTTGGTAATTCCAAAGTTATATTAGCAATAGGATCTCTTTTATTCCCACAAATAACATCTAGATCTATTACTTTGAAATTTTCAGTAGTATCAAGTTCTCTATGAAACTCACTCATTAGAGACTCTAGATCTTTATCTGTAATTTCTCTTTTTTGATCTGCTAAATTTTTAAAATTATTAAACACATCTAGCAATTCATCATCACTAAGTTTAAAGCCTAAATGTTCTAGCCTTGATTTCAAACCAGCTCTACCTGAAAGTTTACTAAGTACAATTGCATCACCTTTCCAACCAACTTCTTCAGGATGCATAATTTCAAAAGTTGTCCTTTCTTTTAAAAATGCATCTTGATGTATTCCTGATGAATGCCTGAAAGCATTCTGACCAGTTATAGCTTTATTGAATTGGATAGGGAATCCAAATATATTTGAAATTAGCCTACTTGAAGGACCAATTTCTGGTGTATTAATATCTGTCTCAACTCCATAATGATCTTGCCTAGTCTTAACAGCCATTATAACTTCTTCAAGAGCTGCATTACCAGCTCTTTCACCTAAACCATTGATACACCCTTCAATTTGTCTAGCACCATTTTCTATTGCAGATAGACTATTAGCAACTGCCATTCCTAGATCATTATGACAATGAACACTCACAATAGCCCTATTAATATTAGTTACGTTTTTAAAAACACCAGAAATCAAATCTCCAAATTCTTTAGGATTAGTATAACCAACAGTATCAGGGATGTTGACTGTTGTTGCACCAGCATCAATAGCTTTCTCAAGCATCATATATAAATAATCAGGATCTGACCTAGATGCATCCATGGGAGAAAATTCTACATCCTGAACAGAATCTCTGGCTCTTTTAACTGCATCTACTGCCATTGACATTATAGACTCTCTATCCTTCTTCATTTGGTGAAGCAAATGGATATCAGAAACTGATAAAAATGTGTGAATCCTAGGTTTTGGTGCACCCTTTAGGCAATCAATTGCTGAATCAATATCAGAAGGAACAGCTCTTGCTAGGGTAGCAATAGTTGGTCCTTCTATTTCAAGAGCAATTTTTCTAACTGCTGCAAAATCTCCAGGAGAACTCGCTGCGAACCCAGCCTCGATAATATCTACGTTTAGTTTTTGTAACTGTGAAGCTATTCTAAACTTATCTTGAGCAGTAAGAGAAGCTCCTGCAGATTGCTCTCCATCCCTAAGCGTTGTATCAAAAACTATAAGTTTATCTGTTTGGTTCTTTTCTATCATTAATTTTGCCTCTTTATGTAGTAGATTCCAACCATGGCATCATTGCTCTTAATTCTTTACCAATTTTCTCTACTGGATGAGATAAATCTGCTTCTCTTAGATCATCATATTTATGAAGGCCTTCATCATTTTCAGCAATCCATTCTCTTGCAAATCTTCCACTCTGAATATCATCCAAAACTTTTTTCATTTCTTGCTTTACTGAATCATCAATTATTCTAGGCCCTACAGTATAATCACCATATTCTGCAGTCGTAGAAACTGAGTATCTCATGCCCTCTAGTCCACCTTGATAAATCAAATCTACAATTAGTTTAAGCTCATGTAAAACTTCAAAATAAGCAGATTCTGGCTGGTAACCAGCTTCGGTTAAGACTTCAAATCCAGCTTTTATCAAAGCAGTAACACCTCCACATAATACAGCCTGTTCACCGAAAAGGTCCGTTTCTGTTTCCTCTTTAAAAGTTGTCTCTAAAATTCCTGCTCTTCCACCTCCAATACCTTTTCCATAAGCCAATCCAATTTCGTGAGCTTTACCAGAAAAGTCTTTATCTACAGCTATAAGACAAGGAACACCTAAATCTCTTTCAAAAACAGCTCTAACTCTGTGACCTGGAGCTTTTGGAGCAATCATTATCACATCCACATTTTCGGGTGGTTTTACTTCCTCATATAATATTGCAAATCCATGTGCAAAAAGTAAAATATCATTTTCATCTAAGTTATCTTTAATATCTTCGTTATATACTTTTTTCATTGAAGGGTCGGGTATGCACAAGCTTATCAATTGGGACTTCTTAACGGCATCAGAAATACTAAAAACCTCAAAACCATCATGTTCAGCTTGTTCTTTGGACTTAGAGCCTTCATACAAACCAATAATCACATTAAAACCTGAGTCCTTAAGATTTTGAGCATGAGCATGTCCTTGAGAACCGTATCCTATAACAGAAATAGTTTTGTCCCTTAGTACCTGATCATCAATATCTTTATCATAATATAACTTTGCCATTTTTCTCCTTCTTTCTTTTTTTTTATACTGAGCCTGATGCATCTTTATCAGCTATATAAATATCTGAACTATTAGATTCACCAAACTCCCCATCATTTATTCCAATTTTAGTAGCACCTCTCAATGTAGCTATTCTACCTGTTCTCATAACTTCCATAACGCCAAACTGATCCAGTAATTCGACGAAAGAATCGATTTTTGACTTACCACCAGCTAGTTCAAAAGTAATGTTGTTTATTCCAACATCTACTACATTAACTCTAAAAACCTTAGATAATTCTAAAATTTCTACTCTTTGAGATTGATTGCACTTAACTTTTATAAGTGCTAATTCTCTCCAAACAATATTTTTTTCGCTTATATCAGAAGCATCAACAATATCAATAATCTTATTAAGTTGAGAAGAAATATTTTTAACTGAATTTTCAGCGCCACCTACAACAAAAGTCATTCGTGAAAATCCTTTTTGTTCTGAGTGCCCTACAGCTAAACTTTCAATATTGACACCACGCCTTCTAAAAAGACCCGAAATACGAGCAAGAACCCCTGGTTTATCATGTACAAGAGCTACAATTGTTCTTCTATGAATTCCATTGCTCATTTACTTTTTTTCCTCCTCAATAAGCTGATCAACACTTCCACCTGCAGGAATCATAGGGAAAACGTAATCTACTTTTTCAATCACAAAATCAACAACAACAGGTCCTTTATGATTATTAGCTTCATTTATTGCTTTTTCTAGGTCATTTTGATTATCTACTCTAATACCTTTAATTCCATAAGCTTCAGCAAGTTTTACAAAATCAGGATTACCAGTGTATGTTTCATGCATATTTTGACCGTTATAAAACATATCTTGCCATTGAGTAATCATTCCTAAATGATTGTTATTTAGGATTGCATATTTAATTGGGAGGTTATTCTCAGCAACAGTTGCCAATTCTCCTATTGTCATTTGAAATCCTCCATCTCCACAGATAGACCATACAGTCTTATCAGGAGCTCCAATTTGTGCTCCTATAGCACTCGGAATTTCATACCCCATAGTGCCTAAACCTCCAGAAGAAAGCCAAACACTATCTTTATTAAAAGTATAGTGCTGAGCAGCCCACATCTGATGCTGTCCAACACCTGTACATACTACCGCATTACCGTCAGTAAGATCAGAGAGAGTCTTTATCACTTGTTGTCCAAGTAATGTTTCAGATTCAGGAATCATCAAGGATGGATGTTCAGACTTAAAATGCTCTACTTCTTTCAACCATTGAGGGTGAGTTTTAGAATCAACCTTAGGATTCAATAATCCCAACACTTCGTTTATGTCACCTAAAATTGGGGCTTCTATACTAATAGTTTTATTGATTTCTGCAGGATCTATATCTATGTGAATCTTCTTTGAATTTTTTCCAAATCTTTTTGCATTTCCTACTATTCGATCATCAAATCTAGAACCAATAGCAATAATTAAGTCTGCCTCATCAAGTGCAATTGATGCATATGCCATACCGTGCATTCCAGGGAACCCGGTTGATAGGATGTGATCTTCAGGAAAAGCTGAAATACCCAGTAAAGTTGTAACTACAGGAATTTGTGCTTTTTCAGCTATTTCTAAAAGCTTATTTTGAGCCTTTGAAATTATAACTCCATGACCTGCTAATATAATAGGTTTTTTAGCTTCATTAATTAGATCTACAGCTTTTTCAATCTGATTTTGATCAATTTTTAAGTAAGGATTATAACCAGGTAAATCTATTTTAGAATCTTTTGAAAAGTCATATTCTGCTAACTCATCAAATACATCTTTAGGAATATCTATTAAAACAGGTCCAGGCCTTCCAGTTCTAGCAATATGAAAAGCTTCATGCATAACTGAACCTATATCGGAAGCTTTCATGACCAAATAATTATGCTTTGTTACAGGCAAAGTAGCACCCGTTATATCTGTTTCTTGAAACGCATCTGTTCCAATTGCAGGTCTACCTACTTGTCCAGTTATTGCTACTAAAGGAACTGAATCCATCATTGCAGTAGCCAAACCAGTTATAAGGTTAGTTGCTCCAGGACCTGAAGTTGCAAACGCAACTCCAACCTTACCTGTAGTTCTTGAATAACCATCAGCAGCATGACAAGCACCTTGTTCATGCCTTGTAAGAATGTGCTTCAATTCAGGAAATTTATTTAATGTCCCGTAAAGTGGTAATATTGCTCCACCTGGTATACCAAAGACCGTATCGACGCCCTCATTTATAAGAGCCTTGCATACTATTTCACTACCTTTTATTAAATTTTCTTTCATTTTTTTCTCCATCTATACAAAAAAAAAATCGCCCTTAATAATAAGGACGAGATAACCCCGCGGTACCACCTTTATTGCATATAAATTATGCCACTTCTTTTATCTATATCGTAGATCTACGTTTTCTCTTAACTTTTCAGAGAAACCACTCCTAGGCGAGTTCATTAGTTATTAATGTTGATTTTCAGCAAACATCAACTCTCTAGAAAAAATAACTAACTACTACTCCTATTCATCGTGTTGATTTCTATTATATAACTATATAGACTAAATAGCTATTAAACTCCTTTTTTTATGGAAATAATTAAAATCAAAGACATCAATAAAAATCAAATTTCAAAAATTTATAATTACTTTTATAAATTACCTAATCACGGATTTTTAGACTTTTCTAAAAATAAAAAAAATTTTGAAAAAGAGTTTATTGATATTCTAAATAATAAAAAATTTAGATTTCTGATTGAGATACATAACGAAGAAATCCAGAACTATATCCTTATCAAGAATGAAAATTCAATAAATAGATCTGTTGTTATGACTAAAGATGTAGGAAAATTGAAAAATAATTTGACTATAATAAAGGAATTTTCTGGATCAAATAATTTAGAAATAGGAATAAGAAATCACACTAGAAAAGAAATGAATAAAATTTCTTTTCTAACATATTTAAGAACATATAATTTCATGAAATTAGAAATAGGAAATTTATTCAATTCAAATGATGAAGATTCCATTTTGAAACTAAAAAATTATAAACAATACTACAAAGATCTCCTCTCAATTCAAAACGATTGTTTCGCAGATCAATATGGTTATGAGGCAAACGATCTACTTGAATTTAAGAAGGAGTTACAAAATTTAGAAAAAAGAGGTATCAATTCTTATTTTGAAATTACAAAAAGTAATGATGAATGGTCAGGATATGCGTGGACACAACTAAATGAAGAAAATAATGAAGGAAGACTCTCAATGTGCGGAATAAAGAAAAAATTTAGAAACAGAGGATTAGCTAAACCATTAATTATTTCTTCAATTAATAACTTAATTATTAATAACTGCGAAGTAATATACTTAGAAGTAGATAATCAAAATGAACCTGCAAAAAAAATCTACAGTGATTTAGGATTTAAGAAATATAGTAAACTTGATTGGTACGTAATTACAAACTAATTTTTTTATATAAGTCTTCTAAAACATTTTGCCAGTCAAATTTACTTAGTTTTTTGTGATCATTTTCAGTAAAAACAAAATCATTAATTTTTTCAAAAAACATGATGATATTTTTTGAGAGTTCCTCAGGTGATATGCTTTCAAGTACAATTCCATTCCTCATATGATTTACAAAATCTTCCATCCTACCTGTTTTAGATACTATTACAGGAGTTTCGGTCGATAACGCTTCAAGGCAAACAATACCAAATGTTTCAGATCTAGATGGAATTATTACTAAGCTCGAAAATTTGTAATATTCTCGTAATTTATTTTGCGCTATAGATCCAAACCAATAAATTTTCCCCAAAGATCTCTCATTTATTAGTTTTTTCACTAATTCTTCCTGTTTTGAGGAACCAAGATCTCCTCCAACAATTCCAAGACTTATTGATTTATCATAGCTTGAAACTTTTTTAAAGCTATCTATTACTATATCTAAACCTTTCAAGTAGTCATTCCTACCAACAAAAAGAATTAATTTTTCATCATTTTTAAGGTTTGGTATTTTAGTTGAAGATATTGTTTTATCATCATAAAAATATTTTCTATTAAAACCTGGAGTTGAGTCTATTATTTTTTCTTTAGAGACTGAATATTTTTTTATCAATGTTTCTTTTTCAAGATTTGAAAAAGACAATATGTAATCAAAAAAATTAAAATTAGATTTTTCTATTTCTATTCTTTCTAGATCAAGCTTATAAGTACTATCATGGACTTTTTTCAGATATTCCAAGGTATGAGATATATTAATTTTTATTAGTTTCTCTTTATTAAAATATTTTTTTGAAAATTTTCCTGAGGTGTAATAATTACTAATCAATACATCAGTTTCTTCTACTATATTCTCAAGAAAAGAATTATTGATATTAATATCAATATGAATTAGATTGAAATTTTTATTCTTGGGCTTAAAGTCACAATTTTCGTGAATCTTACTTATTAAAAAAACTTTATGATCTTTTTTTAATAAAAAGTTAATAATATTAGCGACATAGATATTAAGACCGCCTGAATTTCCAATTCCTATCTTTTGTCCCGGACAGGAATGAATTGAAACAATAGTAAAAACTTTATTCATTTTTTGAAATTTGAAAGGTATAAATATTTTTGTCTACACCACCTAAGTCATATTTATATCTTTCGTTTCCGCGCATAAAATCAAATGTTTTCAATCCTTCTTGAATGGATCTCTTAATTGCAAATGCATGATTTAATAAACCAGAAGAAAAATTATTATATGAAGGATCAAATCCTGAATTATACAAAAATCTATTTTTTTGATCCATAAAAGATATAGAGCAAGCAACAGTTTGATTATTTATCTTTAAGTAAGAATACTTAAGTGATTTTTCTTTTAACATTTCTTCAATTAAATCCTTAAAAAATAATTCCATTTTATTTGTCATAAATATTCTTTTCTCATCTGAACTAATCTTATGGAGTCTTAAAAATTCTTCTAATATTTCATCTTTATCATCAAGTGAGATTAAGTCGCCAGATAAGAAATCTGAATTCTCTTCTAGTCTTCTTATTTTCCTTCTTAATTCATGCCTCTTTTTTTTGGGCAAATATGACATATATTCATCCCATGATTTGGGTAATGTTAAGTATGGAGATACATCTTCTTGAGCATAATCAACACAGTAATCAGAAAGTATATTTTCGTTTCTTAGTAAATTAAATGTTGGGGAATTTTCAGAAATAGAATACAGGGTAAATCTATTTATATCTAATTCAAAAACCTGATCAATTAAATCTAAAAAGTCTTTTCTTTCATTTTCAATATAAAGAATATTATTATAGTCAACTATATCCTTATCTCCTATAATACTTGCTTCAAAATCTCTATATTTTAGCGGTACAAAAAAATTAGAGTTACTTATATATTCAAAATTATAATCTTCAGAAAAATGCCTCAACCAAACTTCTTTCCAAATTCTTAAATCATATGGAGATTTATCTGAACAAGATACTTCGAAATCATTCCAGGTTTTATATAAATTTATTTTACTCAATAATTTTCTCCATTAAAAAAATCTCTTAAAAAAGTTACTAGATTTTCCTGAAATTATAGCATTAGATATATCTTCTATTTTCGAAGAAGTGTTAATTATTTCTGATTTGAGATTTTTTTGAGCCACCTCAGGATCTTTTAGTCCATTACCTGTTAAAATAAAAACTATTTTTTTGTTAATATAATCATTATTTGTGTCTTTATACTTTAAGAATCCCGCGAGAGAAGCGGCAGAAGCTGGTTCACAAAAGATTCCTTCTTCTTTGGCTAATATTGATTGAGCATCAAGAATTTCTTTATCAGAAACTTTTAAGAATTGCCCGTTAGTCTTAAGAATTGCTTCTTTAGCCAGCTCAGAACTTGCAGGATTACCAATTCTTATAGCACTTGCAATTGTTTTAGGAGATTTTATAATTTTATTGTCTACCATAGGAGCTGAATATTCAGCTTGAACACCCATTAATCTTGGAATATCTAATATTTTGTTCTCAGATTTGTAAATATTATACCCTTTAAAATATGAACTAATATTTCCTGCATTACCAACAGGCATAAATTGAAAATCTGGGCTAGATTTCAACTCATCTACAATTTCAAAAGCTCCCGTCATTTGACCTTCTAGTCTAAACGGATTTATGGAATTTACTATCTCTAAATTTAATGAGTCTGATATATCTCTGACTGCATTTAAAGCTTGATCAAAATTACCCTTAATTGATATGATCTTTGCTCCATATGCCATTGCTTGCAATAGCTTTCCCAATGCTATTTTCCCTGAAGGAATTATAACTATAGTATCTAGGTTATATTTAGCACCATAAGCTGCAGCAGAAGCTGAGGTGTTTCCAGTAGAAGCACAAATTATTTTATTTTTATTTTTTTCAATAGCTTTAGATACTGCCATAAACATCCCTCTATCTTTAAAAGATGATGATGGATTACATCCTTCTAGCTTAAAATACATATCACATTTATATTTGGTAGAAAGATTAATTGATTTAACCAAAGGGGTAAAACCCTCGCCAAGTGTGACTTCTGGAGTTTCAGGAGTAATGGGTAAAAATTTTTTATAGTGATTAAATAAACTTTTAGTCATAAGCTTCATAATAAAAGAATAATATTAGTATATATTATTTTATTGTGATGGAGGCTGATAAATATCTTGCTTAGTTTCTTCAGTTTCAAGATCTAAAAATTCTGAGTTAGAAGCTAGCAATACTTTTGTATTAATCCAATTATAAATATCACTATCAATATCCATCCATAAATTAAATTCTTCATTGAAGGAATTTATGAAAGTTTCAAATTCAGTATCGGCTAGTTTTTCGAAGTATTTATCTTCTATTTCTCTAGCCTCAGAAAAATTATTTATATAGTAAAATACAAATACTTTTTCTTCTGCATTCTTATAAGGGGTAGGGATAAAAGTATTTGGTGTAGGCTGCAATTCTTTACCTTGATCGAAGTAAATTAATCTATCAATTTTTTCATCAACACCACGTGGCATCCATCCAATATTTCCACCAGTTCTTAGAACTTCTTTATCTTCAGAGTATTCTAATGCTATATTTTCTATAGATGAACCCATGGTTAATTTTCTTTCAATAGTATTTATAGTTGAGACATCTGGTGACTCAAAAACTATTTCATAAAGCTCTACATGAGGTTGAATACGCGACATATCTCTTGCAACAAAATTTCTTAATTTTTCTCTGAAAATTGTGCGTTTTATATAGTTTTTATACTCATCATCTGAAAGTCCAGTTTTATTCAAAAATTGCCTATACGATTCATTAACATTTGATATATATTCTTTTGAGCTTGAATTATCCTCAGAAATAAATCCCATCAAAACTTCTACTCTTCTGTCAACTTCTTCTGAAGTAACTGAGATTCCATACCTTGGAGCAACTTGATATGCAAGTTCACCTTCCAAAATAACCCTTAATGCTTCGAATAGAGAATTTCCTATCTCAAATTCCATTCCAAGATCTTCAGTGATTCTTTGGTTAAATCTTATAAAATCAACAACGTCTCCTCTTGTATAAGTAACATCTCCTACTTTTATTGCGTCCTTCATAGGAGGAATAATATACGTCACTGAATAGAAAAAAGCCAAAATTAGAAATAAAAATATAAACACAGAAAAGCCTAAGTAAAAAAAGGGTCTGAAAATAAAAGACTTATTTTTATTATCTGCTAAAAGTTCAAATCTAGACTTCCCTTTATTTGAGGTAATGCTTCTTCTACCAAGTTGAAAAGAATCTTCTATATTGGAATCCTCAAATAATTGTGTGTTATTTTCATTAGACATGAGAATGATTTTCTTTTGATAAAGCTTTTAAGGAATTTAAGAGTCTTCAGACTTTTTTTCTGTTGATTCTTCAGATATTTCTGATGTAGTTTCTTCAGTTGTTTCTGATGTAGTTTCTTCAGTTGTTTCTGATGTAGTTTCTTCAGTTGTTTCTGATGTAGTTTCTTCAG
>PAOY01000016.1 GCA_002710135.1 Dehalococcoidia bacterium | reverse complement strand
TTTGAAAAACTCTCTAATTCTTTTTCTGTATAAGGTTTAGCTATGCCTAGATTATAACAACTCAACATTGTTGAATGATATCTCTTATCTGTCCAGAAAAGAACTGTCTGTCTTGTCCTTTATTTTTTTATATATTTTTTTGTTTATAGGGGTATTTTAATACCCCCTCCAATCTGACGCACTTCAGTTTGATAAACTCAACTTAATTTGTAGGTCTTTCGAGGAGACGTTTTGTTATCTCCATTGCGACTGTATGCTTGTAGCTTCAAGGGTTTATTAGACTTATTCAACGTTAGATTATTCACCATGAAATATAATCCATATTGATTATCAAATTCCTTTATTCTATCGGCTGTTTGCTTAAGTTTTATCTCAGGATTAGTACCATTCGTATAATTAGTCTCTAAAGGATTACCACTACTTGAGTCTAAGTATGCCCATGTTTGTTCAATGGTAGGTTAGTTAAAACTTCCCTTTGAGTTTGAAAATAGGCTTTCAATATTTATTTATTTTCTATAACTTTGATATTTCATTAGGTGGAATCAAGAATGATGACCTGAATTGAATCCCCCATTTATTATTAATTTTTGTAACTATCCATAAAGTTTGAAAGTCAAGATATGCTAAACCTTTTTTATTTATCCTTGATTGATGAAGTAGAAGATGAACTTTATTTTTATCTGATTGAACTGGTTTTATACTTAATGTGTCAGTATGATCCCATCCTTGTTTATCTAAATTTTCTTGACCACGATCCCAATTTTTCAAAAATTCTTCAGGAGAATTATGTATTGTAATATTCTTGTTTGCAATTCTAATATGAGGAAAGTTTAAAAGATCTACTGAGATCTTCTTGTTTCTTTTATTAAAGCCTTCTTGATTCCAATGTAAAGCAGTTCTAATTGCTTCTTCTTCATATATTTTCATAACCATATTCTAATATTTTTTTTGATGGAGTTGTGATTCATTAGTGTGCATTAGATACTCATTCAAAATATTAGCATGCTGATATTTGTCGAATTGAAGTCGTAATCATTAATTAAGACTAAAGAAACTTGTCTAGTAGATAGAAGAATAATAGATTGATGCTGATATAATAAATAGAGTGCTATTGTTTACTAATTTTGCAGTTTCCTTATTGCTAGGGAAATAACTAGAAAGTAATAGCACATTTTTATTTAGGTTATCTTATAAGTTCATTTGATTGAAGCTGATATACTAGACAGAGTGCTATTGTTTATATACGGAACTTGTAAGTAATAGCACCTTTTTATTTAAGATTTGAAAATTTAATAAAAATTTATACATTTTTATGACAGAAAATAAATCGAAACACAAAAAGAGTAAATATTTACTGATAAGAATAATTTTTATAACTTTAGGGAGTATATTTGTTTCTATCGGAGCAATAGGGGTTTTAGTTCCCGGACTTCCTACTACACCATTTATGATTTTAGCAGCAGCTTGTTACATAAGATCTTCAGATAAATTATACAACTGGCTAGTAAATAATAGGGTTTTTGGGAAGCATATAAAAAATATTAGAGAAGGAAAAGGTATACCAAAAAAAATAAAGTTCTTTGCTCTATCTATGAAGATTATTTTCGTTACATTAGCAATAATTCCATTTTCACCGATTTATGTACCAAGTGTTTTATTAAGAGTAATAATAATTTTTGCCGGAGTATTTAGTTTTTGGTATGTTAGTTATAAAGTTCCAACCTTAAAACAGTAATATTTGAAGTCCGTAGCCAAATCAAATATTATTCAAGCCAGAGATAAGGTTCAAAAAAATCATGATCTACTGTATATTTTTCATAGAAAGATAAGTGAGATGAAACAATTGAACTTAAGAAATTTGAAATAGTTTTTATCATAATTATTTTTTTTTTGTTAATCTAATGATAAGAACCAATTATGTGTTTTTTATGAATTTTTTATTTAGAAATAATGAAATAATTTAAACTCGATTATTATTTAATTAATCGAAGGAGAAATAAGATGGAATTTATATCAGCAATCAAAGATGGATTTAAGAATTATGCAAATACTAAAGCATTAGCTTCAAGGTCTCAATTATACTATTGGTTTTTATTTGCATTGATATCACTTACTTTTTGTACATTGCTTGATATTATTTTTTTTAATTCTAATACTTACAGTCAGTTGCTCGAACTTAACAAACCAGTAGGGTGGTTTACTAGAATATGGTTCTGGTCAATTTTTACTCCATCAATCACAATTATTATAAGAAGAAAAAAAGATTTGTCTCAACCTATCTGGCGACAGAGTGAATTTATTGATATTCCTGTCATGGTCATTGTTTTACTTATTATGTTGTTTTTACTGGCTTACTAAATAATTAAAATATCTATTTTTACCAAAATAAAGTTTGATTCTTTTGAGTAATTGAATTTAAAAATTTTCCTTTGAAAAATCTTTTTTTAGTTGGCTCATAATAACTAATCATTTCATTTTTGATTAGTTCATTTCCCATATTTTCATATAACAAATTTAAAGTTTTATAATAATCATGAAGTATTTTTCTGGAGAATACAGATGTATATTTTTTATCTTCAATAAATCTTAATATTTTTTTTGAATAAAGTTTTCTCCAAGTATTTAAAGAGGCTTCTAGAACATTACCGCTTATTTTATCAATCTTAATAATTTTTTCTGAATCGTCTTTTATTTTAGAAAAATCTAACTCCATAAATTCTTCGTAAACAATTATTTTAAACTTTCTTTTACTATTAATTTTTGGAGTTTTTTTTTCCTGGAATCTTATAATAATTTTTGAATAATTATTCATTAGCCATTTTTTAGTTTGTAATATATCAAATTCTATAATCTTTCTACTAATTATTCCTTATAGATTTATTATTAAGTTTTCTGAAAAAACTTCTTGAATTCGACGATTTTGAAATATTTTATATATTTCTGTTAGCAGTAATTCAAAGTATAATTTAATAAAATATTAGGAGACTAAATAGTTTGTGTGGAATTTTTGCTTCAGTAGGTGAATCTGATGTATCTGAGCTTATTATAGATGGCTTGAGTAAACTTGAATATAGAGGATATGATTCTGCTGGTATTTGCTTAGAAGACTTAGATGAAGACTTCAAGATCTTAAAAACTTCAGATTCTCAATATCCAGTTAATATTCTAAGAAAAAAAATAAGATCGGTTGAAAGAAAATTTTTTTCAGGTATTGGCCATACTAGATGGGCTACTCATGGATCTGTGAGTAATCTTAATGCTCACCCTCATTTATCATATTCTAATAATCTTTCGATAGTTCATAATGGAATTGTTGAAAATTATAATTTTCTAAAGAAATTATTGAGTAGAAAGGGTGTTGAGTTAAAAACACAAACAGATTCAGAAGTCATAGCAAATTTGATTGAATTACAAATACCATGCTCAAAAGATATTTCATCTGCAATATTTTCTATTTTTAAGTTGATTGAAGGAATCAACACTGTAGCAGTAATGCATAAGAATTACCCAAATAAGATTTTTGGTTTTAGTTCTGATGATTCAGGAGGTTTGTTAGTAGGGAAAAGTAGTACAAATTATTTTCTAAGTAGTGATGCTTATGCATTAAATAATATTTGTGATTCAGTTTACTCAACAAATAAAAATGAACTCATAACTATATCTAATCAATGTATAGAAATTACAGATATGAACTCTGAAAAAATAACTCCAAAAAAATTATCATTTGAATCTGTTGACAGATCTGATTTATACTCAGAAAGTAGTACTAATTTTAATTTTTTAATTGAAAAAGAAATAGTTGAACAAAAAGAAATTCTAAAAAATTTAATTAATTTTAGAATTTTACATAATAAAAATACAGCCTTCCCTGAAATAGATAAAAATATATTACTTGAATCAAAAAAAATTATTTTTACTGGAATGGGTTCTTCTCATAATGCAGCTCTATTTGGTTCTTTGATATACGAAGAAATTTTAGGTATAGATTCTAAAGCAGAATTTTCATCAGAGCTTAAGCATAAAAAGATTATTAATCCAGCGCAAACAACTTTATTTGCAATTTCTCAGTCTGGCGAAACAGCAGATACTCTCGAAGCTATAAAAAATTGTAAATCTCAGGGAGTAAACGTAATATCTATTGTTCAGGAAAAAAATTCAAAAGCATCTATTAAATCTGATATAGTTATCCCATTAAATACAGGTAAAGAAAAGTCAGTGGCAGCCACAAAAACATTTTCTTCAACACTACTTACTTTGAGTGCTTTGGCAATAGATCATCTTAGGATTTTAAATGGTGATTTAAATTTAGTAGAAAAACTTAAAAATAATTACCAAAGTTTGGATAATACTATTTTGGATATTTACTCTTTATTTGATAGCAAAATTGAAAATTCTTCTAAATTAATTTCAAATAGTGATAGAGTTTTTTTTATAGGAAAAAGTATAAATTTCCCTATTGCTAAAGAAGGTGCACTTAAACTACAAGAAATATCTAAGATAAATTCAAATGCTTTTACTGAAGGAGAGTTAAAACATGGTCCAAATGCGTTACTTGATTCTAGTACAACAGTAATTTCAATAATTGGACCTGAAGACGATATTAAAAAATCAATTGGTTCTATAAGAGAAATTCTTTCTAGAGGTTCAAATTTAGTGGTTATTTCTCATGAGCAAAATTATGAATTAAAAAACTTAGTAGATCATTTTTTTGTAATTGAAAATAAAAATAAATATGCCTTTTCAATACTTGCAACTATCATTCTTCAAAAATTAGCATTTTATTCCTCAAGAAACTTAGGATTAAATCCTGATAGGCCTGATAATTTAGCTAAAACTGTTACTGTGGAATAGTCAAAAGATCATTAGAGGAATTAAAAAAATGCCCCCATTCAAATCATCAAACTGAGGACATTTATTAAATAACTGCTATTTGATAGCACTCATATAACAGTTACACTGACTAGTATATCTTAATCAGCAATTTTGGTAGCCATAGTTACCAATTTACCCTAAGTACATCAACTCCATTCTCTTCTAATTCTTTTATCCCATCATCTCTCATTAGTAAGTCCAATGCTGATCCTTCTAAATATCCTTCTATAGATACTTGTTTCAATGATTCGAGTCTTAATAAAGGGCTCAAATCATAGACTTTTTTGTTTCCTCCCAAATTTATATATCCTAAACTTGGGAACCCATGTTTTTGAGAAAATAATTGTTCTAGTATCTTATTATCTATTTCTAGGCCGCCAATTTGAAGAGTCCTAACATTTTCATTAAATACTTGATCCCAGTTTTCTGACACAATTGGGTTTCTACTAATACCAATGTGAGTTAATTGTCCGGCGAATTCATTTATTGATGGTACGAATGGAGCAAGTGATGGTATATTATTGCCATCTAACCATAAATGTTTCAAGTAGGGATTCTTTTGTGGTGTAAATGCCCAAATGTCTGAAATTTTATTATCATACATGTAGAGATGTTCTAAATTTCGTAACAGAGAAATTCTTTCTATATTTTCAATATTATTTCCCGTAAGGTCTAAATGCTCTAAATTTTGCAGTTCTTCTATGCCGTCTATGTCATTTATTCCTGCTTCTCTAATAACTAATTTCTTAAGGTTCTTAAAATATTTCAGATCTCTTATATTTTCCATACTAATTTTATTATTTAAATTTTTTTGACCAATTTGACCTCCTATATTTATCTCTTTAATTTTAGATATATCTTCTAATGTAATATACTGCTTATTAATCCTTTCTTGGATATAGGATTCAAATTCTAAATTTTCAAATACTACAGCATTAGCTGGATAGGTGGGTGTAGGAGTAGGAGTTATTGTAGGAGTAGGAGTTATTGTAGGAATAGCAGTTGGGTAAAAAGTTGTTTTTTTCTTTCTTTCTGCAGAAGGATTGATTGTTGGTAAAATTTTTCTTTCATAACTATTTTTCAGTGATGGCTCTGAAGTTTCTACTGGCTCCGCAGTTTCTATAGGCTTTGAAACATTTGTAGGAGTGATTAGCTTAGGTTCTAAATCTTTAATATCTATAGATACTGGTGTTTGAGTAGGTAATAAATTTTTTTCAATATTAGTAGAATGATTCGGATCATTTGATGAACAGCTGATTGAGATTAAAGCTAGAATTACAACTAAGTTTATTTTCATATTAACTATTATAATATGTGATCATTTATATTTTTTTCTATAATATACTCGTTATAACTCGTTATATATTTTGTAGAAAATGTTTAATTCATACTGATATAGTTTCCATCATGCTACTAAACTTATTGGCAAAATATCAAATAACTAATAATCCCAAATTAGACTTTTTATCTGGTTTGACCGTTGCATTAGCACTTGTTCCAGAAGCAATAGCATTTTCATTTGTAGCAGGAGTTGAACCTTTAGTTGGTTTATATGCAGCATTTTTCGTTGGAATTATAACTTCTTTGTTTGGCGGAAGAAGCGGCATGATTTCGGGAGCTACAGGTGCAATGGCAGTGGTTATGGTTTCATTAGTAGCAATTTATGGAGTTCAATATTTATTTGCAGCGATAGTTTTAACAGGAATAATCCAAATAATTACAGGTTTGTTAAAATTAGGGAAATTTATACATATAGTGCCTTCGACAGTAATGTTGGGATTTGTAAATGGGTTGGCGATTGTAATTTTCCTAAGTCAAATCGGCCAATTTAAGAACCATAATGATGTTTCACATTCTGAAGGCTCTCATAGTGCAATAGGTGTCTTATTTAACGGAGGATGGCTAGAAAATACTCAATTATCTATCATGATAGTCCTTACATTAGTAACAATGTGTATAATATTTTTTATTCCAAAGATTCCAAAAATAGGCAAAATTATTCCCTCTCCTTTAATTTCTATAATTATTTTGTCTTTAGTCGTAATTTTTTTCAAAATAGATACATTAACTGTTGGAGATCTGGCATCTGTATCTGGAAATTTACCTACATTTAGCATTCCTAGTGTACCAATTAACTTAGAAACATTATGGATAGTTCTTCCTTTTTCTCTAACATTAGCTGGAATTGGTCTAATAGAGAGTCTTCTAACTCTAACTTTAATTGATGAAATTACAGAGACAAAAGGAAGGCCAAATAAAGAATGTGTAGGACAAGGTCTAAGTAACTTGACATGTGGTTTTTTTGGAGCAATGGGAGGCTGTGCTATGATCGGACAATCAATGATAAATATATCTTCTGGAGGAAGAGGTAGATTATCCGGTATTGTTGCTGCCATATCTCTTTTATCTTTTATATTATTTTTATCTAGATGGATTGAAATGATTCCTATTGCAGCATTAGTTGGAATAATGATGATGGTTGTGATTGGAACTTTTGCTTGGACATCTTTCAAAATAATAAGAAATGTTCCCAAGGAAGATGCCTTGGTCATAATTCTTGTAACAAGCGTGACTGTTTGGCAAGACTTAGCTATTGCTGTTATAGTCGGTGTTATTTTCTCTGCTCTAACATACGCATGGAAATCTTCAAATTTTATAAATATTGAGGTAGATAGTAAAATTTCTGATACAGAAACAAAATTTAAGCTAAAAGGTACTTTATTTTTTGGATCAATAAACAAGTTTAATAAAATTTTAAACCCGTCAAATTTTGATGAAAAAATAATTAATTTAGATTGCTCAGAATCTTGGATGTGGGATCAGTCTTCAATTGAATCTTTGACAAAAATTACTGAAAAATTTAGACAGCAAGGCAAAATATTAAATATCTCCAATTTAGGTCCTAGTAGCCTTAAGTTGCTAAAAAGAGCTGAAAATATCTCTGATCTAAATATCAGAGAATAATTTTCTTAAGTAATCTATAAAATCTAAATTATTTCAAGATAATAATCTATTTCACTGATAATTTTTAACAATGTCTTTATACTAAATGATTAGTAAATAAATTAAATTTTAAGAGAGCTGATAATGAGTCAAGATGAATTGGATAATTTAGCTAAAAAAAACGAGTCAGAACATCATTCAAAAAGAGCTGAAGAACTAATGATAAGAAATGCGAATAAAGGTTTATTTATTCTTCAATATTTTACATGTAAAAATTGTGGAGATATTTCAGAAGAAGAAGGAAAAAGAGTTGATGCGCTATCAAGAGTTATTGATAATTCAAACGTTGGTATTACAGGCTTTTCTATAGGCTGGACTGAAAAAGGTTTACAGGTTTGGTGTGAGAATTGTGATAGTAATGTAATAAATCTTGATTTCAAAGGACAGAAAGTAGGATTTGTTCATTAAATTAATCATTATTACTAGAGAGGAATAATCACATGTCAAAAGCGACCATGAATGCAGGATTAGATATGGCTCAGGGCAAATATGTTTTTAAGAAAACTAAAATGCCTGAATTATTTGATGATCAAGCATTAGTTAAAGTTATGTCTTCAGGAATTTGTGGCTCTGATTTGCACAATACTATTGAAAGAAAAAATAAGACCCATTTTACTAAAGCTGGAAATTTACCTCAGGAGATTCCTGGAGGACATGAGGTTTCAGGAATAATTGAGGATTTACCCAAAAATTATTCTGGAGACCTAAATATAGGAGATAGGGTAGCTATAGATATGGGCGGTGCTGGTAGAGCTTGTCAGGATTGCTATTATTGTAATTTTGGATATACAAGACATTGTATAAAACCTGCAAAAGATACAGGAGGAGGATTTGGGGAGTACGTAACTCGTAAACCTTTTGGAATGTATAGGATTTCTGACGAAATGACGTACAGCCAAGGAGCCCTTGTCGAACCTTTAGCAATTTCTGTTCATGGTCTTAGATACTGTAAATTCGAAACTGGAATGACTGTAGCTGTTGTAGGTTCAGCATCTATAGGATTAGGAGCAATTGCTTCCGCTAAATTTTTTGGAGCATCTAAGATAATTGCTTCCGCAAAATATCCCCATCAAGCAAAAGCTGCAAAATTGATGGGAGCAGATGTAGTTGTTAGCGCTGAACCAGGTGATCTCGAAAATGCTTGTTTAGAAAATACAAATGGCATTGGTGTAGATATAGCTATTGAAAGTGTTGGTGGTACTAATAACGCATCATTAGTACAAAGTGCAAATATTGTTAGAAATGTAAGTAATGTATTAATTCTGGGAAGATTTGGTGAAAAGATTGAGATGGATTTTTTACAGCCAATGATGAAAGAAATAAATTTTATAAATACAACATGTTATGCAAACATAAATGGTATTAGTGACTTTAAGCTAGCAATAGAAATCTTATCTTCAGGAGATCATCCTTACAAGGAAATAGTTACTCATAGATATGAACCTAAGGATATCCAGTTAGGTTTTGAAAAGGCTTATGATAAAAACTCAGAATCTCTTAAAGTGCATATAAATTCTTAGTCAGACTTTATACTCAAAAAACTAATTGATCATCAAAATATAACTTTATTATTGATTGTATTTCATTGAAATCAAGAGCAATATATTCATCTATAATATTTTGTTCATTAAATGGTTCAGAAATTAGTGAGTCATAGGATTCGTAGATAATTCCAATTTTGTTAAAAATACCTTTAAAAGTATTCAAGAATTTATCTATTCTGATTTGTAGTTCTTTACTTTGTGTTTTTATGTAAGTGTTTTCACCATATACAGACATTACTTTTTCATAATTATCTTCAGTATTATTTTTATTTCTATTTGAAATTTGTTCTTGTTTTATAATATTTTTAATTAAGATTTCAAGAAAATTCACAATAGTACCAGCAAATTCTAAAATATTTTCTGTTTTTTGGTCATCACTGAAATCTAAATTAAGTATTAGCTCGTTTAAGGCTGTGCTATAAAATATAAAATCATTGTAACTAAATGGTTCTTTTTCTTCAGTTCCAAACTCAATTTCGAAAAAGTCAATTTTAGAGTATTGATTTAGTTCAAATGCTTCTGGTCTAATATCTCTTCCAGATTCTTTAGCATCAATAAGTAATTCCTTAAAATCTTCAATACTTAAATCTAATTTCTCAATTAATTCATTTTCACTGGGGAATTGCCCATTTCTATTTAATCCAATCCTCATATATCTATGTAATTTATTTATAATATCTGACATTGTGTTAGAAAATAATCTATAAGTCTATTATAGTTTTTTATAATGAAAATTTTTCAATTTATTAGCCTATAGCCTCTCTTAAATCGAACTGATATACCAGGATGTCCTAATTTTTTTAATTTTTTTCTAATTCTACAAATGCATGAATCAATAACTCTTGATTTAGTTATTTTATTATTCCATATTTCTTTCTTAAGCTCATCTTTGCTTATTAATTTATGAGATTTTTTTATTAATATTTTTAAAACCTCATATTCTTTGGGAGTTAATATCAATAAATTATTTTTGTATGAAATTTGAAATAAATTTTCGTAGATTCTCAACATAAAAAAACCTTCCTTCTAGCCCTGAAAAATACAGGGCTAGAAGATTTATTAATCAGATTTTTAATCCTTAGTTACTTCTGTAAAGTCTGGGTAACCTGAAGCACTATGCTCGGTTACATCTAACCCTGTTTTCTCTTCTTCTTCTGTAACACGCATTCCAATTGTCAAGTCGATTAATTTGAATACTATAAAAGATGCAGTGAAAACAAAAAGAAATGCTGCAGCTACTCCAACGAATTGAGCTCCTAATTGACCTGCGCCTCCTCCAAAAAACAATCCATTGACTCCACCATATTCTTCTTGAGCAAATAATCCTACTGCAAGTGTACCCCATGCTCCTGTAAATCCGTGAGCAGCTATTGCTCCTACAGGATCATCAATTTTTAATACGGATTCTAGTAAAGTTGCTGATCCAACAACTACTAAACCACCAATCAATCCTACGATTAATGCCATCCCTGGGCCCATATTTGCACAACCAGCAGTTATAGCAACTAAACCAGCTATAACTCCATTAAGAGTCATGAAAACGTCAAATCTCTTCCAAATAGCGAAAGATAATGCCATTGCTCCCACTGCACCTGCAGCAGCAGCAAGATTCGTAGTAATGAAAATAACAGCAATTGATCCATCATTTCCAGATACTGTAGAACCTGCGTTGAATCCAAACCATCCAAACCACAGAACAAAAACTCCTAGAGCCATCAATACTACTGAATGACCTGGTAATCTTATTGGAGTGTTATCTTTAGCATATTTTCCTAATCTTGGTCCTACGACAATAGCACCAGCTAGTGCAGCCCATCCACCAACACTGTGTACAACAGTTGAACCTGCAAAATCTATGAACCCTGGTCCTACATCATTAAGCCATCCGCCACCCCATACCCATGATCCAAATATTGGATATATAAATCCTGTTACAGCCACAGCATATATTAGATAAGCTGTGAATTTAGTTCTTTCAGCTACAGCTCCTGAAATAATAGTAGCAGCAGTAGCAGCAAAAACAGTTTGAAAAATGAAAAAGGCAAAATCAAAATAACCTGTTTCTGATGCTGGATCAATGTTTGATAATAAGAAATTATCAGTTCCAATCCATCCAGAACTATTTGTTCCAAACATTAATCCAAAACCTACTAACCAAAAGGCAAGAGATCCCAAGGACATGTCCATGACATTTTTCATTATTATGTTTATAGAGTTTTTTGCTCTAGTAGCACCTGCTTCAAGCAAAGCAAAACCTGCTTGCATTAAAAATACAAGTACAGTTGCAAAAAGCGTCCATACAATATCAAGAGCAATTGGATTAAATTCCATTTTCTTCTCCTTAAATTTTTTATTTGTTTTGATAATAATTTTTGTTTATTGCCATAAAGTTAAAATTATGTTTCCAGATTTTTACTTTAATGTTTCAATAATGTTGCAGATAAAAAAATTAAACAAAGAGTTTACACTTTAGCAAAAATCTTGCAATAAATATTAATGAATATGTTAGGTAACTAATAAAGGAAATAACCATGAAAAAAACATATTTAAACTCAAATGAAATTATGCATAGAGATTCTAGAAGGTCTGCAGCATTAGTAGGATTATATATTATGATTGTAGTTGTCTTTGCTATAGTCTCAATTAATATCTAAGAAATTAATATATATCCTCTTTTAGTTAGAACTCTAATTCCTGGATGCCCTAGATTATTGAGCTTTTTTCGTATTCTTGAAATGTAGGTATCAACTACTCTTGAATTCAACTCAACTTTTGACCATAGTTCTGAAATGATCTCTGATTTACTTGTCACTTTGAATGAGTTATTTATCAAAAGTTTCAAAACATCATATTCTTTAGGTGTTAATTCTAAAGATTTGTTTTCAAATGATATTTGATATTGATTTTCGTTTACTTTTAACATTTTTTTACCTCAGCTCCCTAGAGGGTAGGAAGCTGAGAACTTTGAGAGACTAACTTTACTATCTAAAAAAGTTTCCCTTGAAAATAACTTTATTTTTTATCTTTTACGAAAAGATGACAAATTTGTTTAATTAATTTGTCATTTATGTTTAATCTTTATTACACCGGTATTATTTTTGTATAAATAACTTAAATGATTTTCTAATTGTTCATTAAATATTTCATATGAATATAATAAGTAAAAATTATTTTCAAAATTAGGAGAGATTCTTGAATATTTCAAAAAATATATCAGAAGAAATGAAATCTAATAATATTAGTCATCCATTAGATCCTTTAACTTATGAAGAAATAAATAAAGTTTCGCACATTGTTAAATCTGCTTCTAATCTAGGCAAAGAGTTACTTTTTGAAACGATTATGCTTATTGAGCCAAGTAAGGAAATTGTTTTATCTTATAAGAAAGGCAATCCAATAGATAGAAACGCATTTGTTGTAGTACTTAATTTTAAAGATGAAAAAATTTACGAAATTGAAATAAATATAACAACCGAAAAAATTATTAATTGTGAACATATTCCTAACGTTCAACCAGCCTTTATTTTTGGGGATTTAGAGATGGATTTCAATGAATGGGAAGCAAAGATGAAAAAAGATCCTAAAGTAGTCAATGCATTGAAAGAAAGAGGTATTAACAATTCAGATTTATTGATGATAGATCCTTGGCCTATCTCTAATTTTGGGAATAAAAATGAAGAAGGGAAAAGATTAGCAATAGGTAGATGCTGGCTTAGAAGAGAGCCTAAAGATAACGCATATGCGAGACCAATTGAGGGGCTTTCTATAATTTTAGATTTAAATAAAAATGAAGTTTTAGAAATACAAGATTTTGGTAAAGTTTCAATACCTCCAAATGACGGAAATTATTCACAAAATTATATTAGTGACTTCAGAACTGACTTGAAGCCAATTGAGATAACTCAGCCTGAAGGTCCAAGTTTCAAGGTTGATGGAAACGAAGTAAGCTGGCAAAAATGGAATTTGAGAATAGGTTTTACCAAAAGAGAAGGTTTAGTGATTCATACAGTAGGTTATGAGGATTCAGGAAAATTGAGACCAATAATTTATAGAGCTTCATTATCTGAAATGATAGTACCATATGGAGACCCTTCTAATGATCATTATAAAAAACAAGTTTTTGATGCAGGTGAGGTAGGTATAGGTAAATGTGCAAACTCTTTAGAACTCGGATGCGACTGTTTAGGTGAAATAAGATATTTTGATGCAAATTTATTTGATATTAGAGGAGATGCAACTTTGATCAAGAATGCTATTTGCATGCATGAAGAAGATTACGGAATATTGTGGAAACATACTGATACAAGAACAGGCGAGGTTGAAACTAGAAGGTCTAGAAGACTAGTTATTTCTTCAATTGTTACTGTGGGAAATTATGAGTATGGATTTTTTTGGTATTTTTATCAGGATGGCGGAATAGAATATGAAGTTAAATTAACTGGCATAGTAAACTCATCCGCAGTTCCTCCTGATGTAAAGCCAAAGTTTGGAACTTTAGTTGCACCACAAGTTGTTGCTCATAATCATCAACATTTTTTTAACGTTAGATTAGATATGATGGTAGATGGAAAAGAAAATTCTGTTTATGAGGTTGATACGATTCTTGAGCCTGTGAGTGAAGAGAATAAACATGGAAATGCTTTTGCAACAAAAAAAACATTGATTCAAAATGAAGAAAATGGAGCAAGAATTATTGATCCTTTTGCAGCTAGATACTGGACAGTAACTAACAATTCGAAGAAAAATTATATGGGAGAACCTGTTAGTTATAAAATTTCACCTGGTGAAAATCTACTTCCATTTAGTCATAAAAATTCTGTTGTAAATAAAAGAGCAGGCTTCATGAATGCTCATCTTTGGGTTACACCATTTGATAAAAATCAAATTTATGCTTCAGGAGATTATCCTCAACAGCATGCTGGCGGAGATGGACTTCCAAAATGGATAAAATCTAAAAGAGACCTGAAGGATAAAGATATAGTTGTTTGGTACACAATGGGTCATAACCATATTCCTAGATTAGAAGACTGGCCTGTAATGCCTGTTGCGTATATAGGGTTTTCTATAAAACCTTCTGGTTTTTTTGATAATAATCCTGCTCTAGATGTCCCTCCATCTAAAGATAAATCTTGTAGTTCAGGATGTAACTGCTGTAATTAATTTAATTTAGCGGATTTTACAGTATATTGTCTTAGAAGTTTGGAATCCGGTTTTGGTAATTTTTCTAATGGTTCAAAAATATAAGATCTATTAAATTTATTTTCTGGTTTGGATAAATCATCATTATAGAATCTTTCTGAGGGGAATAAATCACCTGGATATGTAAAATTCTCTAAAGTTGCTAAAGCAATACATACACCTGCTCCTAATGCACTTTCAAGCATCCCTCCAACCCAAACAGGAATTCCAGAATTTTCAGCCAATTTGTTTATTTCTAAGGAATTTGTAATTCCTCCAACCCTACCTGGTTTTATATTTATATACTTACATGCTTCAATTTCTATTGCTTGAATTGCTCTTTCGACACTATTTATTGATTCATCTAAGCAAATAGGTGTTTCGATTAATTTTGATAATTTGGCATGGTCAATTATGTCATCAGAATTTAATGGTTGCTCAATAAATGCTAATTCATGCTTATCAATAGATTTAAAAAAATCTAAATCCTTAATTGAGTATCCACCATTGCAATCTACATGAAAAATAGAATTAGGAAATGCTGACTTCACTGCATCCAAAACTTCTTTATCCCAACCTTTTTTTATTTTTAATTTTATTCTTGGAGTATTTTTATCCACAGCTAACTGAATTTTACTTAACAAAGTATCAATATCTTTTTCAACTCCAAAATCTGCTCCAGCTACTACTTCTTTCCTTGTTCCACCTATCAATTGGTGGAGAGGAGTATTAGATATTTCACTTTTTAGATTCCACCATGCAATATCTAAACCTGCTTTTGCAAAAGGGTTACCTTTATATAACTGTAGGTCATCATTTAGATTTTTAGAGTTTTCATAATTGTTTCCAATGATTTTTTTCCCAAATATTTCAGATATATTATAGAAAATTGAATTAGCACTCTCATATGAATAAGTAGGTAGCTCTAATGCACAAGTTTCTGACCATGCATCATAATCACCACTGATTGCATTTATCAATATAGAGTGAATTTCATAGTCTGCTCCGTATGATGTAATCCATGGATCTATTAAAGGCATCGCAACATGGTAAATTTTTAGTTCATCTATTTTCATATTTAAAAATCCTATAAAATATTTTTGAATAAAATTTATAGTATTATGTTTGAGATCTTTTCACAACAATTTACACAAATTAGAAGATTATCTCAATCCTACGCTTCCATCGGTTGAAATTGGGGGAGGTATATTTGCAGGATCAAATGGATGCATAGCAGTAGATTTTTCATTGAAATTCAAACCTAACCCAGGTTTTTCTGAAGGTATATACCAGCCATTTTCTATGTTAATTATTTCATCTGTCATATCTCTTCTTGGTGGTTTATCTTCCTGTATAGATTCTTGAAGATCCCATGAAGGAGATGATATCCCAAGAGCAACACAAGCGGCAGTTGCTATTGGCCCTTGAAAATTATGAGGGCAAATTTTTATGTGATTTGCTTCAGCGATGGTAGCTATTTTCTTTACCCCTGTTATTCCTCCAGCTACAGCAATATCAGGTTTGAAAAAAGCAGGTTTTGCTAACTGAGCATACTCTCTAAATTCCCAAATACCCATATTTCTTTCTCCAACCGCTAATGGTAGTTTCATTTTTGAAGAAACATCTCCCATTGCAACTACAGAATCAGGAACTATTGGATCCTCTATAAAATATGGCCTGAATTTAGCTACTTCTTCACAAAAAGCTATCGCTTCATGAGGTTGCATATTCCTATGAATCTCAACTCCTATATCAAAATCCCATCCCACAGTTTCTCTAACAGCTTCAACCATTTCTACCCCTAGCCCAATCATTTTGGTATATGTTAATTCTGCCCAATTATTAGGCATTGGAGTAAATTTTAATGCTGTAAAACCGTCCTCTATTGCTTTTTTAGCGCCTTCTGCACATTCTGCTGGAGTATTTCCACCTACACCTAACGCTATTGCTCTTATCTTCTGTCTTACTTTACCTCCTAAAAGATCCCAAACAGGAGCTTGAAGTCTTTTACCTTTTATATCCCATAGAGCCATATCAATAGCACTTATTGCACCGCCTATACTGTTTCCTCTAAAGGCAGAATTATACCTCCAGAGAAAACTCCAAATATGCTCAATATCATTCGCTTCCATTCCGATTAATGCATCCTTGAATCCATGAATAGTAGCCTCAGCAGCTTTAGGATATGACCAGTAGCATGATTCTCCAATTCCTTGTAATCCATCTTCAGTAGTAACTCTTGCAACCAAAAACCTAGAAACAAAAAAGGTTTCAATTTTAGCTATTTTCATCTGATTTCTCTTTCCTTATATTTTCCAATAATCATTTATACTTGATTCATATTCAGAAGTAATTTCATTTTCAATTTCTTCAATGGTCACAGTTCTACCTAGTACTGAAGATTCAAGAGCTGCATTACATACAGCTAAATCTTTTCTTCCAACATAGGCATCAACCTCAGGTTTTGTGCCATCTGTTATACATTGTCCCAATTCATAATATTCAAGTGCTACTAAAAATTTATCAACATCTTCAAATGGCGTTTTATATGAACCTAATCTTTCTGATTTGAATAAACGTGATGTAAGTTCATCTAAATGAAAATTTGGTACAAGTTCAAGAACTTGATCTCCAGATATTTCTCCTATTCCATCAAGATTTAATCTCAGAGGGTCACCTCTCCTTTGCTTGGCAGGAGTCATAGAACCTTTACTCCCATAAATCATTGCATATTCTGTAATCTCTCCATGAGCTGCATAAAAAGAAGTCCATTGTCCGATAGCTCCATTTTTAAACTTCAAAGTAGAAATGACCATATCTTCTGAGTCAGCCTCTATTTCATTTGGCACAGAGCTTGCCCATTTTTCATAAAAATTTGATACTCCTATTTTTTCACCTTTATATCTCTTTTTCTCCCACAATTTTGAGACAGCATATACTTCTTCAATATCCCCTAAGTAGTACATCATTTGATCTACAATATGAACTCCAGCATCAACGAAAATCCCTCCCATATTTTTGTGGTGTCTCCATGGTAGAATAATTATGTCTTTGGAACCTCTGGCAGATCCATTAAGAAAGCTATAAGGATTTCCTATTACATCAGCCTCTAATAATGCTTTGGTCAATCTACATATAGGGTCTCTTCTTTCTTGTTCTGCAACACTCAATACTTTTCCACTTTTTTTCCAAGCTTCTATAACTTTATTACTGCCTTTGATTGTAATTGCTAGCGGTTTTTCACAAAGAACGTTGTAACCTAAATTAAAAGCTTCTTCTGCTACTTGATGATGAGATCCAGAGTCAGTGGTTATATCAACAGCTTCAATTTCTGGCATTTCTTTTTTCATATTTTCCAGTGAATTAAACACAGCAGGGCGTTTCCCTAATAATTCTTTTGCATTATCCGCTAGATGATTTGCATTTCCTTCATTTTTATCACAAACACCTACCAATTCAACATTTGCCATTCCACTTTCATATAATGCCCCCAGAGCCCTTAAGTGCCTTCCACCCATCCCTCCAGCACCAATTATTGCTATTGGTATCTTAATCATCTTTCTTCCTTATATTAATTAATTTATTTTTATTCATGAATTTTTTGAGAGGCTATCATGCCTCCATCAACTAGTAAAGTTTCTCCATTAACATATTGTCCTAGATGTGAAGATAGGTATACAACTGCATTAGCAATATCACTTGGAAGACCACCGATTCCAGCAGGAATAAATCTCTTGAAATCTTCAGGTTTATGTGGAGGCCCATCAATTGATTCATCCTCAATATCATCTGGTAAACGGTTTGAAATAGCTCCTGGAGCTATACAGTTTGCTGTAATATTTTTACCAGCTAAGTCTGCAGCTATACCTTTTACCATTCTTCTTAGAGCCATCTTTGCTGTTCCGTATGCAGTCCAATTTGGCATTGCCACATATGAATGAACACTTGAAAGGCATATTATCCTTCCTCCAGTATTGTTATCAATCATCTCTTTAGCAGCCCTTTGAGAAGCAAAAAAATATCCTTTCAATGATAAATTCATCATTCTGTCCCAATACTTTTCATCAGTTTCAAAAAAAGGTCTTTGTTGATCTGGAAAGATAGCATTGTTTATAAGTACATCAATTTTCTTGTGGGAATCCAAGAAAGAGTCAAACACAGAGTTTATATCATCTATTCTGCTAACATCACCTTTGTGAAAACTAGCTTTTACACCTTGTTTACTTACAATATCAACGCATTTGTGTGAAACTTCGTCTTCTATAATATCGTTTAAGCCTACATCTGCACCTTCTTTTGCAAGAGTTATTGCTATTCCTCTTCCAATTCCTTTTCTAGCACCGGTTATTAGTACTTTTTTTCCATCAAGTAATCCCATTTTTACCTCCTATAAAAATTAATAATAATCTTTAGTATCAAAAATTAATTCAGTTTTTTCCCAATTTCTAATTTCTCCTGACTCAAGCTCTTGAAAAAGAGATCCCATAAGCTTTTGCCATTCTTCTACTTTGCTATTAAAAGGCTCTATATGTATACCTTTTTTTAGATCAAAATCTAAATTAACTTCTAGTATCATAACAAGTTTGTTTGCATTGATAAAAATCCTCATTCTTCCTATTGGTTTTTCTTCTAAGTCTTTTACCACTTCGCTAAATGGATTTTTGTGAAAATCTATATACTTTTTTATTTTTTTTTCATTATTTTTTAGTTCATTTACTAAAACTATTAGTTTATTTTTTTTCATAAAATTCAACTATTCTAAAAATCTGTTTTGTATTCTAGTTTTCCTTGTATGTCTAGAGTTACTTTAAATAAGTCTCCGCCTCTATATGAATTGAAGTTATAATTTTTAGGTTCGCTACCATTTGGTTTTTCTCCTGTACCTGAACTTGCAGTTGTTACGTATAACTCATTTAAGTCTTTCCCTCCAAACATTGGGCATGAAGTTTGGGTTGCTGGAAACTGTATTTCTCTCTCAAGTTTTCCATCTGGATCAAATCTCATGACTTTAGAACTATACCAAATTGCAGACCATATATACCCCTCAGAATCTACAGTCATCCCATCTACAATTCCAGTGCTTTCATCATCTAGCTTTACAAAAATTCTTTTATTTCTTATAGACTTGTTATTTTTGTTATAGTCCCATTGATAAATGATTTTTCTTAAAGAATCTGTACTATAAAAAGTTGTTTCATCGGGAGAAAATCCCATCCCATTACAAAGCTTTACACCCTCATCAATCAGATCTATGGAACGGTCAGGATTTATTCTGAAAACTACATCATTTCTCCAATTAGTGGCATCTGTCCCACAATAAAAACTACCATCAGGACCTGAGGTCGCATCATTTATTCTTATGTTTACATTCGTACCGTCGACTTTTCCTTTTTTTATGGTTTCCATGTCCTCATCTGAATTCCATAGAATAATTCCATCCCATGATCCTAATATTAATCCCCCAGATTTATTAAATCTAAATCCACCAACTTGTACTCCATCATGTATAGTTTCATTAGATTTTTTTTCTGGATCATACCTAAATAATTTTCCTCCATATATGTCTGTCCAATATATATTTTTTTCTTCAGGGTTCCAAACAGGTCCTTCTCCAACAACGGCATTAGGAGAAGCCAATTTCTCAATATGATATTCCACTTTATACCTTTACTCCAATATGAAATTTATAATATCACCATAAATATAAATCGTGTATACTTTTTGGAGAAGAAACTAAGAAAGGATTTACATGTTTGATCATAAAGGGAAAGTTGCTATAGTAACCGGGGGAGCACAAGGAATAGGAAGAGGAATTACAGATGTGCTTGCTGAAAATGGAGCCACTGTTTGTATTGCAGATATTTCTAAAGAGCATGGAAACCAAGCAGTCAAGGACATTGAATCAATGGGAGGAAAAGCAATTTTTGTAGAAGCTGATTTTGTTAAGTCAGATTCTCCTGAAAAGGTAGTTGAAGAGTGCATTGATGTTTTAGGAAGATTAGATATTTTAGTAAATAATGTAGGTATACAGCCTCCTTCATCATATAAAAATGTTGAAGATACTTCTGAAGAAATGTGGGATGCAGTAATTAACGTCAACCTAAAGAGTTATTTTTTGATGAGTAAATACTCAATTCCACATATGAAAAAATTAGGAAAAGGCATAATTATAAATGTGTCTAGTGTTCAAGGATTACAATCTCAAAGATTGGTGCCACCTTATGCTGCTAGCAAAGGAGCTGTAATATCCTTGACTAGACAGATGTCTCTTGACTACATAAAAAGTAATATCAGAATAAATACCATTAATCCTGGCACATTTAATACTCCTATGGTTAGAACATCTATTACAGGTGATATAGAAGAAAGTTTAGAATCATTTGGAAAAGATATACCTATAGGAAGAGTTGGTGATCCAAAAGAAATAGGTCAGGTTGCATCATTCTTAGCTAGTGATGCATCTTCATTTATATCAGGAGAATATATAAATGTTGACGGAGGGATCATGGCTAAAGGTGGATGGGATGCTGGTTTACAAGGCGAATAAACTATGTGAAAGGATTTTTTCTTTTCTCCTCGTCATAATTTAATATCACACCTGCTTTTATTTTTGCAGAAATTGTTTTACCTGCATTTACTGAATAAGCTGACCCATTTTTTTCAGCTTGTTCAACACCTCCATTATGCCAACCAGTACATGGTTCTAATCCAGCGTTATAACACCTGCCGTACCATGGATATCCATATCCTCCTCCAAAATTTCTCCAGTACCAAACATACTTAAATAATTCCTCTGGAAATTCTACTCCCCAAGAAATATTTAAATCATTATTTTTTACTACATACCAACCTTCACTTAACTCAGTGAAATAAGCCATATCTAACGATCTATCAGATTTACCAGGTATTTTTCTAAAATCAGTTTTTGTTCCATCTTTTAGATCAACCATAGGCCATTCACCCGAATAAGAGGGCTTTAACTTTGAAGATTTATCTACATCATTAGGATGTGTAAGAATTTTACATTTAGGTAGAGTAAGAGTGCATTTTTCTGATAAAAAATTTCCTCCAATAGCAATATGTTCAAGCCATACTATATCTAAGTCTTCTTCAGCAAAGTTAGTAACTTTTTGGTCAATTTCAAGGAAAGAATCTTCTGCCTTTAGAGTGATTGTTCTGCATATTTCAAAAGGACTTCTAACGCTTCTCCCTCTAAATTCAATTGTACAAATCTCTGGTGTGTCGGTAATTATTTTAGCATCCCATGGAATGTTATTTACATCTCCGTGAATTCCAAAATCTGCTCCAAAATATTCACTTGGATAACCTCCATGTGGAATAATTGTTTGCCATCCTCCTTCATAATAATCTAACCAAACAGATGCCGCATCCCCAGTAGATGGGACTGTAAGTTTAGGATTTCGTATTCCCCAAGGGGTCTTAAACATAAATTCCGTATCTGTAGGTTTATAAACAAAACTTGAAATATCCGCTCCTTTATCTGAAATAATTAGAACTCTTATATTTTTGTTTTCTAAAATTACTGTCTTTAGTCCTCTATATTTCCATGCATCTGATACTCGAACTCCATCTGTTCTTTCTTGCTGATAATTTGTAGCCATTTTTATTCCTTGAAAAAAATAATTATTAAAAATTATTATATGTGAATATTTAGTATGTTAAATTTATAAAATTTAGTATCGTATGCTTAATATACTTTGAAAATTTAGGATTACTCATGAATGATATAAATAATTCAAAAAAACTTTATACTAAAGCAAAAAAATATATCGCAGGTGGCATATCTTCTCAAATAAGAGTTTTAGAACATTCTGAAGTTCCTCTATTTATAAAAAATGCAAAAGGATCAAAAATTTGGGATGTAGATGATAATGAGTACATTGATTACATTCAAGGGATGGGTCCTAATATTTTTGGTCATGCTCCTGAATTTTTAAATAAAAAAGTTTCCGAGGAAATCAATAAAGGGATGATTTATGCAGCACAATTTGATTCAGAGATTGAAGTTGCTGAAAAATCATTGAAAATTCTTAATGCTAAAGATTGGACGGTCAGATTTGCTTCAAGTGGAACTGAAATTGATCAATTGCTTATTAGATTGATGAGAGGTTATACAAATAGACAGTTATTTGTAAAATTTGAAGGTCATTATCATGGATGGATGGATTCAATTAATTATTCTGTTCATCCTCATTTAGAATTAGCTGGGGATGAGTCTAGCCCTGAAGCTGTTCCAGAATCTAAAGGAATGGATGAGAACACTAAAAATGGCGTGATAATCGCTAGATGGAATGATATAGAACACCTAAAAGATATTTTTAATAAATTTAATCATCAAATTGCGGGTGTCCTAATGGAGCCGATACTTGCTAATACTAATTGTATAATTCCAGATGAAGGATACATACAATCAGTAAAAAAACTATGCGAAGAAAATGGATCTTTACTAGCATTTGATGAAGTTATCACTGGATTCAGAATTTTAGGAGGAAGTGCTAAAGAATATTTTGGAGTTACTCCTGACTTAGCAACTTTTGCAAAATCTTTTGCTGGAGGATTCCCAATAGCTATGCTTGCAGGTAAAAGAGAAATAATGGATTATGTTGGAGATGGTACTGTTTACCATGGAGGTAGTTTTAACTCAAACGTTGCTTCAATTGCAGCTGCAAATGCATCACTGGATCAAATGATTAATAATGAAAATTTCTTTGAAGATATGGATAAAAAGGGGAAAAAGTTAATCACAGGAATTAATAAACTTTCTAAAGATCTTAATATAAATATTCATGCTCAAGGACTTGGATCTGTTTTTTCTATTTCTTTTACGGATAAAGATCATATAAGAGACTGGAGAGATCATTTTATTAGTTGTGATGAAATCAAGTATAAATATTTTTGTAAAATAGCCTTTAATAAAGGTATTAGGTTGTCATCAAATGGTAGGGTTCATTTAGCTACTACTCATACTGATAATGATATTGAAAAAACATTAGAAATGTTTAAGATCTCATTATTAGAAATGAAAAAAAATTAGCTAGATAGCTTTTCAATAATTTTCATATCAAATTCTACACCTAACCCTGGGCCTTCAGGAATTTCAAGTAAACCATTTTTTATTACTATTGGCTCTTTCAGTATTGGATATTTGTCTCTTATGGATATATTTTCTATATTATACTCTTGAGCATATGGGAAATTATCACTAGAACAAACGAAGTGTGCATGAGCTATAGTGCTTATGATTGGTTGGGTATTGTGACAAGTTAATGGTATTCCTAAAATATCTGCTAATTTAGATATTTTTATAAAAGTCGTAAATCCTGGTGTTTTTACTATGTCCGGTTGAACAATATCGACTTTTCCTTTTACTATCAAATCTTTATATTCATATTCACTGTAAATATTTTCTCCAGATGCTATTGGGATGTCTAAAGATTCTGATACTTTTCTCAACCCATCTAGATCATAATGCGGTCTAGGTTCTTCAAAATGGAACACTCCTAGTTGTTCTAGTTCTTTACCAATTTCTATTGCATGATGGACTGAATAAGCTCCATTTACATCAACCAAGATGTCAAAAGAATCTCCAACTGCTTTTCTTACTTCTGTTACGGTTTCAATAGTCTGATCCGCATCATCGTCAATCTTTCCAGGGACTGCGCTATGAAGTTTATATGCTTTGAATCCTTGTTCCGCATAATAGACAGCTCTTTTAGCTTCATCAGTTGGGCTAAGATCTCTTTTCATGGAACTAGCATATACAGGCATTTTTTCTTTAGTTTTTCCTCCAAGTAAGTCATAAATAGGTTGATTTAATGACTTCCCTTTTATATCCCACAAAGCAATATCTATGCCTGCTATAGCAATCCAAATAGCCCCACCGATTTCTAAAGCATTTCCTGCTCTAACCATATCCTTAAATCTATGCTCTGTCTTTGTTGGGTCTTTACCTATTAATGCGGGTTCAAGCAGGTTCTCGACAACGGATTTAGTTATATTTGGTTGGCGCCTAAAACACTCACCATATCCAATTATTCCTTCGTCTGTAAAAACAAAAATAAAAGGAAAATTTTCATCTAATATTTCACATTTAATGGAGGTTATTTTCATTGGTATAATTATTTGTTTTTATTTATTCTATACTCAAATATTTTATCTTCACATAATCTTAACATTTATTTTGTAATATATGACTCACTACTTAAAGAAATTGATTACAATATCAGACAAATGTTTTATTTGAGTGTAATTGTGTTTTTTTAAGGCGATATAATTTAACAATCAAAAAAAAATTTGAGGGAAATAATGAATTTAAAATCTTTAACGTCTTTTTGTGCTCGAAAACCATATGTTGTAATTTTAGTATGGGTTGTTCTATTAGGAGTCTCTGGGTTTTTATCTCAAAATTATCTGTCTGAAGCTTTGTCTGGTGGAGATGGAGCAACTATTGACACAGAATCTAAGCTTGCTAATAAACTTAAAAATGAAAAAATGGATCAATTTCAAGCTAATGCTCCTAAGCAAGCATCATCAGAATCACAGGAGCAATCCTCAGATAATTTACTTGTCATAAATTCAAATGTTTATAAATTTCCGTCCGATGAATATGCTAAGGCTATTGGAGATTTTTTTGTGAGTGTTCAAGATGAAATTAATAAGTCGGGTATAGAGCAAAATATTGGGAGCCCTAAGGATTATCAAATTAATCCTTCTCCTGATGGTACAACGGTCATGATGGCAGCTCCATTTGTTAGCGGAGAATTAGTAGGACCTCTTGTTCATTTACTTGAAGAGCTTTCAAATGATGATTTTAGTTTCTATTTTATTGGACAAGAATCAATAGAGCATACATTTTTAGAGCTTGCTGAGAAGGATCTTGTAACTGGAGAAACTATTGGTATATCAGTTGCAATAATTATCCTTGCTCTTGTCTTTGGATCTGTTACATCAGCTTTTATTCCAGTGATAATAGCAATTGTTTCAATAACCATAGCAGTGGGATTGATTTCAATAATTGGGCAGTTTGTAAGCCTAAATGAGTTTGTTCCAAATATTATGTCTATGATGGGCTTAGCTGTAGGTATTGATTATTGCTTATTTATTCTTTCTAGATACAGGGAAGAACGAGAATTAGGTATAGAAAAAATAGAAGCAGTCATAAATTCAGGCTCTACAGCTGGAAAAGCAGTTATGTTCAGTGGTTTAACTGTTGTTTTTGCTTTAGTGGGTATGTTTGTTATTCCAGAGAAAACTTTTCATGCATTAGGAACAGGAGCTATAGTAGTAGTATTTGTTGCTGTTTTTGCAGGTGTTACTCTACTGCCTGCAATAGTTGGACTTTTAGGGGACAGAGTAAATAGTTTTGAAGTTCCTAAATTAGCTACGATCGTTTTATTTATTGTTGGATTTGTAATTATTGCTGTAACACAAGAGCTGGGTCCAAAACTTCTGATAGTATCTGGATTAATTATGCTTATTATAATTTTTGTTTCCTTTTTGAGGAAGAAAGGATTGGCAATTAAGTTTTTATCTACTAATGGCAAATCAAATATTGATGAAGGTGGTTTTTGGAATGCAATCACAATTCAAGTAATGAAAAGATCTGTATTAAGCATGTCATTAGCAGTTTTGTTTTTGGTTATACTTTCTTACTTCTACTTTGATCTAGAAAAGGGTACAAGTGGTATATCTGCATTACCAGATGATGAACCAATTAAGGTCGGATTTGAACTACTGAACCAAAAATATGGCTATGGTGCTGATATGCCCACAAATATTGTAATTGATGCAAATGTAAGTTCAGAAGAAATTTCTAATGCAATTTATAGCCTTGAGTCAAAATTATCCGAAGATGAATTTTTTCTTCCATCGGAAGTTTTAATTGAAGAAAGTATAAATTATGCTGAGCTGACCTCTATGATTCCAGGCGACCCTCAGAATCAACCAGCATTAAATGCAATCAAAAGACTTAGAGATGATATGATCCCTACTGCATTTGAAGGAATTCCTGAAAGTGAGTATAAAGTCTATGTAGGAGGAATTTCTGCTGAAGTAGTAGATGCTGTAACAATGACTGATGATTATTTCCCATTAGTTTTAGGAATTGTGCTTTTACTCAGTCTATTTTTACTTTTATTAGCCTTTAGATCAATAACTATTTCAATAGCCTCAATAATTATGAATCTTTTATCTGTTGGAGCAGCTTATGGTCTTCTTGTTCTAGTATTCCAAAAAGGATTTCTAATTGATGTAATCGGATTTCAGCAAGTTGATCAGCTAGAGTTTTGGTTACCTTTGTTTATGTTTAGTATTCTTTTTGGATTATCTATGGATTATCACGTATTTATGTTGAGTAGGATTAAAGAAAATTTTGATGAAACTAATTCAACTGACGAATCTGTTGCTTTTGGACTTAGGAAAACAGCAAGTATTATAACTGGTGCTGCTTTGATAATGGTAGCTGTTTTTGGAGGTTTTGCTCTCGGAGATATTACTTTCTTTCAATCTATGGGATTTGGACTAGGGGCGGCAGTATTGATTGATGCAACAATTGTAAGATCAATTTTAGTTCCTAGTGTATTGAAAATACTTGGTACGAGAGCATGGTATCTTCCTGGATGGCTAAATTGGATTCCAAATATTTCCATCGAAGGTTCTACTGAAAAAAAATAATTGTTTTATTGGTAAAAATTATTATGTAATATATTTCAAAGGATTTATTATTTAATAATGAAAAATAACAAAACAATTGAAGTAGCTCTTCTTGGCGGTAAAGGTACTGTGGGAACAGGATTAAGAACATATTTACCTTTATTTGATTCTAACTATAATTTCACTATTATTGATAAATATGATTCTGTAGATAAATCTAAAAATATAAATCAATCAGAAAAATTTATAGATTTAGATATTTTAAGTGAGGGTGAAAAATTAAAAAAATATTTAATAGATAAAGACCTAATTATTTATTTAGCAAGAGTTGATCCATTAGAAAAGATGAATCAAATGACAGATGTTGTCTTTAAATCTGTAGAAGAAGTTTGTCCTGAATCTCTTGTAATTGCATCCAGTTCTGTTCATGCTACGGGTGGTGCATATTTCCCTTTTGAAAAAGAACCATATTTATCTATATCAAAAAGAAATTTTGAAAATATAAGAAAATGGCCTGATTTGTTGAGTGCATATTTAGAACCTTGTCCAACAGGTGATTACGGTTTGGAGAAAGCATATGTTGAATCTTGGTGTCAGAGGTTTGCAGCTACTGGAAAATTTGCAATTGCTACAAGATGGGGTGGTATTAATGATAATAATGAGATGATAGATGAGGTGGCATATTTTTCTGTTTGGTGCCACCAAGAAGATTCAGCTCGATTTGTTGATAATTGCTACAAAACATTTTTAGATGGAAAAATCAGATCAGGGGCTCATTATTATGTAGTATCTAACAATACTTATAATATTTTTGATATAGAAACTCCAAAAAATGAGATAGGTTATAACCCAAAATACGATTCTGAAATATTTTATAAATAGAAACCATAAAAATAATAAAACAAAATTAAGGAAAATGAGGATTAGATGGAAATAGGCATAGTAGGCTTAGGAAAAATGGGTGGGCAGATCGCAGAGAAATTGAATAAAAGTGAATTTAAGGTATTCGGATATGATCAAGATGAAAATATTTCTAAAAGTGGAACATTTTCTTTTGAAATAGCTAAAAGTTTGGATGATTTATCATGTAAATTTCAAGGAAGAAAAATTATTTGGGTAATGGTTCCAAGTGGAACTCCTACTGATAAAACCATTGCAACTTTAATAGAATTACTTGATGAAGGAGATGTAATAATAGATGGGGGCAATAGTTTTTATAAAGATTCTATAAATAATTCTAAAAAATGTGAAGAAAAAAATATTGAATTTCTAGACTGTGGGACGAGTGGAGGAGTTTGGGGACTTGAAAATGGATTTTGCTTGACTATAGGAGGAAAAAAAGAAACCTATTCTGAACTTTCAAAACTCTTTAACACTCTTTCAACTCCTGAATCTCCAAATGGATTATATGTTGGAGTAGCTGGAGCTGGTCATTATGTGAAAATGATTCATAACGGAATTGAGTATGGAATGATGCAGTCTATAGCAGAAGGGTTCGAAATATTAAAAAAGAAAGAAGAATTTAATTTAAATCTTTATGAAATCTCTCAGAATTGGAGATCAGGTTCTGTTATTCAATCTTGGTTAATAGACCTAATTACCTATGAATTGAAAAATGACACTAACTTATCCAAATTTAGTTCTATGGTAAGTGATTCTGGTGAAGGAAGATGGACGATTAAGGAATCTATAGATTTATCTGTTCCTATTCCAAGTATTTATGCTTCTATTTCTCAGAGGTTTAATTCTAAAAATAAAGACTCATTTTCAGGAAAGATTTTATCAGCAATGAGAAATGCTTTTGGAGGCCACAAAGATTAAGGAAATAAATACTAAAAATTATTAAATCGAGTAAGTGGATTTGATATTTATTATTTAATTATTTTTACTGAATCATTTAAGTTTATTGATCCACCCTTAGATATCAGCTTTAGTTTTATCCCAAAAGATGGATTATCTATTCCATTTAATTTAGGTAATACTTTTAATATATTTTTATCAAATTTACCCGCACTAGGATTGCAGTTCACTGCTGCGCATCTGGTTATAGCTTTTTCTACCTTAAATTCTAGATGATTTATAATAATTTTTTTTCCTATCCAACTCAATTCTTCAAATGCATCACAACCAGATAGAATTATGTTACTTCTAAATCTAATTCCATCTACATCATTGATTGTATTATTTAATTTTTTTTCACTTTCTTCTGAATGAAGGCTTACAAGTCCGGCTTTAGTGTCATGAAATGAGGTATTGTTATTATTTGGAAAAATGAATTTAAATTTTTTTTCAAAATTATTTTTTTTTAAGAAATCTGAAATTATATTTTCTATTTTTTCTTTATCAGAAATATTGATTTCTTGTGAATCTGAACCAGGAATTGTTAAAATAATTTTCTCTAATCTTTCGTCAAATTTAATATTAATAAGAGATAAATAGGGTACATGCATAAGTGAAAGATAATTTGTTTTTTTTAACCATTGTTCAAAGTCTTTAGAGTCTTCTCCCAATCTAAATGCTCCAACTCTATCTCCGATAATTTTACCTAAATCATTAATATATACAGAATCTTTTTTTTCTGGAGTAAAAGATTTGAAAGGGAATCTAAATAAGTTTTTGATTTTCATATTATTATTCTGCTGTATCAATTGAGGAAAGGAGTATAGAAAATATAAAAACTATAAGTGTAAAAATAGTAGCTAATGAAAAAAAAGCCCATTCTTTATTTGTGCTTGGTAAATTTACTGGTATTCCATGCCACTTAAAATTTCTCATTCCTAAATACCTTCTACTACAAAACTCTCACTCGTAGATGCTTTTAATCTAATTGCTGCAACAGGTTTATAATCTTCAGAGTTTCTAAAGGCATTCATATCTTCTGCGGTAGGGAATTCAAGTATAACAATTCTCTTAGGTTTCCAAGTCGTGTTGTCAGATAATATTTCTCCACCTCTTACTATGTATTTACCTCCATATTTTTCAATTACAGACGGTACTTTTTTCATATACTCTTTGTATGCATCCCAGTCCTTAACTTCTATACTACTTATTGAATAAACTGACATTATTCTATCCTTCTATATAATTTATAATTTCTTCAAAGCTTTCAACAACTATATCAAATCTAGACAAATCTCCATAATTTTCACTTTTCCCGTTACCAAATTCATTTGGTCTGTGCACATAACAAGTTTTCATTCCTGCTTTACTGGCTCCATCAAGATCATAAGCATGACACGCAACCATAATAGAATTATTAGGATCTATTCCAAGTAGATTGTTGGCTCCTAAATACACTTTAGGATCTGGCTTATAGGTCCCAAAAAATTCAGTTGAAAGTATTGAATCCCATTCTATTTTAGAGTTTTTAGACAATTTTACTAGCATTGATAGATTGCCATTTGATAATGCAGATATCAAGAACTTATTTTTTAGCATTTCTAATCCTTTTAGCGAATCTTCCCATGGATATAATCTATGCCAAGCTTGATTGAAAATATTTATTTTTTCTTTACTTATACTTTCAATATCCAGTTCATTTAAGAGTTCGTTTAAGACCTCCATATGTATATCGTCCATAGATAAATAATCTCTCTCGCCAGAAGCTACTTTAGATTGTAAAAATCTGAATCCTGATCTCCATTTATCTGTAAAAATAAATTCATCAAAAGACAAATTATTTTCAAACGAGAATTTTTTTGTTTCTTCATATATAGATTTATGCCAGTCAAAAACTGTACCAAAAACGTCAAAAAAAATTGCTTGTATATTTTTAACTTTATCCATAGTAAAGGTTCTAAATCTTAGCCGCAACTCCACCGTCAATATTAATGATCTCTGAAGTTATAAATCTAGATTCTTCGCTTACTAGAAATAATACTAAGTTTGCAACATCTCTTGGGTATCCTGGACCGGGTATAATTTGAGTCAAATCAAACATTGACTCAAATACATGGTGCCCTCCATCCGGATCACTAAGAGTTCCTCTAGTAGCTCCAGGTGTCATTATTTGACCTGGTCTAATACAATTGACTCTAATATTTTTATCTCCTCCAACTCCTGCCATGTACCTAGTTAAAGCATCAATTCCAGCTTTAGCAACATAATAAGATGGTGCAGTAGTTCCAAAGACCTCTTTCATTTTTGGAGAAAATCCTCTTTGAGCAGCTAGTGATGACATATTTACTATTGCTCCTCCACCTGATTTCTCCATAATTGGCCAGACAGCCTTAGATACAAAAAAAGTACCATTTAAGTTATCGTTAATTACACTATTCCAATCTTCAGTGGTAGAGTCAGGGAAACCTCCTGCGGCTCCATGTCCAGCATTATTAAATAAAATATTAATTTTTCCATATAAATGTTCAGCTTCTTTTACTGCAGATTGAACAATATTTTCGTCTCCTACATCGCATCTTACAAAATTAGCAATACCACCGTTTTCTTTTATCTCATTTTCAACTCTTTTACCTTCTTCTTTTCTTCGCGCCATTATAATTACTTTTGCGCCTTCATCAGCAAAAAGTTTTGCGGTT
>PAOY01000015.1 GCA_002710135.1 Dehalococcoidia bacterium | reverse complement strand
TAAAATTTATAAATCTAAAAATGATAATCCAAATATAATATTTTGTTCTTTTTATCCTCACCAAATTGAAATATTAAGAAATTATTCCAAAGATATAGTTATTGGTTTTCTTGTAAAGGAACTCAATTCACAAATATTAGAATTTGCTAAAAATAATCATATTGATGGTATATTCCCGTACTATAAAATTTTAAATGACGAAATAGTAAATAAATTAAAAAATGAATTTATTATATCCTCTTGGGGGTTCAAAGACGTTATATCTGCTAAAAAATTATTAGACCTTAAGATTGATGGAATAACAGTTGATTGGCCGGATGAGATAATTGTGAACTAAAATGGTATACAATTATGCTTTTTTGTATTATTGTATCTTGCATACTAAAAATCAATAATTTATACTCTCAACAAAGTAAATATTAATTATAGAAAGGGATAAAAATGGAAAATATTCACCCAAGAAAACTTGCTGGTTATAGCTTAATTTTCGGGCCTATTTTGGCTTTGATTTGTTTTTTCATACAGCCAGGGGGAATTTTGCAGATAGGTGGTTCTGCGGATCCATTGGACTTTACAGCTCAAATGAAAATAGCCTCTAATAATGCTACTTTAGGAATTATTACAGGAATACTTACTCCAATAGGTCTAATAATTCTTCTTTCAGGAATAATTTATTATATTCAAAGCATGGAAGGTAGTAATGGTAATGCATTATCTAGATTATCTATGCCATTTTTTGTTCTTTCAATCGCAGGGTGGTCAGTTGCATTTGGAATAGGAATTGGATATGCATCAGAAATTATTACTAATAGTGATATTGGAGGAATAAGTTTTGGGATAAATATTATATGTTCTATTTTCTTTGGCTTTGGAGGAATTCTTTTAGCAATTGCTGCATCGACAAGAGAGGAAGTAAATAAAAATATTTCGTATTTAGCCGCATTAGCAGCAACAGTTGTATTCGTAAGTAATTTTATTCTTGCTTTTACTCCAGAGTCAGGTACTACTTTTCAAGCAATTGCAGGATTGTGTTTTATAATTTACACATTATGGTCAATCCTAGTGGGAAGATCCCTTATAAAGTAAATTCAAAATAACTAAAGAGGTAAAAAATTTACCTCTTTAGTTATTTAAAAAAAATCCATATAAGGCTCAGATTCTACAGGTTTGTAATCCGCTACAGGAAATTCTTCGAGAGCTTTTTCGTTAATATCTGTACCCAACCCTGATCCACTTGGTGGAGCAGAAAAACCATCTTCAATAATCAGGTTATTTGTTAGTATTTTTTTATAACCTTCAAGATAACTTACGAATATTTCTTGTTTATAACAATTTGGAATATTCATATCTAAATGAAGACTTGCAATTGTAGAAATAGGACCATTTGAATTATGGGGGGCAACACTAACATAATATGTTTCTGCGGCTGATGAAATCTTCTTTAATTCTGATAATCCTCCAGCATGACATATATCTGGTTGAATAATTGAAATCGATTTTTGTTCAAAGAGATTTTGATATTCCCATTTATTAAATAGTTGCTCACCTGTAGAAATGGGTATATGCGTTTTTTGTGCTAATTTCCCTAGTACTTCAACATTATCAAATTGAACAGGTTCCTCAACCCAAGATATGTTGTATGGTTCTAGTTTGCTTAAAACCTTAAGTGCGCTTCCATAATCTAGCCTTGCTCTTATATCTATACCTATCTGAATATTTTCTCCAACAGAATCTCTAACTGCTTTTACTAACTCAACACCTTTATTTAAATTCTCATTTTCAATACTATATTTACCTATGAAAGGATAAAACTTTAGGCATTTATAACCAGAATCTACAATTTCTTTAGAAGATTTAGAGTGATCTTCTGGAGAACTTAATCCTTCAAACCATCCATTTGCATAAACAGGAATATTTTCCCTTACTTTGCCTCCAAGTAACTCATATACAGGTACATCAAGAGCTTTGCCTTTTATATCCCATAGTGCAATATCAATCGCACTAATAGCACTCATAGTAACCGCTCCACCTGTCCAAGTTACTCTTCGGTATAATGAGTTCCAAATATATTCAATTTGAAATGGGTCTTTATCTATCAAGAACTTTCCAAAATCTAAGATTTCAGCCTCTAAGGCGGCATCTTTATATTGTAAGCTTCCTTCACCTACTCCATGAATTCCAGCATCTGTATATATTTTTACGAAAAGCCAATTATTTGTATCTGATTTATGTCCAGTAGGTGCAGACATTTTAAAAATTTTTATATCTGTGATTTTCATTTATTTGCCTATAATGATTTTTCTGTTTTTTTATGATATCAAATAAAAAATAATAAACCCTATTATGAAAGCAATCGTTGCAATCAAGGATGATAATAAAATAAACCTCAATTTTTTTCTATTTTCAAATTTATTTCTAGTAATTTTTTCTAATAAATATGAGATGCCTATCATTATTAGAAAAAATAAAAATATTTTATATCGAAACATTATAATTTAATTTTTTTTTATTATTTGTTATTATGATACCAATGTTAAAATTTGGATTAGTTAATGGAACATGAAGTTTTAGAAATCTCAGGAATATTTTCAGCTATAATTGTTGGATTTTTAATTGGCCTAAGGCACTCTCTTGATGGAGATCATATAGTTGCAATATCTACGTTATCAAGGGACTATAATAAATATTTTAAGAATTTATGGATCGGACTTTCTTGGGGTTTAGGTCATTCAACCCCACTTATATTAATTGGTATTTCTGTTCTTTTATTTAAGGATATATTTTTCGATATATATGAACCCATTTCTACATATTTTGAAATTTTAGTTTCTGTAATGCTTATATTTTTAGGAATTCAAGTTTTCTGGAAATTATATAAAGGGAATCTACATATTCATCTTCACGATCATGATGGCCTAAGTCATACACATTTACATAATAATCATTCACATGAAAAAATAAATGATCATAATGAAAATCATGGTCATAATCTTTTTTCAGACTTTATGCCTTTTTTTAGACAAAAGTCTTACATAATTGGTTTTATTCATGGATTAGCAGGAAGTGCAGCTGTGCTTTTGGCTATACTTCCCACAAGTCCAAGTTTTATATCTGGGATTTTATATCTTTTTTTCTTCTGTGTAGGAACAATAATTTCGATGTCATTTATGACATTGATTTTTTCTGCACCTTTTAGAGTTAGGTCTAAATCTAGGATTTTTGAAAATTCTTTGATATCTTTAGCTGGAATATTGAGTATAATTCTTGGAGGAATGCTTGGGTCAGATTTAATATTAGGTACAGGGTTTACTGATTTTTTGTGGTACTAAATTTTTATTTATAGTTAGTTTGTGATGCGCCTTCTAGAAAAGATGATCTGAATTGAATCCCCCATCTCCCATCAATTTTAGTCATTATCCAGAGTGTTTGAAAATTATGATACTCTTTATCATTTTTATCTCTTCTTGATTGATGTAGCAATAGGTGTACTTTTTCTTTTTCAGATTGAACAGCTTTGATATCTAAAGTTATAGTGTGGTCCCAGCCTTCTGATTTTAATCTTTCAGTTTGAGAGTCATAACCATTAAGAAATTCTTTTTCATTCTCAAATATAGAAAATTTGTTTTCCCATAATCTAATATGAGGGAAGTGCAAGCCTTCTATTGTAATTTTTTTATCTCTTTTATTAAAACCTTCTTCATTCCATCGAAGTGCCGCATCTATAGCTTCTTTTTCGTGATTTTCCATTATAGCCTTCATAAATTGTTTCAATTGAATAAAATAAATAATACCACACAAAATAATTTTCTTACTCTAGTTGTCTCAACTTAGGATCCAGTTTGTCTCTAAACCAATCTCCCAAAAAATTTAATGAAAAAACTACTAAAACTACTAATGTTACAGGTATATAAGTTTGATACCTATATTGATAATTTCCATTCCACCAACCCCAATCCCAATATTCAACCGATAATTTTATAATATTCCCCCAAGCAGTCCAATGTCTCGGTATAGCAATCTCAAAAAAACATAAAACGGCCTCGAGTGAAATAATCAATGAACAATTAAATGTAGCTATAACTAAAATATCGTTAATATGAGCTGGAAGAATATGTCTTATGAAAATTCTATAAGAGCTAGCTCCTGATACTACAGAAGAATTAATATAATCTAAGGTTCTTAGACTTAATGTTTTTGCTCTAATAATTCTTACAAAGTTTTGCCATGTAAATAAAATCAAAATTAAAGCAAATACCCAAATTTTATTTCCTAAAATTAATGTAGTCATAATAGCTATAAGCAGTATTGGTATTACACTTGTGATATCTACAACTCTTAGAATTAATTCGTCAATTACCCATTTGTAATTTGGTTTGTAAGCGAACCATCCTGCAATTATTCCTAAGCTTGAACCTATTAGACTCCCTGCTATTCCCGTAAGGAGCATAAGAGTAAGATTCCATCTTGCTCCATATATTAATCTTGAAAAATAATCCCTACCTATTGTGTCTGTACCTAGAATATATAATCCACTTGGCCACCATCCCCATTTTTTAGAATCTTCTCTTATAACGCTCAAGTCCAATGAGATTATATCGTTGTAATGATCAATAATATCTTCGTTAGCTATAATGTCTATAAATCCATTATTTCCTTTTTTATATATTTTTAGATATTCGATTTTTGGGGTAGGGCATTCGTTTTGAGATAGTCCAAGGCAATTTGAAAATTCATCAAATTTTATCTCATCTAGATAATTGCCATTTCTATTTACATCTACGAAGTTTGAATTTGGTCCAAGCTTAAATTCAATCGTAGATTTACTTCCTTTAGGTAAAATTTTTTTTTCTACAGTGGGGTCTTCAATCTCAAGCAGTTGTTGCCATCTAGGTTTTTGGCTTATTTGATCGTTTGATTTAACTAGATCATAGTTTTGGATATTAAATTTACCACTAACAACTCCTGGTGGTTTGAGTCTTGCTCTGGTGTCTGCTACGTAAGGATCATAGGGTGCAATAATAGGTGCTAATAATCCTAGTAATGAAATTATTATCAAGAATGATGCAGAAAAAAAAGGATACTTTAGTAATATGGTGAAAATTTTTTTATAGTACTTCATTAATATCTATTTGGTAGTATGAAATTATAATACATAATACAAATTACAATATCTAAATAAGGATTTATATATATATGAAATGGTATAAAGGAAATATTCATACTCATACAACAAATAGTGATGGAGATTCATCTCCTGATCATGTAGCAAGTTGGTATAAAGATAATCAATATGATTTTTTAGTATTGTCAGATCATAACCACCTCACAATTTTAGAGGAATCAAAAACTGATTTAGATAAATGGCCTTTATTAGTGCCAGGCGAAGAAATAACAATAAGAGAAATCAACGGAAAGCCCGCTGCGCTTCATATAAATGGTATAGGAATAAAAGAACTTATTACTCCTGGGGTTTATGAGAGTAATATAGATGGAATAAATGATGTTGTTGACAAGGTTAATATGCAAGGTGGCTTAGCAAGTATAAACCATCCCAATTATCAGTGGTGGGTATCTTCAGATGATATAAAGTATTCTAAAGATGCTTGGGCATTTGAGGTATTTAATGGTCACATGCATTCTAATAATGAAGGATCTCTTCATTCAATGTCTACCGAGGAAATTTGGGATGAAATTTTATCTTCAGGAAAATTAATTTACGGTGTAGCAAGTGATGATGCCCATCATTTTACTGAAGAATTCTCCTCTAGTAGATCAAATCCAGGAAGGGGATGGATATACGTAAAATCTAATTCTTTAAGGGTTGAAGAAATTATTGAATCTATGAAAAAAGGAGAATTTTATTCTTCTACGGGAGTAGAACTTCAAGAACTAGAAATATCTAAATCAAAAATTTATCTAAAAATTAAAGACAGACCTCCCAAAGAAAAACAAAAATATACAATAAGAGTAATTCATGATTCTGGAGTTGTTTTTTTTGAAAAAGAGGGAGATGAACTAGAATTTGATACTAATGGAATGAAAAAGTATTGTAGAGTAGTAATTCGTTCTTCTGAAGGAGTAAATGCTTGGATTCAGCCATTCTTTCTTTGATCAGAAATATCTCGAATAATGTATGATTTTTCGTCTGAGATTTTTAGCCATGATTCCTTATCAATAGCTTTCCCAAACTGGTTTTTATAGACCACATTAGAATCTATTATTTCCAATGATTTTCTCTTACGCTTCATAATTAATCTTTTTTTGAATTTAATATTATTTCAGATTATTAGGAAAAAATAAATTTTAGTGTCATTTAATTTCTCCTGTTTCATATAAATGCTTTAGAGCAGTGTATTCGATAGTTTTTTCATCTTCAAACAACCAGATTATTTTAGGAGAAATGTATTTGTTAAATTTTTCAATAATTTCTTTTTTATTTATCTCTTTCAAGTCATTATTTTTTACTAATGACTTTCTGATTTCTTTGAACTCCTTTTGGGTAAACTTAAAAAGAGTCTCAGCATTAAGTAGCCTTTTATTTGTTTGGTTGGTTACTATCATGCCTTCAAGGTGAATGTTTAATCTCTCATCCTGAATATAGTTTGTTAATATCTCAAAGTCTAGCTCTAAATCTTTTAGACAATTTTCTAGAAATATTAAATCAAAAACCCCATCCTGATTATTTAAGTGTTTGAAAAAATCTTCAACCCTAGAGATGATTTTTTGCTTAAAATTTGGGTGATTCATAAAGGGTTATAGGTATGATTAGCTTTAGTCAGCTTTACCTCTTGATTGATTAACTTTCAAAGGTCTTCCTTCTAGTTCATGACCCTCAAGAGCTTCAATAGCTTTCGCAGCTGATTCATCATCCATTTCTACAAATCCAAATCCTTTTGATCTATTAGAATCTTTGTACTTTATTACTTTAGCGCTTTCTACGTCTCCGTACTCTGAAAATAGCTCTTCTAAGTCTTTATCATCTACTGCCCAAGGGAGGTTACCTACATAAATGTCCAATTTTTTTTCCTTATTTTATTGATTTCACTGTTAAATTAGAACATTTTTTTGAAAAAAAATACATACAAAAAACATATGGTTTTTTAGAGAGAGTTGATAATTATTTACAAAAGTGACTATGTATTATCAACTCTCATCAATTGATTATAAAAAATTATCAACTAAATTTACTAATTTTGTGTCATAAAAATCGTCTATGATGTAGTTTTAATCAGACAATAATTAATGGGTTGTGGATAAGTAAGTAAATTTTAAAGAAAATTAACAATAGAGAACCGATATTAAGTCCCTCAAGATCGGTTCTCTACTAAACTAAAATTCTATAACAACCAGTTGATCTCATCTATGTTTTTTCTCTTGAAAAAATCATTTGTTTTTGAAAATGGTCTGCTTCCGAAAAAACCTCTGTAGGCTGATAGTGGAGAAGGATGTGGTGAGCTTATAATTAAGTGTTTTTTAGTATCTATGAAATTTCTTTTTGATTGAGCAAATTTACCCCATAAAATAAAAACAAGATTATCTTTATGCTTGCTTAAGATTTTTATTACCTCATTTGTGAATATTTCCCATCCTATTTTAGAGTGAGATAAGGGTTTGTTTTGCTCAACAGTCAATGTGGTATTTAATAAAAACACGCCTTGATTTGTCCATTTTGTTAAGTTTCCATTTTTTTTATCAATCTTTTGATTTAAATCTTCTTCTAACTCCTTAAAAATATTTAATAATGAAGGAGGCAATGGTATTTCTTTTTCAACTGAGAAGCTAAGTCCATGGGCTTGATTATGCCCATGATAGGGATCTTGTCCAATAATTACAACTTTCACATTATGGAAATCGCATTGATTAAATGCATTGAATATTAATGTTTTTTTAGGATAAATTATTTTTGTTTTATACTCTTCTAAAAGAAAATTCTTGATTTCAAGCATATAAGATTTTGAAAACTCTTTTTCTAGTAGTGTTTTCCAGCCTGATGGTAGTCTTACGTTGCTATCCAAATTTATAAAATGTATTTCTTTAATTTAGATTTTAATATTCCTATAGTGAGCAAGGATGCAACTATAGCTTTAATTGTATCTCCAATAAGAAATGGGTAGACTGCTTGAGATAATAATTTACCCTCTTCTGGCCAACTGAAGTCAAATATCGATAACCAAATCAATGCTGGTATATAAACTAATGAAGTTCCAATTAGGTAAGCCCAAATACATTTACTGTCTGATAAGCCTTTTTTAATGAAGTATCCGATTGTTGTAGAAGCTAAAATAAATCCAATAATATATCCACCTGTGACACCAGTAGTGTAAGCAAATCCTCCATTGCCGCCCTGAAAAAGAGGGATCCCTGCCATTCCTAGCAGTACGTAAGATAATGATGCTCCAAATCCCCACTTTGGTCCCAATAGTCCTCCCATCATTAAAATTCCTAGTGTTTGAAAAGTGATTGGGACAGGATTGTCTGGTAAAAAGAATCTAAATTGTGCAAAGACTCCTGTAAAGATAATTAAGGAAACTGTTATAAACATTTTTACTATAAATGTTTTATCAAAATATAATATTTGATTTGATTTTAGTCTTTGTGAATTATTATTAATTTTTTTCTCCTAAAATATCTAACTAAACTTATAATAACTAAAAAGTTTATAAAATCTATCTGAAATAACTAGCAAGTTTGTCATTTAATAGATCTCTTTTTATACTTTTTCTAGTCTTAATCTGTCTACTTACTTCTATTCTGAGCTTGCTAAGACTCTCTTTTGAGCTTTTCCAATAATCTACAAAAAGTTCTGGTAAAGACGAAGTGATATCTTTTTCAATTTTTGGAACTAGGGTTATTCTTTTTTTTATTGGTAAGTTTGAGGATCTATTTATTGTTTCAGGATCAATAAATTCACCATCATTGTCCATAGTGTGAAAAAAATCTAAGTATTTTCCTAGATTTAGATTTACTTCTTTTGTTTCTGAACCCAGAAGATTCTTAATTACTCTAAAGGATTCCTCTCCGTTGAAATCGAGTTCTTTAGACAATTTAGAAAAATAATAAAGTAATGTTTGATTATTCATTATGAAGCTTACTCCAAAAATTTCTTCAAGGGTTGGATTTACAGAAAAAAGGGGAGTAGTTTTGGCAAATAAATATCCAATTTGCTTAGAAAGTAATTCTTGGTTGAATGTTTGGTAATACTTAAATTTTTGATCGGATGAAAGAAATATAGATATGAATCCTGCAATTTTTATGAGGCTATTTTTGTCTGTAATTTCTTTTTCTCCGTTTAGTAGTCTGTAAAATTGCCTTTCATTAAGATTAAATTCTTTTATAAAATATGTTTTTAGTTCAGAAGATTGTTCATATATGTATCTTAAGATTTGAGATTGGCATTCTCCTAATATTATTTTTTTTAGTCCTTTTCTATTGATCCTAATTTTCTCAATTTGTTTTTTCCCAATAAATTCAACTGGATATATACTTGGGAGGTCTCTTACAGCGCCTCTTATGTTTCTTCTTGGTACTTTTCTATCAATTTTAGATTCAACGGCCTCTATTACATCTCTATAATTAGAAGTTTCTCCTAATGATGCAGCAACAAAGATTGCAAGGCACTGAACGTACTCTTTCTTTTCGTGGGTGCTTCCAAAATTAATCACGCCCTTTTTGAATGAAAATAGTGTTTTTTTATTGCTCATAAGATATTTCAAAATTGTCTTTTTTGTATTTTCTTAGTATAAATATATCATATTTTTTCGTCAAATATGTGCATTTTTTTATGCAAGTTTTGTCAAAAATCGTGGCGTTTTTAAGCATATATTGGTATTTTTTGACATATTTCAAAATTTTATTAGGATAGTTATCTGATATTTGCTACTTTTAGTGTCTTATATAATCATTTATCATAGAAATATGCCAATTTGTTCAAATTTTAGGATATGAGGATATTATGAAATTAATTTCTTGGAATGTTAATGGAATTAGAGCTTGTATAAATAAGGGTTTTCTATCATTTTTTGATGAATCTGATGCTGATATTTTTTGTATACAAGAAACTAAAGCTGTTAGTTCTCAAGTTGAATTAGATACACCTGGCTATTCTCAATTTTGGAATAGTGCAGAGAAAAAAGGTTACTCAGGAACCTTAGTATTAACCAAAGAACAACCCATTAACTCATTTTATGGTTTAGGTATAGATAAGCATGATAATGAAGGCAGGGTTATTACTCTTGAGTATGAAAAATTTTACTTGGTGACTGTTTATACGCCAAATTCAAAAAGAGATTTATCAAGATTAGATTATAGAGAAAATGAATGGGATATTGACTTCTTAAATTATTTAATTGAACTTGAAAAATTAAAGCCAGTAATTTTTTGTGGAGACTTAAATGTAGCACATAAAGAGATTGACCTTAAAAATCCTAAAAATAATGTTAGAAATGCTGGATTCACAGCTGAAGAAAGAAAAGGTTTCGATAATATAGTAAGCCATGGATTTATAGATACTTTTAGGCATTTTAATAATGAAGGCGACAATTATACCTGGTGGAGTTATATGGGAGGGGCTAGATCAAGAAATGTTGGATGGCGTATTGATTATTTTTGCGTTTCAGATGAGTTGAAGTCAAAATTGTCTAATGCAAAAATACATCCTGATATATTAGGTTCTGACCATTGTCCTGTGAGCATTGAAATAGATATTTAGGAAGATGAATTTGAATAAACTTTCTAAAGAAAAATCTGAGTATTTATTACAACATGCATCAAATCCTGTAGATTGGTATCCATGGGGTGCAGAAGCATTCAATAAAGCAAAAGAAGAGGACAAACCTATTTTTTTATCTATTGGTTATTCCAGTTGCCATTGGTGTCATGTTATGGAAAAAGAATCTTTTGAAGATATTGAAACAGCTAAAATACTAAATGAAAATTTTGTGTCTATAAAAGTAGATAGAGAAGAGAGGCCTGATATTGATTCTATTTATATGGCATCAATTCAAATGATTAGTGGAAATGGAGGTTGGCCAGCCTCAATATTTATGAATAGTGAAGGAGTTCCGTTTTATGCAGGAACTTACTTCCCAAAATTTGACAGGCATAACCTTCCTGCTTTTAAGTCTGTATTAGCAAAAATAATAGAAATATATCAAACCAATAGAAAAAGTGTGGATCATCATTCAAAAGTAGTTTTTGATGGAATGAAAAATTTATTTGAAAATACTGTGAATAAAAAAAAGGATCCAATAAATAATTTGTATTCTAAGCTAAATTCTCAAATTAAAGATACATTTGACTTTGAAAAAGGCGGGTTTGGAGATTTCCCAAAGTTCCCAGAAACTACCAAGCTTGAGAATTTGTTTTTATTAGGTAAAAAAAATAATTCTCAAGAATTTTATGATATGGCCCAGCTTTCATTAGGATCAATGATCAATGGAGGTATTTATGACCAGCTTGCGGGTGGATTCTCAAGATATTCTACAGATAGAGAATGGAAAATCCCTCACTTTGAAAAAATGCTGTATGATAATGCACTTTTATTAAATATTTTGTGTATATCTTTCAAAGTAACTGAAAATCAGAATATAAAAAATACAATTTTAATGACAATCAGTTTTTTACTTGAAGAAATGAGATCAGAAGAAAATCTTTTTTATTCAACTCAAGATGCAGACTCTGAAGGTAAAGAAGGGGAGTACTATATTTGGGATTATAATGAAGTAAAAAATAATATCTCTAAAGAAGATTTTGAAATTATAAAAGATTATTGGGGTTTGACTAAAGAAGGTGATCTGGAAAATAAAAATATTTTATTTATAAAAAATTCTATAGAAGATATTTCGAATCAAAAAAAAATATCAAAAGACAAAATAGAAAAAAGCATTGAAGATTCAAGAGTTAAGCTTCTAAAAATCAGAAATAAAAAAGTAAAACCAAATACAGATTATAAGCATATATCATCTTGGAACGCTCTTATTATTTCTTCTTTATGTAATGCCTACAATATTACTTCAGATGAGAATTATATTACTCAAGCAATAAATACAGCAGAATCAATATTAGAAAATTTTATTCAAGATGATATGTTATTACATACCTCAAATAATAAAATTGGATTTTTGGAAGATTATTCATATCTTACAAATGCTCTGTTTGATCTTTATAACTCTACTCAATCGTCAAAATGGTACATTCATGCAAAAGAAATGTGTGATGATGCTATAAGCCGTTTCTGGAGTCCAAAAGATAAGATATTCTATGACACATTAGACTCAAATGAACTAATCTTCAGGCCTAAAGGATTTTTTGATCCGATGATTCCAAACGCTGCTGCTATTGCTTCACAAAATTTATACAGGCTTTACAGGTACTCTAATGAATCAAAATACTTGGACATTGTAGGAGATTCACTCAGTACAGTTTCTGGATTATTAGATAAAAGCCCATTAGATCTGCCTTCTTGGTTCAAGCTATATTACCTGATGGAAGAAGAAAGTTCTGAAATTTTTATTTCAGGGAGTTCAAAAGATAAATTTCATATTGATTCGATGAGATATTTGCTCTCAGTTTATATGCCAAATACAATAATCGTATCTATTGATCCAGAAAATAAGGAATTTAATTTACCTATAATGCAAGATAGATTAGATGATATTCAAACTAAAATTTATATATGTAAAGATTATGTTTGTGATTTGCCAATAGATAATTTAGATGACTTACATCAGAAAGTTCAAAACCTTAAGGGAGCCTACAAATCAAAATAGTATTGCTTGAACCAGAAATCCCACACAATACTGGTAATATTATTAGACTGTGTGCAAATATTAACGCTGAATTACATCTCATAAAACCATTGGGTTTTACTATAAATGATAAAAACTTAAGAAGAGCTGCATTAGATTATTTTGATCTATCTAAAGTATTTATTCATGATAATCTAAATGGTTTTTTATCAGAAAATACTGGAAATATTTTTCTTACTGATAGTCAAGCAAATACAAAATATACTCAATGTAAATTTGATATGAATGATATTTTTGTATTTGGTTGTGAAAGTAAAGGAATAAGTACAGAGGTTTTAGATATGTTCCCTAAGGAAAAAAAAATATTTATACCAATGTATCCAAATATTAGATCAATAAATATATGTAATTCAGTTTCTATAATTGCATTCGAATGCTTGAGGCAGAATAGTTTCGAATTTTAATTTTATTTTATTGGAGAAAAATTAGAAGAAACTACAATTTTATTTTCCATATACAATGGGGGGCTAGCATTGGACTTTGGAGGCCAGCCTATCGAACTAAATTTTTCCCTAGCATCGGTTCTGTGTTGCAAGCTTTCATATGCCCAAATATGCATAAATTTATTCACATCTCCAATATCAGATCTAAAAGCGCCAACCAAAGGTGCTAACGTACTTCTAGCCTCAATTTTTTCTTCCCATGCAGGGAGCATTTTTTCTATTTGATCTGGCTGATATGTATAAATTCTCATTTCAAAAAAAGGACCTATGTTTCTTTCAGTAAATTCAGGACTAAAAGAAACAGGATTCCATATTTCTGAATTCATTTTTACCATATATTCAGATGCGTCTGGTGGCCAAAGTTTTTTTTCAACTGCTTCTTTCCTTGATTCATTTCTATGTTCTAAATTATCATAGGGCCAAACATGAATTATTTGGTTCAAAGGACCTATTTCTGTGAACCAAAAAGCCCCAATTTTTGAAATTTCATTTCTTCCATCTATTTTTTCTTGAAATTTTTCTAAAACAGTTGGCAATGAGCCAGCTTTTACTTGATAAGTTCTAAATTCATAAATCATTTTCACCTCAAAATAATTACTAGGATTAAAAGAAAAGGTTACAATAAAATAAAATGAAAGTATAGGAGAAAGAATATTGTCAGAATCATCAATCTTTAGCAGAAAAAGCTCAGTAAATTTTAGTCCTGAAGAAATTACGTCAGAAAATATTGATTCAATAATAAAAGCTTCAATTTGGGCGCCTTCGTCAAGAAATAAGCAACCATGGAAAATTATTGCAGTCAGAAGAAATTCAAAAAAATTTGACCAACTAGTAAAATCAATGTCTGCTGGAAATCAAGTTATGGCAAATAACTCTGGGCTAATTCTAATATTTTGCACACCTGACGAAAGTGATTTCTCCCCTAAAACCTTTTTAGATATCGGTTTTTCAGGCCAAAATGCTATGTTGAGAGCTACAGAACTAGGATTAGATACTCATCCAATAGGCGGATGGGATGAAGAAAAAGTTAAAAGTGTTTCTAATATCCCTGATAATAGTCGGGTAGCATTTCTTCTTATAATTGGTAAACCTGGAAAAATCTCAGACTTAGACAATGAATTGGTTGATAAGCATAACAAGAAAAGAGAGAGAAATTCTTTAGATAAAAATTTTAGCTTTGATGTTTGGGGTAAAGACTTCTAATCGTTTAGAGATAAAATAAGCAAATTTATTGCAGCTTCATAACTATTTTCTCCAAAACCTTGGACCGTGCCAATTACTGCTGGAGCTATGAGAGACTTTTGCCTCCAAGTCTCTTTTCTTGAATAAATGTTTGACATGTGTACTTCCACGCAAGGATACTCTATTGATTTTATTGCGTCATGGAGGGCTGTAGATGAATGTGTTAGCGCGCCTGCATTTATTACACAACCATTTATCTGATTATTTTTTTTATGCATAATATCTAGAATTTCACCCTCGTGATTACTTTGAAAAAATTCTAAATTTATGCTCTTATTAGATATTTTTTTCTCTAAATCCAAGTTTATTTCTTCAAGAGTTCTAGTTCCATATATGCCAGGTTCTCTTTTCCCTAACATATTAAGATTAGGGCCGTTTATTACTAAAATTTCTAATTTCTTACTCATTAGTAGATAAAATTATTTGTTTTTTTATATATTGTATTACTATCAAAAAAAAACTTCTGAAGAAAAAAAATACTAATTCTACTAATTATTGTGAGGTTTAAATGAACATAATTCAGCTAAAAATTAATAATAAAAATAGAGCTCTAGCAGTTGTAGTAGATAACAAAATTATTAATTTAACATCATCTGATAATTCTATAAACTCCTCATATAAATTATTTGAAAAAGTAATAAACGAAAAATTAGATCTTAATAAATTTCTTGAAACATTATTAAAAGGATCAAATAAATTTGATTTTACTTTTGATAAGTTGCTTGAATCTCCAGAAGAATATAACGTAAAAGTTTTACCTCCTATTGATCATCCCGATCCTTATAGATTATTTATTTCTGGGACTGGTTTGACCCATACAGGATCAGTAAAGTCCAGAGATATGATGCATAATGAAAATGATGCTAAGAAAGATGAAACTGATTCTGCAAAAATGTTTCAGATGGGAATTGAAGGAGGGAAGCCTTTAGAAGGCGAATTAGGAGTGGCTCCAGAGTGGTTTTATAAAGGAAATGGAAATAATTTAGTTGGTCACATGGATTCATTGTTAATGCCTGACTTTTCTTTAGATGGAGGAGAAGAACCTGAAGTTGTTGGATGTTATTTTATTGATAATGATGGTAATCCTGTAAGAATTGGATTTTCACTAGGTAATGAATTCTCTGATCATGAAACAGAAAAAATAAATTATTTATATCTAGCTCACTCAAAATTAAGGAACTGTGCAATAGGACCATCCCTAAATACTTCATTAGAATTCTCAGATATTTCTTTGAGTTGTGACATCTCTAGAGATGGAATTGATTTGTATAAAAGTGGAGAATTAAAGTCAGGTGAAGAGTATATGTCTCATAGCTTAAAAAATATGGAATATCATCACTTTAAGTATGAAATGCATCGAAAACCTGGGGATATTCATTTGCATTTCTTTGGAACTAGTCAACTATCTTTTTCAACAAGGGATTGGAAATTTAAGGCAGGAGATAAAGTTTCCATATACTCTGATCAGTTTGATGGAAAGCTAGAAAATACCATTGAACAACAAAGTAAGGTTAATTTCGAAATTAAGGAAGTTTAAATTTGTTAAGAAATTTATTTTTTCTTGATAAGTTTTACCTGATTGGGTTTACTTTGTTAATTCCGACATCTATAAACTTATCTATTGCTCAATTTTTGTCCCCTGTACTAAATGCCATAATGGGTAGAACAGATAGGCCTGAATTATCTATAAGTGCATTTTCAATTGCTTTTTCAATATTATTTCTTATTGCTTTGCCTCAACTAAGAATTCAGCAACTAACTATTGTTTATTTTAAAAATTTCAATAAATTGAAAATACATTTTTTTGTTTTGCTTATGTCTTTAATTTGTCTTGCGGTTTCTATATTTGTAATATTTACTCCAGTTTCAATATTTTTTCTTGAAAATATCTTTGGCACAAAAGGAGATCTTAAAAAAAGTGTAGAAGATGGATTACGTATAGGTTTTTATATTCCTGTTTTGCTAATACTAAAGATGCATTTTTATGGTATTTCTATTGTTACAAATAAATCTTCCTTAATTTGGATTGGGACTATTTTTGGTTTTTTATGTGCATGTATACTAGCTGTCCTCTTTTTTTTGTTGGGATATGATGGGCATAAAATTGGAATGTTGGCATTTTCTTTATCTCTGTTTTTTGAAACAATATTTATTTGTTTTCTAGTTAGAAATGAACTTTTTGATAAAAATTATTCTTTTGATAAGGATATATTTTTTGTAGGAGATCTTTTCAGATTTTTTATACCTCTGCTTTTTGCAGCTTTTCTGCCCTCATTCACATTGCCTGCAGTTAATGCTTGCCTGACTAGATTAGATAATCCTGAAATTTCAATTTCTGCTGTGAATGTTGGATTTGGGATTTTTGGAGCAGTTTCATTCACAATTAATGGATGTCAATCAACTATACTTTCTCTTATTTCAAATGGATATAGCTATATCAAGATAAGAGAATTCTCTTATTTTGTTGGCTTTTTGACATTATTGTTGTGTGGGTCTATAGCATGGATAGGCCCGATTAATGAATTTATTTTTATTAATTTATTTAATTTAGAAGATAAACTTTTTACAAGTACTTTATTAGTGTTTAGATTATTATCCTTTTTGCCCCCGTTTTTAGTTATGGAACAGTTGTACGTTGGAATAATTATGAATTCAAAATCAACAAATCCAATTATATATATAAATATTTGTAGATTTTTAGTATTAATAATGACATTGGGGACTGGTATATTGTTATTTAAGAATTTTGAGAGTTATGGTGCAATTGTCGGCGGCTCTGCATGGTCATTAACACTATTCTTTGAGGCAATTTTTGCTTGGTTATTTGCAAGAAATATAGCTAAACCTTAGTGTTTAAATTTAAATTATTAATTTCATGGATGTCATAAAATATGTTAAAAAATCTATTTAGGAAACAACAAAAAGATTCTATATCATCTTTATCTGATGATAAAAAAAGAGCAATAACTGGCTGGTGCATGTATGATTGGGCTAATTCTGCTTTTTTTACATCTGCAGGGACAGCTATATTTCCCATATATTTTGTGATTGCGTTCCAAGCAACCTTTGGCAGCAGAACTGAAATATTTGGCATTACTTTTACGGGATCTTCATTATGGGCCTTAGGCGTATCAATGTCCGCCTTATTTGTTGCCCTGACAAGTCCTGTGTTAGGAGCAATAGCAGATACAAAGCCTCTCAAAAAAACTTTCTTAAAATATTATATGATTATGGGGTCACTTTTTACCATAATTAGTTTTTTCTCAGTTTATGTAGCTAATTCATGGGCCTGGCTTATAGGTTGTTATTTTATAGCAAACGTTGGAGCTGCTGGAGCAAATGTTTTTTATAATTCTTTACTACCTAGTTTAGCTCCAAGTAAGTATGCTAGTGAAATTTCAACAAAAGGGTACGCATATGGCTATGTTGGAGGTGGTTTATTATTGTTGTTTCATCTGATTATTATTCAAGGAGCAAGTATTTATTTAGAAGAATCTGCTGTTGATTTAGTAACTAGAATTTGTATAGTTTCTGTAGGAGTTTGGTGGTTTGGATGGTCTATTTGGACACTTAAAACTGTCCCAGAGCCGGAAATCGAGAATGAATCTACTAAAACGAGCGTATCTGAAATTATATTAACTGCATTTTCTAGACTCAAACAGACTTTTTCGGAGATAAGAAAGTATAAATACCTTTTTACATTCCTGATAGCTTTTTATATTTTCAATGATGGTGTTCAAACAGTTTTATCAGTTGCAGGAGCTTATGGAGCTGATGTTTTAGGCGTTGATTTATTATTTAACATGATAACAATATTAATAGTTCAATTTGTTGCTGCCCCGGGCTCGACTCTATTTGGCTGGTTAGCCTATAAAATAGGAACTAAAGAGGCTCTAGTTATTGCCCTGAGTGGTTGGGTAGTTATAATAATTTTTGTTTTAGGATTTGCTCCTCTGAAGTTAACTAAAAACTCTGATTACGATTACCAATTTTCATACAGTCAAGAAATAAAAAGATATGTCCTAGACTCTGCTCCAGAATTTTCCTCAACAGAAGAAAATATAGATATAATTACTTGGGAAAAAAATTATCATTTAGAAAAAGGCACTGAGTTAGAAGAGAAAGAATTGTCTAAATTTATGGATATTATTTCAAATGAAACCACAAGCTCATTTTCGTTAGTTGTAGTTGGAGGAGAATCAGATTCTACTAAAATAGTTAGTAAAAATCATTCATCCAGTTTGTCTGATAGTTGGATTGATATTTGGCCTAAATTCTTGAGAGATACTTTGTGGCAACCACTCAATATTCAGATAGGATTTCAATGGATGCTATTAGGTCTATTTAGTGGGCTAGTTTTAGGAGGTAGTCAAGCATTAGCTAGATCATGTTTCTCCATGATGACACCAATAAAAAAATCCGCAGAATTCTTTGGCTTTTATGCATTTACTATGAAAGCTTCATCTGTCATTGGTCCACTGATTTATGTTATTGCAGTAAATTCAAGTAATCAAAAGTTAGGTGTATTAATTATTTGGGGGCTTATTGTAGTTGGAACTATATATCTTTCAACAATTAATGTTCATAAGGGTGCTCTGGTGGCTGAAGAGGAAAATAATAAATAGTTATTCTTCTATATATTCGTATTTTCTAACCCCTGAAAGACCATACCATATTAGTAAAACTACAAAAATAGAAACAGCTCCACCAACTATCATGGTGTTTCCTGCTCCTATGTAATCTGACATAATTCCTACTTCCCATTTTCCTATTCCGTTTGCACTCATTGCAGCAAGAGAATGTGCCGCACTTGCTCTGCCTCTCATATTGTCTGGGGTAGTTAATTGGACTATTGTTTGCCTCATTGTCATTCCAACGGCATCAGCTGCTCCAAGTGCAATTAGAGCAAATATACCTACCCAAATTGATGTTGACCACCCAAAAAGAATAAGAAGAAATCCGTAGAATAGAGTCGCATAGAGTACAATTACTCCTTTTTTTCTGATTTTATGTAAATTCATTACTAATAAACTACCAACAATAGATCCTAATGCATTAAATGCTGTAAGAATTGCTACTGCATCTCTACCTCTAGAATAAAGTTGTTTAGCAAAAATAGGAAATAATTCCCTGTAATAAGAAACTACAGTAACTCCAATATCAAGAATATATAATCCTGGTAATATTGGGTGAGCTATAACATACTTGAATCCTTCAACTAAATTTCTATGAATATTTGTGTTAGGTTTGGCATCTAAAGCTTTGCCACTTTCTCTTATAAATAATGGGGACATAACACTAACAAGGGCAAAAATAGTATTTATCCAAAATGAAAGAACTAGAGATTCTGTAGCCTGTTCTTTCCAGGCGAAGGAAGTTACAAAAAATAAAAATGGAGTAATTATTGTTCCTACTTGCCAAGTGATGGTATTCATTGCAACGGCATGTGCTAATACGTTTCTTGGTACGACTCTTGCTGTAAGTGCTGATCTTGAAGGGTTACCAAACACGCTAGTAGCTGATAATATTGCTGTTACTAGATATACATGCCATATTTCTAAGAGTGAAAAACTCTCTAAAAGACTCATAAGTCCAATAAAGAGAAAACTTGATAATTGAGTTATTGCTATTAGCTTTTTTCTATCAAGCCGATCTGCAAATACTCCTCCGTATAGATTTGAAGGGATTCTTACTGCAAGCTCAATAAGTCCTAAATATGCAAGAGTTGACCCTAATCCAGTTCTTTCATAAAGCCATACTGCAGTAATAATCATTCTTAGATTCATAGTTACAGTTGCTGAAACTCCTGATAACCACAAAACTCTATAGTCAAAGTATAGAAACGCTGACCAAATTTTTAGTTCCGATTTATTTTTTTTATCTTGTGAATTAGTAGACATATGAGTGTTTAGTATAGGCTAAAAAAATATTTATTTCTTATTAAATTGAGGATTTATTTAATTTTTTTTAAAAGATCATGCTTCCTCTTTATTGCTTCTTTCATAATAGCTGATATTTAAAGCCAAATTAATCTAATAAGTTTCATTGTCAAAATTATTAGACTATGCTGCAAAACTAAAAAAATAAAAATTTGTTATATATCAAAAATAAATATGAATCACATTCAGGCCTTTTGTTTCAATTGATAAAAACTCTACTAAAAAAAGAAAATTTAGCTTCGCAAAAGTATTACTTATATAATACAAGCTATTTTAAAACACAAAATGAATTTTATAATGAAGGTATGCTTTGGTTAAGTTTTTTATGCAATTGCGTGGCGGCACCTTGTTCTTTATTTTGGATCAAACTTGTAAAAAATTATCTATGCTTTAATATTCTTGCTTTATTATAATTTCCTCCATAATGCTTCTAAAATTCCTGCATTAATAAAGGAGGTCATATGATTATTGAAAATATGAAATTGCCAGAATATTCTTTAACTGAAAGCATTAAATTTATTGAACCTGTAGTTTTTTCTAATTTGTCTAGCATAACTAAAGATCATTTTGCAAAATTACGTTCTTTCAATGCTTCCGGTGGAGCTTTTAACCTTAGGCTATCTTCGGCTAGGCTCTGGGGGCTTATCACAGATGGAAACCCTTTCAAGCCCACATCTCTTGCTAAGCAAATTATTTTGTCCTCTGATACTCAGCAAAAAATCAACTTGCTTTACGAAACATCAAGAAATTTTTTGGTGTTCAACAAACTTTCAAGAGACTTAAATTTAAATCCTTCATTATTTGATATTTCTAGGCTTATTTCAGAAAATCATGATAATAAAGTTCTTAGAAAAATTCGAAATATTATTATTGATATAAGACTTCACGTTAATAAATTTTCTCCGGAGAAGGATACTTACAATCATTCTAAAGACTTAAAACTTCAGCTAAGGGGTATAAGTATTGATGTTGAAGAATCTAGAGAATCTTTACTTGCAGCTATAAAGTTACTAGAATCAAGATTAGATTTATTCAGAATTTAATACTGCTTTTATATGTTTTGCTAGTTCAATATTTATGTATTTAATTTGAGATATATCTTCAACGTTAGCATTTTTTATATTTTCAACACTTTTAAATTTTTTTATCAAAGCTTTTCTTTTAACAATACCTATTCCTTCTATTTGATCTAATCTAGATTTATTTGATTTTCTTTGTCTTAGGTTTCTATGATAAGTCACCGCAAATCTATGAGCTTCATCTCTTATTCTTTGAATAAGATATAAGCCTTGAGATGATTTATTAAGAACAATTGATTCTTCTGTATAAGGTAAAAACAATTCCTCTTCTCTCTTTGCAATACCTGCAATAGGTAAATTAGAGATACCAAGTTTATTCATGATTTGTAATGCTGAACTTAATTGACCTTTACCTCCATCAATTAGTACTAAATCTGGTTGTTTATGAAATGAATCTAATTTTTTTTCTACAGTATTTTTATTTTCAACCAATCTACTAAATCTTCTATTTATGACTTCTCTCATAGCTTCAAAATCATCATTTTTATCTTCTGAGATCTTAAATCTTCTATAATCTGATTTTTTTGGTGTACCGTTTTCAAAAACTGACATTGAAGCTACAACATTTGATCCTTGAATATGAGAAATATCATAGCATTCAATTCTATTTGGAATGTTATCTAAACCAAGTTCAGTCTGTAATTCTTTTAGAGCTAGTTGGGTTTTTTTCTTGTCATTTATCCATTTGATTTGCCATTGTTTGATAGATTCTTTAGCATTGTTTGTAGCCATATCTAAGATACTTTTTTTTGAACCTTTTTGAGGTACGTTTATCGTTACTTTTGTTCCTTTTTTATTGCTTAGAAAACCAATAAGAACGTCTTTTTCATTTGGGATGTCAGAAACAAGAATTTTACTTGGGATATTAATATTTTTAGAATAATAATCGAATATAAATAACCTTAGAACTTCATTGATTTCAGTGTCTTCTACATTCTCTATTCTAAATTTTTCATGAGATAGCAGGTTGCCGTTTATAATATTGAAAATAATAATCATTCCTTCGTTGTTAATCTTAAAGCAAGAAATCATATCAAAGGATTCTTTTTGTAAACCAGAAACTTTTTGTTTCTCTAACATTTTTTCTATAGAATTTAATCTGTCTCTGAAAACAGCAGCTCTTTCATAATTTTGACTTCTTGAAGAAGCTTCCATCTCTTTTCTTAATTCTTTTACTATAGAATTTGTTTTACCTAATAAAAATTTCTCTAAACTAGAAATAGTTTCTTTATAAAGCTTTTCATCGTTATTATGATAAGCCTCAGAACATCTTCCAATTTCAAGTTCAAAACATGGCTTTGAAACTATTTCTACATTTTTCTTATCACAGGTTCTATAAGGAAATATTTTAGATAATAAATCCAATGTTTGCCTCACACTAGATATTGAAGTATAAGGTCCATAGTATTTATTCTTGTCATCAAATTGAGGATTTCTAGTTATAAGTATTTTGGGAAATTTTTCAGATTTTGTTATTTTGATATATGGATAAGTTTTATCATCTTTTAGCCTTGCGTTATATTTGGGTTGATACTTTTTGATTAATTGATTTTCTAATAGTAGTGCCTCTTGTTCAGATTCAGTTACTATATAATCAAAATCTTTTATCCTAGATATTAGTTCATTGACTTTAGGGGTGATATCTTTTGGATTAGAAAAGTAAAATTTTAGACGATCCTGTAATGAGTTTGCTTTTCCCACATATATAATTTTTTTATTTTCATCAGAATGAAAATATACCCCAGGTCTTTTAGGTACTTCAGAAATTCTATTTTTATATGAATTATTATTATCCAAGAACTATAGTTAATATTGCTAAAGTTATAACCATAGAAGTTGCTATTACACCCATTTTTTTAATTTCACCAGAAAAATAATTTGATGGTAGGGTATCCGCTGTAGCTTTTTTAGTTAGCTTTTGAGACGGTTGTATAGCGCTAGGTTCTTTTATATCTTCTTCTATTATGTTTGTACTAGCTGTATTTTGTACATAAACATTTGGTTTAGATTTTTTTTTGCTTTTTTTACTTTTTTTTGGCATTTTATTTACTTCTTTTACTTAAATATTTTTTTGCATTTTCACATATATCGTCTATGATCTCATCCTCAGGAAGCAGTTCTGAATTAAATATAATATTGAATATTGATGGATCAAGCGGTTGTTTTTGAAAAATGTTAAGGTAATAATTTTTCTTTCCTTCATCATATTCTAATATTTTATTTCTTGCTAAATCATCTGAAATACCTTCCCTTTCAGCATATTTTTTAATTCTCACATCAAAATCGCAATAAATGCCAACTTTTAGAGCACTTTCATCATTTCTTAGAACTCCAGATGCTCCTCTACCAAGTATAAGTACGCTTCCTTGCTTGGCGATTTCATTTATAACTTTTTTTATTGCTTTGGAAAAATCTAAATTTTCTTCAAGTTCTTGTTTATGAGGGAAGTCTTTATATGGTGAAGAAAGGAGATTTTCAATTCCATGCCCAAAAAAAGGATCTGCTCCACCGCCTGACAAAGCTGATTTTTCCAGCGCTTTCAGTAAATTATCCGTTATTCTTTCTGTGAAAGATTTATCTTCAGGTTTTTTTTGAAGATCCACAATTTCCGCTAAATGCTTGTCCATTTCCTTGGCTATTTTAGAAAGAATGATTCTATCAACAAAATCAATTCCTAGTTTTTCTGCTACAGATCTACCAATTTTTTGGTACCCTGATCCCAAATAACCTTCTATTGTTACAACTGGCAAATTTTTCTCCTTATTATCTCATTTTATTTATTTCCTCTAGGGTGTGCAACATTATAATCTTGGATTAACTTTTCATTGGGAATTTTAGTATATATTTGAGTTGATTCAATTGAACTATGTCCTAAAAACTCTTGCACGTGTCTAATACTTGCACCGCCTTGTAATAAATGAGTTGCAAAGCTATGTCTTATCATATGAGGAGTAACATTTTTATTGATTCCTACATTCATTACTCTTTGCTTAAGTTTTTTCCAAACGTATTGTCTTGTGATATTTTTTGAATTTTTTCTAACAAACAAAGGTGAGGAGTAATTTTTATTTTTTGATAAATTGGGTCTTATATCTTTAATATATAAACCTATTCTCTCTGAAGCATTTTTGTATATAGGTAACACTCTCTGTTTGTTACCTTTGCCTGTTACTCTGACACTTTGTTTTTCTATATCAATTTCTCCTATTTTTATTGAAATTACCTCTGAAACTCTTAATCCTGCTGCGTACATTAGTATAAAAATACAGGTGTTCGTATATTCTTCTAGGTTTTTATCTTCAAATTCAATTATTTTTTCAATTTCATTAATACTGAGAGGTTTAGGTATGGGAGAGCCAACTTTTGGTGTTCTAATTTTTTCTAGGATATTGGATTCAACATGGTTATCAAATTCCAAAAATTTAAAAAATGATTTTATAGATGCATATTTTCTTTTTTGTGTTGATTTTGTTTGGTTTTTAATACTTTCAAAATATTCATTGATATCTTTTAGGGAAATTTTTTCCCAAGAATATTTATTATTTTTTTCTAGATGATTGGATAAAAGCTTAAGATCATTAGAATATGAATCTAATGTATTAGGACTGTATCCTTTTTCTGATGAAATATAATTGTAAAACTTTTCTAATTGATTATCTAAACTCATATTTTTTCTTTATTTAGGAACAAATTTTGTTTATTATGTTAATGATTAGAAACCATTATTACTAATATTATAGATTATGATAAAAATACCTTTTCATCCAATGATTTTTGAAACAGACTTTATAGGTCTTTCATGGCATGGCTTTTTTTCTGTTATCGGAGTGATAACTGCTATCTATATTGTCATTAAGCAGTCAAGAAAAGACGGTATAGATGACAATATTATTTTCAATATAGCTTCATGGGGAGTTATTGGAGGAATAATCGGAGCTAGATTAGTTCATATTGTAGATCATTTAGATTACTATTTAGAAAATCCTGCAAATTTTCTTTATATCTGGAGAGGTGGTATAGGACTTTGGGGTGGAATCCTCGGTGGAACTTTAGCTGGTATTGCTTATGCTAAGTATTTGCAATTTGATAATGATCTTATAGGTAAGCTAATGGATTTTGCAGCACCAGCTATGCTAGCGGCTCAAGCTATTGGAAGAATTGGCGATATTATAAATGGAGAACATTGTTCAAGAGCAACAGACTTTTTCTTTGGATGGTATTTTTCAAATCCGGCTTCACCAGGAATGAGTTGTATATCACGAAGTGAAAGTTGGAGTAATGGTCATTTCCCTCCAGGTACCCCTGTTACAACAGCTGTTCATCCAGCTGCTCTATATGAATTTATTTGGGATATTATAGGACTTGTAATATTAGTTTTATTTAGAAACAAATTTAAGCCTAATGGGAGTCTATTTTTCATATACTTAGCTTGGTATAGTTTAGGTAGATTCTTGATTCAATGGGTTCGTTTGGATAGGGTTTACTTTTGGGGATTACAAGAAGCTCATTTTATAGCTATAATTTGCTTTGTTATTTCAATTTCATTTCTTGGAGTGAAATCGAGGATTTCAAACTAGCAAGGATCTATTTCTAAAATATGAATCTTCTTTTGTTTTTTCCCATTCCAAAAATCTGTTCGTAATTTGTATATTATATTTACATTATTTTTAGAGAATTCTTCTAAATAAGGGATATTAAATCCAATGAAATCAAAACTATTTTTAGAGTTTATTATTTTTCCAGAAATATGATTTTTATTTGCTCCAATAGCTCTTATTTTTTCTGTTGATACATTTGTAGAATAAAAAAGAGGATCAGGATTTTTTTCTCCAAACGGAGATAAGGTTTTGATTTCATCCCATAGTTCATAATTAATGATATCTATATTTACTTCCAAATCTACTTCATAATTTTTTTTTGATTTTTTCGTCTCTAATTTGCTTAACTTGATCATTTCATCAGAAAATGCATTGTAATCAGATGACTTAATTGAAAATCCTGCTGCTAGTGCATGTCCACCAAAATTTATGAAATACTTTTCTAACTTTGAAAGAGAATCAAATAGATTATATGATTCGTTTGATCTAGATGAAAATTTATATACATTTTCTTTTTCTGCAAAACAAAATACAGGTTTAGATAGATTTTCTACTAATCTACCTGCTAATGGTCCCAATAATCCTAAAGGATAATTTGTACAATCAATGAAAATTAAAGGATTAGACTTTTGTGTAATTATTTGATTTTGAATTTTATTCCACAATTCTAATGATAGAGATTTTCTTTTATTATTCATTTGTTCTATTTTTGATGAAAGATTATGAGCATTTTTTGAATTTTTAGCAGTTAACAACTTCAAAGAGGTGTATGGATCTTCAATTCTTCCTGGTGTATTTATTCTGGGCGCCATTGAGAAAGATATGTAATCAGCCTCAGGAGGTTCATAGAAAAATTTTTTTCCAGAAATGTTATTAAGTGCCTTAATTGCATAATTATTTGTTTTACTAATTTCCAGTAAACCTTTTTTTACAATAGTTCTATTATTTTTTAATAAAGGTGCAACATCTGCTACTGTACCTATAGTTGCTAGAGAAGTTAGACCTTCTTTCATAGGTACTTTGAAATAATCAAAAAGTGCTTTAGCTAATATCCAAGCAACACCTGCACCTGAATATTCAGTTAAATTTTTGTTAAGCGCTGGATTTAATACTGGGTAGTTATAAGTTTCTTTTTCAGGGATATGATGGTCTGTTATTATAAATTCAATTTTGTTTGATTTCATAGCTTTTTCTATTAAGTCAAATGAGTTTGTTCCAGTATCTACAGTTATTATTAACTCACATCCAAAATCAATTAAACTATTAATTCCTTTTTCAGATATACCATGGCCTTCATTTTCCCTATTAGGAATAAAAGGTTTAGGTATTGCTCCAAGGCTTTCTATAGTTTCAATTAATATTGCTGTACCTGTTAATCCATCTGCATCAAAATCTCCGTATATACCTATTTTCTTTTTAGATTTTATAAATGATACTAAAATTTTAACAGCATCTTCCATATCGCTAAATTCATAAGGATTAATTGTATCTAGATTAGAATCACTTAGGAAATTCTTAATGTTTTCATCAGAAATATTTCTGTTTTTGATTAAATTTTCTACAATCTGAGAATTACTTATTTCAGATAGATTTGAATTTCTTTTCTCAATATTAATTCTGTAATTATCTGTTTCAAGAATCATTATTGATTTGGATAATCTTGAAACAGTAGGGAACTATTATGTCCACCAAATCCCAAAGAATTAGATATTGCCGCAGGTATATTACCTTTTAAAGCGTGATTTGGAACATAATCTAAGTCACAATCTGGATCAGGATTTATTAGATTAATTGTAGGGGGAACTACTTTTTCATTTATTGCAAGGCATGTAAATGCAGCTTCTATACCACCTGCAGCTCCTAAAAGATGACCGGTCATAGATTTTGTTGATGAAATCTTTAATTTTTTTGCATGCTCTTCAAAAGATCTCTTAATAGCGATAGTTTCAAACTTATCATTTAGTTGAGTTGAAGTTCCATGGGCATTAATATAAGCAATTTTTTCTTTTTCAATTCCTGCATCATTTATAGCAATATTCATTGCTTTAGAAGCACCTTCTCCTTCAGGATGAGGTTGAGTTACATGATGTGCGTCAGAAGTTGCACCATAACCTGCTAGTTCACAAATAATAGTAGCTCCTCTTTTCAAGGCATGTTCTTCTTCCTCTAGTACTAATAAACCTGAGCCTTCACCTAAAACAAACCCATCTCTTTCAGCATCAAAAGGCCTAGAAGCTTTTTCAGGATTATCATTATTTGTTGACAATGCTCTCGCAGAGTTAAATCCAGCAATTCCAATAGGGCAAATGGCAGCTTCACTCCCTCCAGCTAATACTATATCGGCTTCGCCTCTACGAATCATATGCAAACCTTGACCTATAGAATCTGCTGCTGATGCACACGCTGACACTGTTGAAAAATTTGGACCTTTGGTTCCAAGCATCATTGAGACTTGACCTGAAGCCATATCTGAAAGCATCATTGGAACCAAAAAAGGGCTTATTCTAGATGGTCCTTTTTCATTAAGAACGCTAAATTGATCACTTAGTGTCTTTATTCCTCCAATTCCACTTCCTATTAGAACTGCAAATTTATCTCGATCTATAGAATCCATATGTAATCCAGAATCTTTAATTGCTTCTTTTGCTGTGACACATGCAAATTGAGCAAACCTATCAAGTCTACTAGCAAATTTTCTTCCTAAAATTTCATCAGGATTAAATTCAGATATTTCGGCTGCAATTTTTGTTTGAAAGCTTTCGGTATCAAATGATGATATCAAACCTATTCCGCTTTTACCTGTGGTAACTGATTTCCAACTTGAATTCCTATCTAAACCTATTGGTGTCAATAGACCTATTCCAGTAACAACAACCTTCTTTTTCATTTTGTATTTTCCCTCTAATTTGATAAATAATAATTCATTAAAATAGTTTTTGGAGAATCAAGAGTTATATACTTGATTACTATACTCTAATGATATTAATAATCTTATGAATGTCTATATAGAAACTCATGGATGTAAATTAAATATTGCCGATTCACAGAAGATTTCAGATAAATTGTTATCTTCAGGTATGGAAATTTCTAATAATATAAAAGATTCTGATATATATGTCTTGAACACTTGTACTGTCACAAAATCTGCTGATAAAAAAGCAAGAAACAAATTAAGAAGTATTAAGAAACAAAATCCAAATATACATGTAGTAGCAACAGGTTGTTACGTTCAGAGAGATAAAAAAGAAATTTCTGAACTTGGAATTGTGAACACAATTATAAATAATGAAGAAAAAGATAACTTTTTAGATATTTTATCGAAAGATGTAAAATTCAAATTTGACAAAAAACTAGAGCAAAATAATATTGATAATATTTTGTTGGGTAGAACGAGAGGATCTGTAGCTATACAAAAAGGTTGTAATCAAATTTGTAGTTATTGTATCGTTCCTAAAGTTAGAGGAAGAGAGGAGTCTATTTCTCCTGAATCAATTATAAATAGGATAAATTATCTTGTAGATAGGGGGTGCTTAGAAGTTGTTTTAACTGGAACTCAACTTGGAACATATGGTTATGATTTAGACAATATCAATTTAACAAAACTCTTATTATCTATTTTGAATAATACTAAAATTAGAAGACTTAGGTTGTCATCAGTCCAGCCGCATGAATTTAATGATGATCTATTAAATCTTTGGAATAATAAAAAATACCAAAAAAGATTATGTCCTCACTTTCATATTCCTCTGCAAAGTGGATCGGATGCAATATTAAAAGAGATGAGACGAAAATACTCTACAAAACAATTTTCCAGTATTGTGACTCACATAAGAAGTAAAATTCCAAATTCATCTATTACTACTGATCTTATTGTAGGATTTCCTGGTGAAACAAATTTAGATCATGATAATACTAAAGACTTATTAATGAATTTGGAACTATCTGATATCCATGTCTTCCCATATTCTATTAGGCCTGGAACAACGGCTTTTTATCTTAAAGAAAAAGTTCAGTCATCAATAATAACAGAGAGATCAAAAGAAATTAGAGAAATTGCCAAAAATTTAAATAATAAGCACTTGAATTCCTTAGTTAATACAAAACAAAAAGTTTTGTGGGAGAAAAAATCTCCATACTCTGGATATACAGAAAACTATTCTTATTTTAAACTTATTTCTAAAAAAGATCCTTCTCAGCAAATATCTGAAGTCTTAATTAGTTCGATAGATAATGAAAGTAATCTTGTAGGAATTTTGAACTAAATACTTATTGGTTCTAAATTCAATGCATTATTATTTCTTTTTATGTAACCTGCATATTCTTTATAACCATGAGCAAAAACCATCAGCCATCCCTCTTGTTCACATTGAGCAATTATTCTTCTTTTTATTTCGAGGGTTTGGTCTGGATATCTGTCATATGCTGTAATATATGCAAGTGGTAAATGTGAAGGTGCTGGTATAAGTTCAGATAAATATACTATTCTTTCAGATCCTGCATTTACTTTGATAATTTGATGACCTTGTGAATAACCATCTATCATTTCACAAAAGACACCTGGGCTTATTTCTGTGTTTCCATCTAAAAATTCAACCATATCTCTGTCTTGTAAAATATTTAGATGTTCTACAGGATGACCATATGCTGGTAATAGTCTTTCGTCTTGATCAAATGCTTCATCCCAAGCAGATTTTTGAACTAAGTACTTTGCTTTTGGAAATGTAGGTATTAATTTACCTTCTCTATCCAATGAAGTTGAACCACCAGAATGATCAAAATGAAGCTGAGTCAATACCACTTTGGTTATATCTTTTGCAGAGACTCCGTTATTTTTCAAGTTTCTGATTAGCCTTGAGGAAGCATGTCCATATATTTCTCTATTAATTTCAGGCTCTTTAGATCCAATTCCTGTATTTACTAAAATGTTTTCATCTCCACTTTTTATAAGTAGAGAATTTAATCCTAGTCTAACTCTATTTTTTCTGTCAGGCTTAGCTTGCTTCTCCCACAAAACCTTTGGAACAGGTCCAAAGAATGGACCACCATCCAACAAATATGAACCATCACTAACAACTTTTACCGAATTTATGTTTTTCATTTTTTACCCCCCAGTAATTTATGAATATAACTATGAATTTAATATTTATAAATCCAAG
>PAOY01000035.1 GCA_002710135.1 Dehalococcoidia bacterium | reverse complement strand
TGGCAAAGAAGGAATTTAACAAGAGAAAAAAAAGAAGCGTTCCATAAGGATTGGAGATATAGAAAAGCAAATAATTTAGATCAAATAAAAGGAATATTTGAGATAGAATAATTTATGAAATACAGACTTAAGAGACTAGATTTAGAAAGTAAATCTTCTTAACACTAAAGTTATACTTCTAAAAGTCACGACAAAGTCACGACAATTATTATTTTTTTAGTTTTTTTTTCAGTTTGATTTATACTAGAAAAAAATTTAATATTTTTGGTGCGGATGAAGGGAGTCGAACCCCCACGCCTTGCGGCACATGCTCCTAAGGCATGCGTGTCTACCATTTCACCACATCCGCATATTTATAATTATAAATTATTCTTGATTTCTTGGAAATCAGGCAAAATACCTGGGTTTTCTGCAATCCATTTATATACTATTTCACCAGATTCATTTGCTATAAAGACAGCTCTGTTTGAAGAAACATATCCTTCCATTCCAGCTAAGCCATGAAATACTACATCGAATAATTCAATACATTCTTTTTTATAATCACTTAATAAATCAAATTTTATGTTATTTGCGGCTGCCCAACCACCAAGTGCAAAAGGAGTATCTACAGAAATACCAACAACATTAACATTCATCTTATTGAATTCATCTAAATCATTTTGAAAAGTACAAAGTTCTTCAGTACAGCCACCAGTAAATGCACCTGGGAAAAAGGCTATTATAGTTTTTTTACCTTCGTAACTTTTTAAATTTACAGGGTTTCTTTCTAAGTCAAGCAAACTTATATCAGGGATGTTCAATTTATTCTCCTTATTTTTAGATACTTATATTATTTATAATAATAACAAAAAATTATATTTAGATAGGATTATTGATGTTAGATATAGGAAAATTTAAAATCAATTTAGTAAACGATTTAATTGGTGTAAAAAGAGACCCTTCTTTTGTATACCCAAATGTGGATGAAGCAGATTGGGATAAGTATAAATCTTTTGCTCAGAATACAGATGGAACAATACAATCCACTTGGAGGGGATATCTACTTCAAACAGATAATAAAAATATACTTATAGACACAGGAATGGGTCCCGGCCCTTATGATCATTTTGAAGATGGTGGTCAGTTTCTAAATAATCTAAATAATCTTGGTTTTTCACCAGAAGATATAGATTTAGTTTTTATCACTCATACTCATGGCGATCATCAAGGTTGGAACATAACTTGGAATGAGAACAAGCCTAGATTAACATTTCCTAATGCTAAATATTTAGTTTCTAAATTTGATTTTGATTATTACACAAAAAATCCTAATGAAGATTTTCAAAGACAGATTTTTCCATTAAAAGAACTAGGGGCTCTAATCTTAATTGAAGGAAGAAATGAAATAGCTAAAAACGTTTACACATTACCTGCAAATGGCCATACTCCTGGCCATCAGTGTCTATACTTAGAAACTAATAAAAAAGAAAAAATTATTCTTACAGGTGACTTGTTTCATAATGAAGCTCAAATTAATGAACAATATTGGTGCCCAATATTTGATTGGAATACAGTTATGAGCACTATTTCAAGGGTAGGTCTCTTAAACAGTGCTTACAAAAATGGTTGGATTATATGCACTGGACATTTGTCGGATGATAAAGCTATTGGAAGAATAAGATCTAATCAAAATGGTTTTTATTGGGAACCTATATAGAAATCTTTGCTCTATTATTAGACCATAAAAGAATTTTTTCAAATTGTTTTGAAATTTTTAATAATTCTATTTCACTGCCCATTTTTCCAACAATTTGTAGACCTATAGGCATATTACTATCATCAAATCCTACGGGTATTGTTGCTGCTGGATTACCTGTTAAATTAAAGTAGTAAGTGAATGGAGTAAAATCCCAGAGTTTGTCACTTACTTTTTTTGAATTTATCTTCTCTGGTGGATTGTTAACTTCAAATGCAGTAGTAGCCATTGTAGGAGTTATTAAGAAATCATAATTTTCAAAGAATTTATTCATATAATCTCTGTAATATCCTATTTTGTTATAGCATTCAAATAACCGACTTCCTGTAACTTTTTTTCCATGTTCCCAGTTTATGAGTAAATAATCTGTTACTTTTGCTTTAATTTTTGGATTATCAATTAATTCAGGATCACTAGCATAACCTTTTGTACAAAACCAATCAAAGAAAACATGATATATTTCTTCAATAGATTCAGGATAAAAATTTATTTCATCTACATTTGCTTTGAATTCATTTTGATATTTTATTACTGAAGTTTGAACTGCTTTCGATATAATCGATTCTAAATTTGCTCCACCTAATGTTCTACTATATCCAATTTTATATTTATCATTTTTTAGTTCTATTTCAGAGCTTAAAGGATTTTCGTTAATAGTTATGTATTCTCCTTCATTTGAAAAGCCTGATAATGCTTTCAATAAAATAGCTGAGTCTTCTACATATCTTGTTATAGGACCTGAAAGAGCATTATTTACAACATTATATTTAACTGATGCATTCACTATTCTAGGAATTCTGCCTTGTGTAGGCTTGATTCCATATATTCCACAAAAAGATGCTGGGATTCTAATTGATCCACCTCCATCACCACCCTGGCTTACAGATGTTATTCCTGCTGCAACAGCTGCAGCAGACCCACCACTTGAACCACCAGATGTCTTATTTTTATCCCAAGGATTATAAGTAGATCCGAAAACTCTATTATCAGCAGTTGCGGCTTGTCCATATTCTGGAGTGTTTGTCTTTCCTATTATTATTCCATCATTTTGCTTCACTCTTCTAACTACCATAGAGTCTTCGTTTGGAATTCCATCTCTAGGAATAGATCCAAATGTACACCTAACACCCATCATAGGCTCAACATCTTTTATTGGAATGGGAATGCCACTTAATAATTTAAGATCTTCTCCTTGAAGTATTTTCTTTTCTAATTGCTTTGCCTTTTCTAATGCGTAATCAGATGTTACTGTAACAAATGCATTTATTTTATCATTTAATAATTCGATGTTTTCTAACGTATCTTTAATAACTTCTACAGGTGATATTTCTTTAGATTTATAGAGTGCTCGTAATTCTTTTATAGATTTATAACCAAAATTATTTTTATTCATATTTGTTACTTTTTTTTATATGTATTCTATGCTATTTTTCTATATATATTACTAAACTTTCAATAAAGGAGATAATTATGGCACATAAAGTAGTTATTACAGCAAGCTCAGCAGGAAGAAGCGGTCCTCCTAAAGCTATGCTTGATGTTTTTGAGGAAGCAGGAATAGATGTTTCAGTAGTACCCTGTGCTAATGAAAATGATCTTATAAATGCAGGAAAAGATGCAGATGTTTTGCTAGTAGGAACTGTCCCTCATACAACAAGAAGCGTCATGGAAAAACTACCAAATCTCAAGATGATTGGAAGATCAGGAGTAGGTGTTGACTCTGTGGATTTGGATGCAGCTACTGAATTAGGAATATGTGTTTGTAATACCCCTGGAATAAATACATCAGAGGTTGCAGACCATGCTATGGCTATGTTGTTGACAATTACTAGACAAATACCTGAACTTAATAAATATACAAAAGAAGGTGCTTGGTCAGATGATCCTAGTAAACTTATGCCTGCACGAAATAGATTGAGAAGAGTTGCAGGAACAACAGTAGGAATCTATGGTTTTGGAAACATAGGTAGAGCTTTTGCAAATAGAATAAAGGGATTCGGCCCTGAAAGAATTATTGCACATGACCCTTATATTCCTCAATCAGTTGCCGATTTATATGGAGTAAAGTTAGTTTCTTTTGAAGAATTAGTATCAAAAAGTGATATTATAACTGTTCATTCGCCAGCTACCGCTGAAAATAATCATATATTTAATTTAGATGCATTTTCTAAAATGAAAGAAAATGTAATTTTTATAAATTGTGCTAGAGGCCCGATTGTTAATGAATCTGATCTAGCTCATGCATTAAACAATAATATTATTTATTCAGCTGGTATTGATGTTACTGAAATTGAACCATTAGATGCCGAATCACCTTTACTAAAAACAGAAAATCTTTTTATAACACCTCACTATGCCGGAGGATCAGATTTTACTGCAGAAGAGGGCTCAAGAAGATGGGCTCAAAATGCTGTTAATGTTCTAACCGGGGAAAAATTATGGGGTTTAGCAAATCCAGATGTAAAAAGAATTATTACAATCATGAGAACTAAAGGATCTAATAAATGGGACAATATCCCAGACCCTGTAACTGATTTTGACTTTATGTAATTTTTTGATTTTTTATTTATAATTTTGTTGAAAATTTATTAAAATAGATATATTTTTAACAGATTAATAGAGAATTTAAATATAGAGGTTTTAAATGACAACTGATAAAGCACTAATTGCTCACTTGTATAGAAGAGCTGGATTTGGTATAACTCACGATAGATTAGAAGAATTGTCTCAAAAGAGCTATGATTCAATAGTTGATGATCTTGTAGAAATTGACAAAGTTGATGATTTACCTGATGAGGATATACTTTCTAGATATTTTCCTCAGCTACAATCTACAGATAATTTTGGTATGGATAATACTAAATGGTTTTATAGGATGATTAATTCCAAAAAACCACTTCAAGAAAAAATGACTCTTTTTTGGCACCATGTATTTGCTACTGGATGGACTAAAAGTGAACAAGGTCCAACTATGATAGATCATATAGCAATGCTTAGAAAGAATTGTCTTCTGAACCTACGTGTTCTTCTGACAGATCTAGCTGCAGATCCAGCAATGATTTTCTGGTTAGATAATTGTGAAAATCACGGAAAAAATATTAATGAAAATTTTGGAAGAGAATTACTTGAACTATTTTCTATGGGTATTGGTAATTATTCTGAAGACGATATTAAGGAAGCATCAAGAGCTTTCACTGGATGGACATTTGAACAACCGATCCCTCTTTATCCATATGGTCATTTCAAATCTCAATTTATTTTTGATGAAGAAGATCATGACTTCGGAGAAAAAGAATTTTTAGGAAATAAAGGAAATTTTAACGGAGAAGATATAGTAGAAATCATAGTAAAAACTGAAGCCTGTGCCAAGTTTATATCTCGTCATCTTTATAATTTCTTTGTAGCTGATGAACCCCAAATTCCAGCATGGAGCATCGAGCCTCCTAAAGATCAAGAAGCAATGAAAATACTAGTTTCAACTTTTATGGATTCAGATGCAGATATGAAAGAAGTTATGAGAGCTTTGTTTAAGTCAGAGTTTTTCAAAAACTCTATGTTTAAGAGAGTTAAGTGTCCTGCAGAATTTATTGCTGGCGCACTTAAGCTTACTTCAGAAATAGGTCCAAAAGATGATAGGTTGGCCTCCCTTCATGGACTAAGTACAGTTATGGGGCAAACTCTTCTTGATCCTCCTACAGTTGAAGGTTGGCACACCGGAAAAGAATGGATCGATGGAGGTTCTTTGACTGAAAGAATAAATTATGCAGTAGGTCTTGTCACAGATATGAATAATTCCGGATCTAAATATTTGGTGGATACCCTTGTAAATTCAGATCAAGAATTATCAGCAGAACAATTAGTAAATACTGTTTTACAAAATGCTGGTTATTTAGAAGTTAGTGAACAAACTTTTGATCAACTTTTAGAAATTGCATCTAAAGGACCATCTGTTGGAAATAATAATGATTCAGAAGAAATTAGAGAAAAAGTTATTCAACTTTATACTCTATTAGTGTCTTCTCCAGAATTTCAATTAGCATAAGGAGTTAATTATGGTTGCAGAAAAACAAACTAAAAAGGATCCTGTATTAGTAGTTGTTCAATTATCAGGTGGTAATGACTTTCTAAATACAGTTATTCCTTTTACAAACGGAATATACTACGACGTTAGAAATTATGTGGGTCACAAAGAAGGAGATTCTTTGCCATTTACTGATGAACTTGCTTTTCATCCAAATGCAGAGCCTTTTAGAGAAATATATAAAGAAGGAAAGATGGCAATAGTTCAAGGGATTGGATATGAAAATTCTTCTAGATCACATTTTAGAGCTATGGACATTTGGCACACATGCGAACCAAATGCAGTTGCTACTGAAGGTTGGCTAGCTAAAGTTATAAGAGAGTTAGACCCAAACTCAACAAACCCTCTAACGGCAGTTAGTTTTGGTAAAGGATTACCTAGAGCACTTGCAGCTCCTGGTGTTATTGCCACTTCTGTAGATAATCTAGATAATTATGGACTGATGACTTCTATTGAAGATAATACACAACGAATGGCTAACTTGGAAGTATTTTCAAGAATGTACACACCTGCTGATGAATGGATGGGTGGAAGGCATGAATCTGGAGTAGTGATGAATTATTTAGCAAATACAGGTTCAGGTGTCTTGCAAGGTGCAGATATGTTAAAAGATGTCCCTTCTAAATATAAATCTTCAGTTGAATATGCTGATAACTCTATCGCAAAAGCCTTAAGAGATGTTGTTAGAGTTCATACTGCTGATCTTGGAACAAGAGTGTTCTATACACAACACGGGGGATATGATCATCATGCTCAAGAGATGCCAGCACATGATAGGTTAATGGGTGAATTATCTCAAGGAATTAAAGATTTCTTAACTGATTTAGAAGAACACGATGCATCAGATGAAATTGTAATCTTAGTTTTTTCAGAATTTGGAAGAAGAATGAAAGATAACGGATCTGGAACGGATCATGGTTCTGGCGGAGGAGCTTTCATTATTGGAAACAGAGTAAACGGAGGACTATATTCAGAATATCCTTCAATTGATCCAAGTGAATGGTTAAACGGTGAAGACTTGAAACATACTTTCGATTATAGAGGAGTATACGGTACTCTATTAGAACAGCACTTAGGTTTAGATCCAACTGAAATTGTACTTGGTAACTTTGAACAATTGAGCCCATTTAAATAAAGAGGTAATGATGACGCAACAAATAGAAAAAACGAATGAACCGCCTTTTGCAATTATTCGAGGTGGATATAAATATAAAGAAACCTTGGGTATGAGAAGAGTTACCACATATTGTATGGACATGGTTGAAACTAAAGATGTACTATATGTACTGATTAGAGCAGATGGTGTAGGTGGAAATATAAGAAGAATTAATTGGAAAGATGAAGATTTAGATGTATTTGGTAATTTCAAATGGCCAGTACAAATGATTCAAGATACAGAAGGGAAATTGTACGTCAGTGATGAAGGGGAACACTGTGTTCATTCCATTATTGATGATGGAGAAAAGGGTTATGTAGCTATTGGTCAAACTGCTGAGGTACAAGAATCATCAACAAAATCTACAAAAATAGGTGAGTATGGTTCAGGTGATGGACAACTAGATTCACCTTCTGGAATTGCTTTTGATCATGATGGCAATTTACTAGTTGTTGATACAGGTAATAATAGAGTTCAAAAATTTACTAAAGATGGTAAGTTTATCGAAACCATAATTTCTGCCAAGGGTGATCAAGCACTTGATATGCCTTGGGGAATAGCAGTTAATTATGATGGAGACATTATTGTTTCTGATTGGCGAAATAATAGAATTAACAGATACGATTCTAAGGGAAACTATCTTAATTCTTTTGGCAATATTCCAAAATCTTTAGGCGAAGATCACATTCAACTTAGTGGACCTGCTGGATTATCGATAGATGAAGATGGTGATATCTATGTTGCTGATAGAGATAATAATAGGATAGTAATATATGATAAAGAGGGTAAATATGTAACCCAATTTACTGGAGATGCAACTCTTTCAAAAAGTGGTAAAACTTATATTATGTCTAGCCCTAGAGTATTAAGATTGAGAGAAATGTCAAATAGAGAAGTTTGGAGAAAACTTAGAGCCCCCGCTTCTGTAAGAACTTACGGTAAACTCATTTACATCCCAGATTTCGGATGTCATAGACTTCAAGTTTATGAAAAAGAAAGTTATCCACTAACTAAAGACGAGATATTTGAACAGCCAAATCATCCAACTCTTTACAACGTTTAGGCTTAAGTTGTGCCAATAGTTTTTGGGTTTTCTAATCATAGAAAAAATTGCTTAGAAAATGAATTATCGAAATTTTCTAATGAATCGAAACAATTAGGAGCAAAGTCATTAGCTATATTTGGTGATTTTGCATTAAATCAAATAACTCCTGATACTTCATTAGATTTGCTGATTATTCAAGAAACTGAAGAAAAGTTCATCAATAGAGATGAATTTTGGATAACTCATCTAAGACCTTCTGTACATATAAGGTTTTTTGTTTATACTCCTGATGAATACAAACAGCTTTCAGGTGACAATTATGTTATAAATAATATAAAAAATTCAATGGAAATAATTTTTCAGGATGCTGATAAGGTTTTATAACTATGCTTGATCACAATCAAAAAGAGTCAAAAAGATGGAAAGATCAAAGCCTTTATGACTTTCAACTAGCAGATAAGTTATTATCTGATGAACATTCTATTTCATGTTTTTTATTTCAACAAGCTGCAGAAAAAATAATTATATCCTACTTAGTGCTTCGTGGTACTGATAAAGTTTGGGGCTCCTCAATATCTGATTTAGCAGAAGATTGTTTAGCTATTGATCCTACATTTGATTTCTTAAAATCATACGGGCCCATCCTAGATAAATATTTGTATTCAACTAGATATCCAACATACTCAATTTCTGGATCACCTTTTCAAATATTTGATATTTCAGATGCTGAAAAAGCCAAAGAATTGTCTAACGAAGTTATAAATTTTTGTGAAGAAAAAATTAAGGAATTACAATGATAGATAAAGTTGTTTTACTCGATAAGGCTATTACTTTAGCTGAAGTGTATGGTAATAATTTAGAAACTGTCGTTTATACTCAAGGGTGCGGATTGTCAGCCCGACTTAGGCTTGAAAAATTAGGATTTAATACAGATGGAAAATCATTTGCAACAAAAACATATGAAGATCTTGTTAGAAATAGGATTGAAATAGAGTCAAAAAATTGGCGTAATGATAATCGGGCAGGTTTGATTTGGATAGATGATTTATATGAACTGACACAGAATAAATTGGTTGTTGACCCTATAATTGATCAGGCAAATTTGTTTTTAGAAAACTCTATACTTGATCCAAATATACAAGTCGAAGATCAATTTTTTGTATCAGCTATTATGGGTAGAGCTTATAAGTACACTAATGATTTAAGGTATATTGATTTTATGGTAAATCACGTTCTAGATTCTAAACTTATGAGAAAAGATGGTATCTATATTCATTCGAAAATAGCAGAATATCCATGGGGTAGAGGTAATGGTTTTGCTGCATATGGGGCAATTGAAGCTATTATTCATACACCAGACGATTACCATAAAAAAAATGAATTAATTATAAAACACAAAACTCATCTAGATGCTCTTATCAATTTTCAAACTGATAATGGTGCATGGAGACAAGTAATTGATAATAATAATTCTTATGAAGAATTGACCGTAACTGCTATGGTAGGATATGCTTTGGCGAATGGTATAAGGAAGGGAATTCTTTCCAAAGATTATATGAATTCTTTAGAAAAAGCTTGGGAATTTGTAGATTCTAAAATAGAAGATTCTGGAATAGTTCATGATTCGTGCACAGGTACAGGATCATTAAATTCATTAAATGAATATCTAATTAGAAAAAGAGAAAATGGATTTGATAATAGAGGGGGATCATTATCAGCTTGGTTCTTAGTAGATCTGTATAAGCTTTTAAGTTAAACATGAAAAATATATATGACAAAATAATTATTGGTTCCGGTTCTGCTGGATCTATACTTGCAAACAGACTTTCTGAAGATTCAAATATTAATGTTTTATTAATAGAAGCAGGAAATGATTACAGTAATATAGAATCAATTCCTGAAAATGTCTACTATGGCCATAGGAATGTTATAACTCCTATACTTGAATCAGATCCTAGCAACTGGGCATATAGAGCAGAAAGTACTAAAAATGGACCTGAAATAAATATACCAAGAGGAAAAATAATAGGAGGTTCATCATCTATAAATGCTCAGATTTTACTGAGAGGAATTAGAGAGGATTATGATAGATGGGCTGAATTTGGTAACGAAAAGTGGTCTTTTGAAGAAGTATTACCGTATTTCATTAAGCTTGAAAATGACCTTGATTTTCCTGATGAAAAATATCACGGTAGTAAAGGATATATAAGGGTCAAGAGAGTTCCTGAAAAAGATTGGGATCCTATTCATAGAGCATTTTACAATTCTTGCATTGAAAATGGGTTCCCTGCTTGCCCTGACCATAATAAACCTGATTCAACAGGTGTAGGTGCTTTAGGATTTAATCAAATTGACGGAGTTAGACAAAGTACAGCTTTAACCTATTTAATGGACGCTAGGCATAGACCAAACTTAAATATAAAGTCTAATTGTTACGTAAAGAAAATTATTTTAGATAATAATAAAGCTATTGGAATTGAATTGAACTCAGAATCTGCTTCTTTTGAAATTTATGCTGACGAAATTATTTTGTCTGCAGGTGCAATAGAATCTCCAAAACTACTAATGAACTCTGGGATAGGGGATTCTAATAAATTATCTAAACATGGAATTATTACTCTATGCGATTTACCAGGTGTAGGACAAAATCTCAGGGATCATCCTATGACATTTATAACATGGAAACCGAAAAATAATTATATTTCACCTGTAAATAATTATTCACGTGTAGCTATGGCTTTGAGATATACATCAAATAATTCAAACTGGACTAATGACATGATTGTATATATGGATTCCAGTGATAATAAAGTAACTTTTTATCCTGGTGCTCCAAAAGGAATAAGAGCAAATTTAACTTTAAATTTAGAGGAAAGTTCAGGAGAAGTATCTCTCAATGAGAAAGATCCAAATTTATATCCTAAATTAAATTATAATTATCTGGACTCAGAGAACGACATGAATAGATTTGTTGAAGGTGTAAAAATTCTTGAAAATATTGGTAATAATAAAGAATTTCAAAAGTATGCCGATGAAATGATTCTTCCAGACACAATTACAAGAAAAGATGATAAACTACTGAAAAAATGGTTGCATGGAAAGATGGTTACAGGGCACCATAGTAGTGGAACCTGTAAAATGGGTTCTGATCCTTTAGCTGTAGTTGATCAAACTGGCTCAGTGATAGGTGTTGATAAATTAAAAATAGTAGATGCATCTATAATGCCAGATTGCATCAGAGCAAATACTAATGCAACAGTAATGTTAATGGCAGAAAGAATTATAGATTTATGGAGGGAATAAAGATATGAGTAAAATGTCCGGAGGAGATGCTCTTATAAGTTCATTAGAACGTGAAGGAGTAGAAGTTATATTTGGATTACCAGGTGTTCAAATGTATGGTGTAGTTGATGCACTAAGAAGAAATAATAATATAAAAATGATTGTTCCTAGACATGAACAAGCTACTTCATATATGGCAGATGGATATGCTAGAGCTAGTAGAGGAATTGGGGTTGCTATGGTTGTTCCTGGCCCGGGTTTATATAACGCTGCAGCAGGACTTTCAACTGCTTACTCTTCAAACTCTAGAGTCTTAATGATTGCTGGTCAAATTCCTAGATCAACAATAGGTAAAGATATGGGCGGATTACATGAAGTAAACGATCAACTTGAAACAATTAAGCCTGTCACTAAATTTCAAAAAAGATTATTGAGACCACACGAAATACCAGAGGGAGTTTCAGAAGCATTTAGTCACTTAAAAAATGGAAGACCAAGACCAGTTGAGATAGAAATGCCCCCTGAAACTATGGTTGAATCTGAAGATGTTCAACTTTTAGAATCTTCAGTCTTTGAGAGAACACAACCTGCTGATAGTTCTATTTCTGAAGCTATTAAATTGATTTTAGAATCAAAGAATCCTGTTATTTATGCAGGTACAGGAGTTATAAGATCTGAAGCAGAAGAAGAATTAAAAGAATTTACTGAATTAACAAATATACCGGTAGTAACTAGTGCTGCTGCGAAAGGTGTCATATCTGATGAACACCCCCATTCATTAGGGTCAGGACTTACTGGTGAGGGGCAAATTAAAAATTATTTAGAAAATAGTGATCTTATTATCATATTAGGTTCAAGATTTGCTATTAGATATCCTGCCGCCGAAAATACAAAAAAGATTCAAGTAGAAATTGATGAGACTGAAATTGGAAAATTTCATAAGGATGTACATCCAGTAATAGGTGACGCAAAACTATCTATAAATAAAATCACTGAAGGAATTAAATCTATGGGTGGAACTAAGTTAGATTCACCTGCAGATAAAGTTAAGAAAATACGTGAAATTTTAGATTCAGGACAAGAAGGATTGCACCCTCAACATGAAATCCTAAACTCCTTAAGAGAAGGAATGCCTCAAGATACTATTTCAGTTTGGGATATGACTCAAATGGGTTATTATTCAAGAGCTGCATTTAAGACATATAACACATCAACATATTTTGATTCAGGTTATTCAGGTAATTTAGGTTGGGCATTTCCTGCAGCTATTGGAGCTAAAGTTGCTAAACCAAACACTCCTGTTGTATCAATTTCTGGAGATGGAGGTTTTATGTATAATGTTCAAGAATTATCTACAGCAGTAAAATATGGGATAAATGTAATAGCTGTAGTATTTAATGATGGTTATTATGGTAATGTTCGAAGAGATCTTGAGCTTGATTGGGGAGGGGATTATGAAACTGGATTTGTAAATCCCGATTTTGCTAAAATGGCTGAAACATACGGAGCTAAAGGTATTTATGTTGACGATCCTACTAAAGTTAATCAAGCAATAGAAGAAGGAATAGATGCAAAGAAACCTACACTTATCGAAGTAAATATGCTCGATACTAATGAGGTTCCTAGGCCTTTTGCAGGTAGAGCACCATGGACTTTACCTCATGATGAATTACTAGACTAAGTGACATAAGTAAATATTTATATGAGATTGTTAGCGTATAATTATTTTTAATAATTTAACTTTTTCATAACTATATGAATATCAGAAACTTCAGTATTATTGCCCATATAGATCATGGTAAATCTACACTTGCAGATAGATTTATAGAATTAACTAATACAATTTCAACTAGAAATTTAAAGAATCAAGTTCTTGATACTATGGATCTTGAAAGAGAACGTGGAATTACTATAAAAGCACAAACTATTCAGCTTAATTATAGTTTAAATAATACTGATTACATATTAAATCTTATTGATACTCCTGGTCATGTAGATTTTACTTACGAAGTATCAAGATCATTGGCAGCATGTGAAGGAGCACTACTCTTGATTGATGCTACTCAAGGTGTACAAGCTCAAACTATATCTACGGTTTATCAAGCTATGGATCAAGATCTAGTAATAATTCCTGTACTTAATAAAATTGATTCTCCGCTAGCAGAGCCTGAAAAGATTATAAACGAAATTTCTGAGATTTTAGGTTTTGATGAATCTGAAATTTTAAAAGTTTCTGCTAAAGATGGTACAGGAGTAGAAGATTTACTTGAAAAAATTATTGAAAAAATACCACCTCCAAAAAAATCAAACAATGATGATGGTATGAAAGCATTAATTTTTGATTCAATATACGATTCATTTAAGGGTGCGATCGCATATGTAAAAGTATTTAATGGAAATATTTCTAAAGGACAGAGACTTTATTTTTCTAATTCAAAGACTGAACTTGAAGCAATAGATATCGGTTACTTAAAACCTAATCAAGTTTCATCATCAACATTAGAAACAGGATACGTTGGCTACGTTGAAACAGGAATCAAAAACTTAAAGGATATAAAAGTTGGAGACACGATATTTGATGTTGATCATAAAGATTCTGAGCCCTTGATTGGGTATAAGGAATCTTCACCTACAGTTTACACAGGCCTGTACCCTGTAGACTCTGATAAATATCAAGAGTTAAGAGATGCTCTTGATAAATTATTCTTAAATGATCCTAGTTTAGTTTATGAACCTGAAACTTCTGCAGCTCTTGGATTTGGATTTAGGTGTGGATTTTTAGGAATGTTACATATGGAAATTATACAAGAGAGGTTAGAGAGAGAATATGACCTTGAGCTAATAACAACAGCACCAAGTGTAACTCACAGTGTATATATGAAAAATGGAGAAATTAATAAAATTCAAAACCCTTCAGAATGGCCTGAAACACAATTTATTGATTATATTACTGAGCCATGGGTAAAAACCACTATTATAACCCCAGAAAATTATATAGGTAAAGTCACAGAATTTTTATCAAATAAAAGAGGAGAGTTTGGCCAGATTGATTACATTCAAAATTCAAAAAATATATCAAATCAAAGAGTTATAATTACCCACTATTTACCTCTTTCTGAAATTTTAATTGATTTTTTTGATGGTCTTAAATCTTGCTCGTCTGGCTATGCTTCTATGGATTATGAATTGATAGAAGAGCGAAATGCTAATTTAGTAAAGTTAGATATTCTAGTTAATCATGAAAATGTAGATTCATTATCATTAATTACTGAGAAATCTCGAGCACCATATAAAGGAAGAGATCTTGTTAGTAAATTAAAAGAATTAATTCCAAGACAAATGTTTCAAGTTCCAGTACAAGCAGCAATTGGAGGTAAGATAGTTGCGAGAGAAAATATCAGTGCACTAAGAAAAAATGTTCTTGCTAAATGCTATGGGGGAGATGTTACTAGAAAAAGAAAATTATTAGAACAACAGGCTAAAGGTAAAAAAAGAAGAATGAAAATGATTGGGGCAGTTGAAGTTCCTCAAGAAGCATTTATGGCAGTCTTAAAAATAGATTAATATTTTTCTAAAATAAGTTTTGAATTTTTCATAAAGAAATTAGAAGCCTTAACTAATCCACTAGGATTTCCTGTATCAAAGTGATAACCATCTAAAATTTTCCCTGAAATTTCTGCTTTTCCTAGTTTTTCTGAGATAGCATCAGTTATGTTGGTCTCTCCCTGATCATTATCAATAATGTCATCAAAAATACTATAGTGAAGTATATACCTTCCTAAAATTCCAATATCAGAAGGAGCATCAGAAAACTTTGGTTTTTCAACTAAAGATTTGATCTTAAATCGATCTTGTTCTTCATCAAATTCAACAATACCTTTTTTTTCAATTTCATTCTTTTTCAGTTTATTAAGACCTAGAACGTGACCACCATACTTCAGATATAAATCTTTCAATTGAGCTAAAGAATTGGGCTTGGAAAAAATAAGATCATCAGGCAAAATAACAGCAAACGAATTATCTCCAATAATTCGTTTAGTTAATTTTATAGCATGCCCTACACCCAAAGGTTTTTCTTGAAGTAAGAATCTTATATCAGATGATTTTATCATCTGCTCAATATCTATATTTTCATCATCATTATCTAAATTATTTTTAGTAGATTCTGTAAAATAGGATCTTACTGAATCCATTCCATCTCCAATGATGATTAAAATATTTTCTATACCTACAGATATAGCTTCTTTTACTGCAAAATGAATAATAGGATAATTTCCTACAGGTAGCATTGATTTTGGAACCGATTTAGTAACAGGATAAAGCCTGGTACCCAAACCTGCACATGGGATTACAGCCCAATTAAGTTTGTTATTAATCATAAATCTTAATGATTTTAAAATTTGCCCTCATGAACCCATGATAAATATAAAATGAAAAAATAGCAAAAAATGTTATAAAAAAATAACTCATACTTTATTATTAAAAAATATTTAATCAAAAATTTATGAAAATAGAAAAAATTGAAATTAGATACTTAGAAGGGAAACTCAAATATCCTTTTGCTTGGTCTCAAAGATGGACAGATACTAGAAGTGTAATAAATATCAAAGTATTTACTGACAACGACATAATCGGCTGGGGAGAAACATTTGGTTCATTAGAAAACTTAGATTCTATATCTTCCGTTTTAAAATTTTCAATTGGAGAAGATCCAAGAAATATTCAAAAAATATGGAATAAATTGTATAGATCGACATTTCAAGGTCATGTTTTTGCTAAATCAGCAGTGTATGCTATAAGTGCTTTAGATACTGCTTTATACGACATAGTAGGAAAATATGAAAATAAGACTGCTTCTCAAATTTTAGGAGGTAATTTTAGAAATTCAATTCCTGTTTATGCCACAGGTTTATACTATGTAAATGATTATTCTTTCAATGATCTAATTAAAGAAGCTGAAGAACATGCATCATGCGGTTACAAAGGTATGAAAATGAAGATTGGAGCTCTAACCCTAAAAGAAGATGCTGAACGGGTAATAGAAGTAAAAAAAGCTATTGGTGATGGTATAAAATTAATGTTTGATGCAAATGAAGCATACGATCCAATTTCAGCTATAAAATTTACAAAACTGGTATCTGAAGTTGAATTAGAATGGTTTGAAGAACCATGCGCTTCGAGAGATGATGCAGCAAATACTTATGTTAGAAATAACTCACTGATACCGATTTCTGGTGCCGAAAGCCTTTCAACTAGATGGGATATTGTGCCAAGAATGATAAATAATGTATTTGATATTATTCAACCTGATATATGCGCTGTTGGAGGCCCTTCTGAAATGAATAAAGTTGGAATAATAGCGCAAACTTTAGGAAAAAAGTTCAATCCACACTTTTGGGGTACAGGAATATCATTTGCTGCTGCGCTTCATTCATTATCAGTTCAACCAATTACACAAATAGGTATGAAAGATATACCTTATGAGAATGAATCAGTCTTAGAATGCGATAGAACTCCTCATCCTGTAAGAGAAAACCTGACTAATGATATTTTTACTCATAAAAATAGTAGAATAGATCTTCCAACTGGAAATGGTCTAGGGATTGAAGTTGATGAAAAAGCTTTGGATAGTTTTACAGTCGGTAATGTAATTAAAATTGATTCTCCATCATTAGGCAGAAGAATATATTAGATATCTATAAAATTGTATGAAAAAAAAATTAGGTCAAAATTTCTTGAGAAATATAGTAATCTCTGAAAGTATTGTTGAATTATCTAAATTCGAAAAAGATATAGATATTATGGAAATTGGCCCTGGAGATGGAGCCTTAACAGATTTCTTGGTAGAAAAGTATAAAAATATCACTCTTTTAGAATTTGATTCGGATTTGATTACACCACTAAGTAACAGATATAAAAAATATAATGTAAAAATAATTCATGAAGATGCAAGAACTTATAAAGTGAGAAGTAATTCAAAAATAAATATAATTGGCAACCTGCCATATTATGCATCAAATATAATAATTAGGAATTTTATGAGCCAAGAAAATGTAAATTCTATGGTTTTTACAGTCCAAAAAGAAGTTGGAGAACAAATTGTTGCTGGAACTGGAAAAAAAAGTTTTCTAAGCTTATTAATTCAGTCTTTTTCTGATGTTGAAAAACTATTAATAATTAAGAATCATGAATTTTACCCAATTCCCAAAGTTGATTCTATGACAGTTAAAATAACCCCTAAAAATGTTAAGATCGATAATGATTATGTGGAATTTCTAAAAAAAGGATTTTCTAATCCACGAAAAAAAATTTCAAATTCACTGAGCATGGGATTAAAATTAAGTTTACTAAATGTAAAAAAATTACTAGAAGAATCCAAAGTTAAGGATGATTTAAGACCTCAACATCTTGAGTTAGAAAATTGGGAAAATATTTATAAAAATTATAAAAAATATGAACAAATATAAAAGTTATGCAAAAATAAATCTAGGTTTGGAGGTATTGGGTAAAAGAACAGATGGATTTCATGAAATATCAACAATAATTTCAAAAATTAATCTTTATGATGAAATAACATTGTTAAGTTCTGATATAAATTCAGTTCATCAAGAAGGAATAAACCAAGAAAATAATATTGTTTTTAGAATATTAAATTTTATGACTGATAAGTATAAAACAAAGAATAAGTTATCTATTAAAGTATTAAAAAATATTCCTTACTCCTCCGGAATGGGTGGAGGTTCTTCAAATGCTGCAACTACTATTGAAGCTGTAAATCAGATATTTAAGCTAAATTTAGATTCTAAAGAAAAGTTTGACATAGCATTAAAATTCGGTTCAGATATTCCATTTTTTTTATCAAATTCATCTGCAAATATTTCAGGTAGAGGAGATATAATTAAATTTATTAAAAATCCTTCAATAAAACATATTGTTATTTTCCATTTTAAGCATGAAATCTATGAAAAAACTAAACAGATTTTCAATAATAATCTTAAGTTTACTGATGGAATGAAACAAAAAGAATTATTAGAAAAAATAAATAGTAATGAAATAATAAAAGGTCCTTTGTTCAACGGATTAGAAAATTCAGCATTAGGTTTATTTAAGAATCTGAAGGAAATGAAATATAAATTAGAATCTTTGGGTATTAAGGATCTTTCAATGTCTGGAGCTGGTCCAACCTATTATTCGATTCAAAATTCTGAAGAAAACTCTAATAAAGTCAAGTCATTAGTGGATAGTTCAGGTTTAGATATCTTAGCTATCAAGGCACAGTTACTATGAGTATATATAATATTGCTTTATCTATGATATTGTTATTTTCAAACTGGTTATTTATATCATCCTACATAAATATATATAAATTTTTTTCATATAAGGGCAATGATGATTTACCCAAAAATATTCTTATAATTAATATTTTTACTTTTGTCTTTTTATCCATATCGTACATATTACCTAATATTTATTTTCATTTTAATTCAATAAAGTCTTTTGAATATTTGTCCTATTTTTTCTTAATTTTGCTAACTTTTTGGATACTAACAATCTATGGTATTTATTTATATATTTTTGAAAAGGTTGGATTGAAGCATATTTTTATACTTGTTTTGATAAGTCTAGTAAATATAACCTTTATTTATCCGATATTACTGTCATTGGCTTTCGATAAATATGAATAATTTTGTATTAAAAGAAAATATAGATTTATTAAATACTCTAGATTCAGGTCAGTCTTTTGCCTGGCAAAAAATAATAGAAAAAGAAAATTCATATAGAGGATATTTTAGAAATTCTGAACTGCTTGTAACCGAAAAAGATGAATCTATTCATGTTGAAGTTCTTAATGGAGTTTTAGAAGACGATCTAAAAGAAAGGTTTTTATACTATTTAGGAGAAGACCCATACTCACTTGAAAATTTTAATATATTACTTGAAGATAGCGTTATTTCACCTGTGATTGAAAAATATCCAAGATTAAGAATTCTAAAGCAAGAGGAATGGGAATGTATGGTTGGATTCATAACATCTTCTTGTTCAAACCTTGAAAGAATTAAATATCATATGAGATTACTTAGACAAATCAATAATGATATATTCCCAGATCCTGCCAAAACTTATCAAATTGGTGAAAATAGGCTTAGAGAGTTAGGTTTTGGATTCAGAGCTCCTTACATTATTAATTTGGCCAAATCATTAATTGATGAAGAAACAAGTATAGATAAATTACGAAGATCCACGTATGAAGAATCCCTTAATAGTCTAGTAAAAATCAAAGGAATAGGAAGAAAAGTTGCAGATTGCATATTAGCTTATTCTTTCGATAAAAAAGAATCTTTTCCAGTAGACAGGCATGTTTTAAAAGGACTTATACGCTGGTACAAATATCCAAAAAAAATCACTCCTGAAAAAGCTAGCGATAAAGCAAAAAAGAAATTTGGAAATCTTTCATCACATGCACAGCAATATATTTTTCACAGACAAAGATTAGCAAGTAGGGCAGATATGTGGGGTGGAGACCATTTAGTTCATGCTATAAACAATGATATAAATTAGAAATAAAATCTTTATCTAAACTCAAATCTTCAGGGTTTTGTAAATTATTGTTTTCTACAATTTCTTTAATTTCGAAAAATAATGAAATTTCCTTCATATCATTTTTAGAAAAATTCATAGAATTAAGAAAATCATTTCTAGTTTGATTTTCAACTGAAAAAAAAGCAAAGAATATTTTTTCTTTTATATTAGATTTTTTCCAGAAATTCTTATCAACAAAACTTAACTTATTCAAAAAATTTTTAGGAAATAATGAGTCAACAATACTATCTTTGCCTTTTATACTTAGAAAATTTTCAATATTTTCTTCTTCTAAGAACTTTAAAATTTCCTTATTCTTTCTAAAGATAGATAGATTATTTAAATCTTTAATTGAATCATAAAATAATAATTTTGTGTTTTTATCAAAATCAAATTGAAGTCTAGATCTATACCTTATGGCTCTATATATTCTCGTAGGATCATCACTAAATGAGTTATTATGTAAAACTTTAATAATTTCATTTTCTATGTCCTCTATACCATTTATGGGATCAATAATTTTCAGAAAATCTGAATGGATTTCTACTGCAACTGAATTTATGCTGAAATCTCTTCTAAATAAATCATCATTAATTGTAGATTTTTTCCAAACAGGCAATGAACCAGGTGATTTATATTGTTCTGACCTAGCGTGAGCTATATCTATTTCAAGATCATCATTAAAAAATAATTTATAGTTAGGAAAATTATGAATTTTATTGATTCTGCAATTCAAATCTTCAGAAAAGTTTTTAGCAAAATGATCTATATTACCATCAATAATTAAGTCTAAATCAAAAAAGCTATACTTAGAGTCTAATATAATGTCTCTAATAATGCCTCCCACCAAATATATTTTTATTTCATTTTTACTTTTGTACTCTCTGCAATAATCTATAATAGAAGAAAGATTATTGTTTGATTGAATAAATGTGTTTATTTTGTCTAAAGAGCTGTTCAAATTATTTTTTTTTATATTTATTCTAATCTAAAGGAGAAAATTATGACTACTGAGAAAGTGAAAGTATTTTTTGATTATACCTGTCCATGGGTAAGACAAGCAGGATTTTGGCTACTTGATCTTGAAGATAAATCAGAGATAGATATATCATGGCAACCATTTCTATTAGAACAAATAAACTCTGAAAATGAAGATAATTGGTTAGCCTGGGAACAAAACTTATCTGAATATATAAGTAGAGGTATTTGGCCTCATTTAGGAGGGATCGCAGCAAGAAATATATCTAAAGAGGCAGGGCAATTATATATGAGGGCAATTTTTGAGGACAAGCATGTTAAAAGAATAGATGTTAGAAGTGAAGAATATATTATAAATCTAGCAAAATCACTAGATATTTTTTCAGAAAAATTTAATGAAGACTTACATTCTAAAAATTCTTTAGATTTTATTGCATCCTCACATTTAGAAGCTGAAGGAAAAGGTATATTCGGAACTCCAACAATAGAATTTTCTGATGAAAATACTGTTTTTTTGAAAACTTTTACCCCTCCATACAATGATTCTTTAGAATTTTTTAATGCAATAAAAATCTTGTCTGCTAATAATACATATTTTGGTGAATTAAAAAAACCCCAGCCTCCTTGGCCTAAACAACATCAATTGTAATGTTTGAATTAATTCAAAAGCTTATACATGAAGACTTTGATAACTTCAAAGTTGCCTTAACACATAGTTCTTATCTAAATGAAAATTCTACAATTAAGGATTTAGAATCAAATGAACGATTAGAATATTTAGGTGATTCTGTAATAAGTTATGTTGTAAGTGAATATTTATATAAACATTATCCGAGTTTACCTGAAGGAGATTTATCAAAAATTAGATCTGAAGTAGTTAATCAAAAATCATTATCAAATTACTCTAAAGATCTTCAACTTGGTCGTTATATCATCTTGGGCAAGGGCGAAGAAATGAATAATGGAAGAAATAAAATTTCTACATTATGTAATTTATTTGAATCCGTAATAGGATACATTTCAATCAGTATAGGTCTTCATGAAACATCTAATTATTTAGTTGATTTATTCAAAGATCAAATTGGTGATATTTATAATTCTAAGTCTTATTTCGATTCAAAATCATTACTCCAAGAAAAACTTCAAGAACTTGGAGAAGAATTACCTGTTTATAAATCCCAACAGTTAGAAAATGGTTCGTTCTTAATAAAATTATTCATTAATGACAAAAAAATATCGATTGGTAAAGGAAGAAAAAAAATTGATGCAGAAAAGATGGCTGCTAAAGAAGCATTAGAAATATATTCTAAAAAATTATAAATGATGATTGAAACAATATTTTTTTTATTAATCTTATTATCACTCAATGTAGTAGGTTTTGCCTATAATCACACTTTAGACAAAAGGTTAAGTATAAATCTACCATATGTTTTAATTGGATTTATATTTTTGATTATTTCAGGAACTCTGTTTTCACTTTTATCATTTGATCAAATATCTAATTCTAATGTTTGGAAAATTTCTTATATATTTATAATTTTTTTCTCAATTTTTATAATAAGTAAAAAATTTTTGCACAAAGAATTGATAAAATCATTTTTTGATATTAAATACTTAATTTTCATTATAATTTTTGGATTAATTCTTTTACTAAGAATGAGTAATTCTGATATATTGAATACTGAAAAGATAATGGAATTTATGATCTTATCTTCCTCTATGTCATCTACGTCTATAATTCCTGAAGACCTATGGTTTCACAATAATCCTGTTTCTTATTATTCTTATGGTTATTTTGTTTATTCAGCTATCCCTTCTATTTTGGATATGGAAAGCTCTATGGCATATAATTTTATACTTCCATCTGTTTTATCGATAACATTTCTTTCAACATATGGATTGATAACAAGAATTTTTGAAATTCCAAAAAATAAAATATATTTATTTTTACCCTTTATATTTATATATATTTATTTTATTACTCCTTTTGCAAGTATTTTAGAAATACTTAGTCATTCAACTTTAGGTACAGATTATATATATAAATTGATTGATATCGAAGGAATTACAAAAAAAGAAAATTTTGAATTATTCTGGCCAAATGATAACTGGTGGTGGTTTTCTATTTCTAGAATAATAAGTTATAACAAACCTGATATATTTTTTAGTGATTACACAATTAATGAATTCCCTAGTTTTTCATTTATCTTAGGCGATATTCATCCACATATTCTTGTTATTCCTTTTGTAATTTTAGGATTTTCAATGATATTTGACATATTTTATAAGAAAGAATTTACTCTTGTTTCTACTATATGGCTGAATTTAGTAATAATATTCACTATCTTAATAAATCCTTGGTACTCAGTTATATTGATTTGGTATGTTATATGTAGCGTTTTCTTCTACAGAAAAAACATTAATTTTGAAAATAAGAATTTATTATATTTAGCAGTTGTATTGATTATTGAACTTAGTATTTTTATTTTTCTAATTAATCCTAATAATTTATTAGATTTTCCATATATTTCTAACGTTAAAATCATATCTAGGTTTCATCAATTATTCCTATATTGGGGATTTTCTTATATACCAATTTTTCTCTTTATTTTAGTAAGAATATTAAGATTAGGTTTTTCAAAAGATCATATTAAAATATTTATACTTATATTATCTTTTTCTTTAGTATTCCCCTTATTTTTACCTAATTTTTATCTGAATTTTGAACTTTTTATTAATTTCTTAATTAATAATATTTTTTACTCTTTTATTCTATCTTCAGTAATATTCATCATAAAAAATGAAAAATCTCTTATGAAACATATTATGATTCTTTTATTTTCGAGTCTTGTTGTAATTTATGGAACAGAATTTATTTATATCGTAGATAAGTTCAACAATAGAATGAATACTGTGTTTAAGTTTTATTTCATAAATTACATCATTTTAAATTTAGTCTCAATTTATCTGATTTATAATTTCTTAAAATCATTAAATCATTTCAAAAGATATATAGGAAGTTTATTTATAGTTTTAGTCATCGTTCCATCAGTCTGGTGGGGAGTATCAGCAATCAGATCTAGATCGATAGATAATATTGGTTATTTTGGTATAAATGGATTAAGTTATTTAAATCAATCGGAAATAGAAGTTATTGATTTTATAAAAAACAATATTCCTAAAGAGTCTATTATTCTTGAAGGAGTAGGGAAATCTTATACTAGATCAAATATAATTTCTGCAGCAACTGGTCGTTCAACTGTATTAGCTTGGATTAATCATCAATTACAATGGAGATCAGAATCAGAATTGATATTAGATCTTAATAATAAAATTGAAAATTTTTACTTAAATCCATCACAAGAAAATCAAATGCTAAAAGAATATAACGTTAAATATATTTTATTATCAACATTTGAAAAAAAGAGATATGATCTTAACAATGATTCAAAATTTAAGGACTTTAATTTAATTTTTGAAAACAAAGAATTTAAGATTTTTAGCCTAAATGAATAATCTAATTAAAAATAATATTTATCTATTTTCTTACTTCAATATTTTAATTGTTGCTTTTTTATTTAGATTTATTGAACTAGGCAATAGAGCAGTCCATCATGATGAGAGTTTGCATGGTTATTTTTCATACGTAACATCAAATGGAGATTATTATGCACATAATCCCCTAACGCATGGTATGTTTTTATTTAACATTCTTTCTGGTTTATTTTGGTTGGTGGGTAGTAGTGAATTTTTACTAAGATTTCCATTTGCATTAGTTGGAGTTTTAGTTGTATTAGCTCCAATAATAATAAGAAAAGAAATAGGCGATAGATCAACATTGATAATAGCCTTTCTAATTTCAATTTCACCCTCACTTGCTTATTTTAGTAGATTTGCTAGAAATGACGTATTTATGTCTGGGATTCTAATACTTTTATTTATTTTTATTCTAAAGTTCCTAAATACTAAAAAAGATATTTGGCTATTTCTAATCGTTGGAATTATAGCACTTGGTTTTACAATCAAAGAAAGCATGTACCTTAATCTTTTAGGAGTTTTGATCTTTCTATCATTTTATTCAATTCGGGATTTGCTATATGTTGCTTTAGGTAAGATCAGTATTAAAGAAATAGGGCATATCTCTAAATTATTTCTCATATTATCATTAATCACTATCCCATTAGCTGCTCCTATGTTATCTGTTTTTCAATCATCTCTAGGAGTTATTTTAGCTACTCCTGATAGTTACCCAGGAGTACCTGCAGGATTACCAGTTGGTAATGGTATTATTTTTGCAATTTTGATTACATTTTTTTTGTTACTACTATCAAATATTTTTGGATATATGTTTAACAAGAAATTATGGTTTACATCTATAAGTATATTTTCAATTATTTTTATACTTATGTTTACAAGTTTTTTTATAAATCCATCTGGACTTATAACTGGTCATTGGCAATCATTAGGTTATTGGTTGTCACAACATGATGTTGCAAGAGGTGGACAACCTTTTTATTATTACATTGTTATATTATTTACAAACGAATTCTTAGTTTTTATTTTTGGTATTCCTTTATCAATTTATTTTCTTATTAGAGGGGATATCTTTGAAAGATTTGTATCATTTACTGCAATTTTTTCTCTTATAGCATTTTCTATAGCTGGCGAAAAGATGCCTTGGCTTGTGGTAAATCTAGTAATACCATTTATATTTCTTGTTGGACTTTATTTATCTAAGGTAATTAATTTATTAGAAAAATCAAAAGAAATTTTGTTATTTTATTTCATCTCAGGTTTTGTAATTCTATTCATAGTTTTGCGACTGGTTTTTACAGATTATAGATATGAAAATAATAATTACTTTTACGATTTTATATTTCTTATTATTTCAATATTGATTATTTCATTTACTTTTTTATCAAAAGAAAATTTTTCAATTAAGCAATTTTCGTTATCGCTATCATTAGTAATTTTTATTTTTTTTAGTTTACTTACAATAAAAACTAGTTCAAAAGTTATTTTTGATTTATCAGATGAACCATATGATATGTTGATATACACACAAACATCTAATTCTCTTCATCAACTTAATAAAGAAATTCAAGATTCTTATATCAAGAAAGAAAATTTAGTTGTGGGTGTCGATACTCTTGATGGATTTGCTTGGCCATGGATGTGGTACTTACGAGAAAATAAAAATGTTATTTGGATGGACAATTTTGAATCCTTGGAACATAACTATGATTATTTGCTTGTAAATACAAAAAATATAGATAAATTATCTGATGAATTTTTAGATAAATATAACTTTAAGAGAACAATTTCTCACAGGAAATGGTTCCCTGAAAATATATATAGAAATAAGGGGATTAATGACATTATTGACTTAGTTAAACTTAATGAAAACAGAGTTTTAATTCAAAAATTTTATTTACATAGAAATTTTAAATCTAATTTAGGATCTACTAATTTTGTTTTATTAAAATCCAAAGAATTTGAAAGCATTGAATAGAATCATAAAACTGAATAATTTACTTCCTATTATTTTTTCTTCATTATTTTTATTTGGTATATATAAAATAATTAATGATTTTGGTCAAATAATAGACAATATTTCTAAAATAACTCTTCCTATATTGAGCTTAGCTACATTTATATATTTTTTATCTGTAATTCTAAGATACATTCGATGGAAAATTGTTTATTTAGAATTATTTGAAAATTATAAATTCAATATGATTAATGAAACTATAATTGGATATATGGCTAACAATCTTTTGCCGTTTAGATTAGGTGAATTATACAGAGTAAACAGAATATCAAAAAAAGAACATAATTCTTTTGTAAGAGTTTTATCTACTATATTTACTGAAAGACTTTTTGATGTTGTTGCATTAGTTCTCTTATTAGTATTAGCATTGCCTTTTGTGAATCAATTTGATTTCAAGTTATTTGAATTATCTAACACTGCAATATTTATTTCAATTCTAATAATAATAAGCATAGTAACTCTATTATTTCTAAGAAAAATAATTTTTTTTGAAATATTAATTCAAAAATTAATATTTTTATTTAATGATTTGTTATCTTTTTTTTATGAATGCAGATCTTATAAAAAGTATTTATTTATAAGTGTTCTTTCTATATTAATTTGGATAATTGAGAGTATTGTTTACTATGTAATTGCTGACTATTTTATTCTAGATATTTCAAGAAAATATTTATTTACTATAATATTGATTGTTTGTTCGATTACGAATTTATCAGGCATAATTCCTTCTCTTCCAGGAAATTTAGGTAATTTTGAATTCTTTGGGACATTATCATTTTTAGCAATGGGTATTTCTTCTTCTATTGGAGCTACTGTAATAATTATTGTTCACCTTGTTTTATTTATTCCAATTTCTATTCTTGGATTTATAATAATATCAATGCAAAAATTAGCTCAAAAGAAATAATATGAAAATATGTATAATTGGTGGAGGAATAACCGGCCTTTCTGCTGGATATAAACTGTCAAAATCTGGACACCAAGTTTCTATTTTTGAATCAGGATCATTTCTTGGAGGACAAGCTTCTACAATCAAAATTGAGGATTTTGAGATTGAGAAAGCATATCATCATTTATTTGCTACAGATAAATCTATTCTTAATTTATATAAAGAACTAGGTATAAATAATGAACTTAATTGGTATAAATCTTCAGTAGCTACATACTCCGAAGGAAAAATCTGGAAAACTACATCTCCTTTAGATTTATTAAAATTATCTTTAATCCCATTCAAAGAAAGAGTAAATCTTTTTTTTATTTCAATTAAATTAAAAATGATGAAAAATTGGAAAAAGATTGAGAATGAGACTGCTTTTGATTGGCTCTCTAAAAGAGTGAAAAATAAAACATTTGAGATAATTTTTAAACCTCTTTTAGAAGGAAAATTTGGAAGATATTACAATAAAATTCCAATGCCTTGGTTTTGGTCTAAGATTCAAACAAGGGTATCGTCTAGAAATTATAAACTTCAGGAAGTTCTTTGCTATCCAGAAAAATCATTCTCTAATTTAATTCAGACTTTAGAAAAAGAGATTACTAATAATGGAGGAGAGATATTTCTAAATACAAAAGTTACCGAAATCAAGAAAAAATCTAATGAAATAGAATCAATTAACATAATAGACCGAGATGATAATGTCACAAATATAAAATTTGATATTGTTATTTCTACAGTTCCTTACAACATACTGGGGAAATTAATATCACTTAACTCATCATTAAGTAAAGATATGAATGAAGTAGAATATATGTCTGCTATTGTAATGATTTTAGTTCTTGAAAAAAAAGTTTCTGATTTTTATTGGCTATCAATTGCTGACAATAGTTTCCCTTTTCTTGGATTAATTGAGCATACGAATCTAATTCCTAAAAAATTCTATTCTAATCGAAATATTTTATACATAACTAATTATGTAGAAAAAGAAAATCCTTTACTTGAGTTAAATTATGAAGAATTATTAGAAAAATATTTACCTTTTATAAAAAAGATTAACAATAGTTTTGATAAGAAATGGATCAAAGATTTTAGATTCAGCAAAATAAACTACGCACAACCTATTTTCCCACTTAATTATTCAGAAAAAATAATCCCACTTAAATTACCTGTAAGAGGATTATACAGTGGTAATACGGCTCAAATTTATCCTGAAGATAGAGGAACAAATTATTCTGTTGACATAGCTAATAAAATAATAACCTTGATTGAATCTGATTATAAGAAATAAAAACTTAAATCATCTTATTAAAGTAAAAAATTCAATATATTGCCAAATTATGTTGGATATGTCATTTTTATAGTGAATAATATATAAATAGTTTTCAAACTAATTTAGGGGGAGATATGGAATCATTGAGAGATAAATCAGTAATCTTAACTGGAGCAGGTTCAGGTATAGGAAGAATAACTGCAAAAATGCTAGGTGAACAAGGAGCTAATGTATTTATAGTTGGCAGAAGAGAAAACTTACTTAAAGAATCAGCTAAAGAGATTGAACAAGCAGGAGGTAATGCTGGATATATATCTGCTGACTTAGAAGATGGTGATGCTGCTGCAAATGTCGCAGAAGAAGCAATCAAGGAATTTGGGAAAATACAATATTTAGTGAATAACGCTGGTCACAGTAGTAAGGTTAGAGCCATAAGATATGTTGAAAAAGAAGACTGGCAATCAGTTTTCAACGTTAATGTTGAAGGAGTTTACAGGCTATCTCAAGCAATAATACCTAATATGATTCAAAATGGAGAAGGAACAATAGTTACAGTCTCTTCTATGGCTGCTGTTACACCAGGTTTGATGGGAGGAGTTCCTTATTCTTCTGCTAAAGCGGCTGTTGCTGCTATGATGACTGCAATGAGACAAGAATTAAGAGAACATAATATAAGAACTTGTACAGTATATCCAGCAGAAGTAGATACGCCAATTTTAGATAATAGACCGCTTCCTCCTGATGCTGAAGCAAGAGCTACTATGATGATGCCAGAAGATATAGCAGAAACTATACTATTGTGTATGAGAATGCCACAGAGAACTATAGTTCAAGATGTAATTGTTAGTCCTACGATACAGAGAGACGTTAGTGAAGATATGAAAATTGCAAAATCGTTAGGTAAGAAATAATACCCAATTTGCAACAATAATATCTTGTTAGCTAAAAATTGAATTGATAAAATTAGATTATAAACTCAGGAGAGAATTTGTCAGAAAAGCATAATTCTGAAAAATTAAGAAATATAATTAAAGATTCTATTTCTAATCAAAAAAGAAAAACTGTAACGGTACTATCTTCACTTTTAGCAGTGCAAGATAGTCTTCATTATATTCCTGATGAAGCTATAGAGGAAATTTCTAAACATTGTAAAGTAACAATTAATGATGTTTGGAGTGTTGCTTCCTTTTACACCAATTTTAGATTTACACCTCCTGGGGACAAAACTCTTGATGTTTGCTGGGGGCCTAGTTGTCATATAAATGGAGCCCAGAAACTTATAAATCAAGCTCATGATGAATTAGATATAAAGGGAGAAGGAGAATCTGAAGATAAAAAAGTTACACTCAGATACTCAACCTGCTTGGGCGCCTGCGCTCAAAGTCCTGTTTTTGCGATTGATCATAAAATGTTCGGAAAACTTGATGAAACAAAAGTAACTAAAATTATTAATACTTTAAAAAATTAGAAATGACTGAACAATATAAAAAATTAGAAGAATTAGCAAATAAATATTTAGATGACTTATATAAGAATAAGACTGTAATTAAAGTTCAAACAGGAACCTCAGGTCAAGCTGTGGGCGCTGATGAAATATTTTCACTACTTAGTTCAAAAAAATCTGACAATATTAATGTTATAGAAGTTGGTTCTATGGGATTGATGTATTTGGAACCTTTGGTCGTAGTTGTATTACCTACTAATGATCAAATATTTTATGCAAATGTAGACGAAAAACTAACAGAAAAGATATTTGAACATTATTCAACAACAAATGAAATTTTAAAGGAGAATTCATTTGCTTATGAGTCTTCAAGAAATTTAGATGAGTCTATACCAAAGTTAAACGAATTACCTCAATTTTCTAAACAACTTCGTATAGCAACTAGGAATTTTGGAGAAGTAACACCTGGAGATATATTACAATATATTTCTACAGGAGGATATTCAGCTCTTAACAAAGCTCTTTTTGAGATGACTCCCGAAGATGTTGTTGAGGAAGTTAAAAACTCTGGCTTAAGAGGTAGAGGTGGCGCAGCATTTCCAACTGGTGTTAAATGGAGCTTCTTAGCTCCAAATAAAGCACCTGTAAAATATGTACTTTGTAACTGTGAAGAAGGTGACCCTGGTGCATATAATGATAAAGGTATTTTAGAAACTGATCCTCATACACTTGTTGAAGGACTCATATTAAATGGATATGCAACTAACTCAAATAAATCATATGTCTTTATAAGACAAGGTCATGATATTCCAATTAATGCTATCGAAAGAGCTATTTCTGAAGCTTACGATAAAGGATTACTTGGAGAAAATATATTAGGTTCAAATTTTTCTTTTGATATGGAAGTTTCTCTAACAGGAGATTCCTATGTAGCAGGTGAAGAAACTGCTTTGATGGAAGCAATTGAAGGGAAAAGATCTCCTCCTCGTTTCAAACCTCCTTTTCCTGCCGCATCTGGATTATGGAAAAAACCAACTAATATTAATAATGTAAAAACAATTTCATATGTTCCACAAATAATAAAGAATGGTTCTGAATGGTTCAAATCTACAGGAACTGAAAAATCTAGTGGAACAGCAATAGTTTGCTTGTCTGGACATATAAGCAGACCCGGTATGTATGAAATTCCAATGGGAATGACAATCGAGGAAGTATTGGAAGAAGTAGGAGGAGGTTCTAATTCTAATAAACCAATAAAAATGCTTCAAACAGGAGGACCACTTGGAGGTGTACTTGGAAAAGAAGCATTTGCAACTAAGATAGATTTTGATGAAATGGCTCAATCTGGTGCTATTCTAGGTTCTGGAGGAATAATTGTTTGTAATGATTCTGTATCCGTAGTCGACTTAATTAGAAATCTTGTTGCATTTAATCAATTTGAATCATGTGGAAAATGTTTTCCATGTAGACTTGGAAATACCCATATGTATGATGTTTTGCAAAGACTAGCTGATTCAAAAAGTAATTCTAAAGATTTAGAACTACTTGATAGAATCGGTAAAAGTATGAAAATAGGATCACTTTGTGGACATGGACAATTAGGTTACAATCCAATATCCTCTTCATTGAAATACTTTGAATCTGAAATAATAGATTCTATAAATAACAAGGTAGAACCGTTAGAAAAAATGCTTACACCAACTAGAACAAGACCAAATTCTGCGGAGTAATAAAGTGGCTGATGTGCAAAAAATAAATATAGATGGTAAAGAATTAGATATTCAATCTGGTCAAACTATACTTCAAGTTGCCATGGATAACGATATTTATATTCCTTACTTATGTTACTATCCGAGCATGAAACCTTATGGTGCATGCAGAGCATGTCTAGTTGAAGTAGAAATGCCGAATGGAAGAAAAATGACAGTTGCTTCTTGTACTACACCTGCTGGTGATTCGATGAAAGTTGAAAGTGATAATGATTCTGTTAATGACCTTAGAAAAGGTGTAGTTGAATTACTAATGAGTGAACATCCTCACGGGTGCTTGACTTGTCATCGTATAGAGTTGTGTGGCCCTCAAGATATTTGTCAAAGACATGTTGCCGTAACTGATAGATGTACAATTTGTCCCAAAAATGAACGATGTGAGCTTAAAGATACTGCTAGATTTGTTCAACTAGATATGACAATTCCATTGAACTATAACAGACGAGATCTACCTATTCATGTTGATGACCCTTTTTATGATAGAGACTATAACTTATGTATAGTCTGTGCAAGATGTGTCAGAGTTTGTGATGAAATTAGAATTGACTCAGCACTTACTTTAGTTTCTAGGTCCGGAGTGTCTTTAGTTGGAACATCTAATGGTACATCACTTCTTGAATCAGGTTGTGAGTTTTGTGGAGCATGTATAGATGTTTGCCCAACTGGTGCATTAGTTGAAAGAAATTATAAGTGGGAAAAATCTGATAAAGAGTTTAGTGCAACTTGCTTTAACTGTGCTGGAGGATGTGATGCTCTTGTTGAAGTTAATAAATCTGAAAAACTTGTTAGGTTCAAAGGAGATTTGTCATCAGAGTCAACTAGAGGTCAATTATGCTATAAAGGTAAATTTGGATATGACTATCCAAACTCAACATCAAGAATAAAAAAATCATATGTAAAAGAGGTATATAAACATAAATCAGTTGACAATGAATTAGCATTTTCAGAAATAAACACTAAGCTTTCGAATTATGAATCAAATGAAATTGCTATTATTACTTCACCTAGGGCATCAGTTGAAGATAATATAGGAGTGCTAAATTTAGCAAAAAAAGTAAATACAAAGTATGTAGCTAGCGCATATCTGAATAATAAGCCATATTATAAATCATTGTCAGAAAGGCTTGGTTATTTATCTTCCTCTTCAAATGTATGGAATCTTGAAAAATCAAACTGTAATGTTGTTATATCTTCAAATATTACAGAAGATAATAACTTGATTTCACTACCTATTAAAAAAGCATCAAAAGAGCAATCAGATTTAATTGTTATAGATCCTCGAGAGATTGATCTTACTAGGTATGCAAAACTTTGGTTAAAACCAGTTCCTGGAACAGAAGGTTTAGTGATAAATACTATAAGTAAAATAATTTTTGATCAAAATTTAGAATATAAAGATCTTGATTCAGATCAAATAGATAGTTTCAAGAAGTTTATGTGGAATTTTGATCCTGTTAAAATTTCATCCCTAACAAAAGTTCCTGAACAACAGCTCTATGAAGCAGCTGAATTGATTTCTAAATCAAGTAAAACTTCTTTTACATTTGGACAAGACACAATTAGCGAATCAGAAACATCTGATTATATAGATTCAATTTATAACTTAGCAGTAATAACAGATAGCTTAGAAGGAGAGGGGAAGGGTTTATATCCTACTTTTAATGGAATCGGATCATCATCTTTTTATCAAATTTTTCAGATTAATAAACAAGAATTCTCCAACACAAAAGAAATTTCTAAGAAAATTTTAGATAAATCTATCAAGGCTTTGATTATATTTGGTGATGGAATTAATCCAAATGTTATTTTTGATGAGGGATTAGATAAAATTTCAGAAAACCTAGATGTTTTAGTCTACTCAAATCATTTGAAAAATGAAATATTTGAAATTGCAGATTACGTTATTCCTACCAAAACTTATGCTGAACAAAATTCTACTATAATCAATCTAGCAGGAAAGATTAAAAAAGCACCTAAAATGGTAAATCCAGTAAATGATAATCTTTTATCTATCTTAGAAATCTCTGAAAAAATTTATAGTGATACTAAATTAGACATAGAAAATGCCAAGAATTCGTACATATCTAAAATATCTGATGATAGCGAAAATGTTAGAAAAAATAAGCTACTAAAGAATTTGAAATTTTCTTCCACTGAAATAGATAAATATGAATCAAAATCACTTTATTATTCTCCTGGAAGGATACTAAATAGACCAGAAGAGATAAATGTTGAGGTTGAATCAGATATGAACAAAATTACAACACCTATGAAATTAAGATTGCATCCTAATGATGCAACAGCGTACAATTTAAAAGATTCAACAAAAATAACTTTGGAAGATGAGAATGGAAATACCATAATTTCTTCTGAGATTATAACTGATGGTGAAATTGAAGGAATGATAACTTCAACTGATTATTTTGGGAGAATGGTTACAGATCTAGAATCTAGTAATAATCCTGATTTTTCTTCTATTGTGCCTCAGCTTGAATGTAAAAAAATAAAAATTATAAAATGAGAGGTTAATATGTCTAAGCCTATAACTGTAACTGAAGCAGATTTTGAACAATTAGTAGAAAATTCAGAAATACCAGTAATGGTAGATTTTTGGGCTGATTGGTGTGGACCTTGTAAAATGATTGCTCCCACAATAGACCAGCTAGCAGAAGAATACGATGGAAAAGTTCTTTTTGCTAAGGTTGATGTTGATAGTAATCCTAATCTTTCAGTTAAATTTTTTGTTAGATCTATCCCTATGAATGTAATATTTAAGGATGGTAAACCTGTTGATCAAATTGTTGGAGCTGTTGGTAAACAACATTTCGAAGAAAAACTTAATTCTGTAGTATAAAAAATTTGGGAGTGAGTATATTCTGGTGAATTTTCTAGTCTTCAAAACTATGATTGGTATTATTTATCAAGGAGGGTTCGATTCCCTTTCTCTCCCGCCAAGGAAATTATTATGAATCTTAAAAACGATAAATTATCATATCCAGCCTTAGTAATTGCAATACTTTTCTCAGGTATTGTAGGAGCAAGTGTAAATGGAATATTCGGACTAATATTATTCTTTATTTTGGCAGTACCATTAGTATTTTTGGTAGATTCATTTTTTGTAGAATAATTAAATCCCTAGTTCCTTAACTGCTAGATTACTAATATATTTTCCTATAACTAATGAAGATGTAGCTCCTGGGGAGGGTGCATTTAATACATGGATAGCATTTTCTGATCCTTCTATTTTGAAATCATCAATCAATGATCCATCAGGTGCTACAGCTTGAGCTCTTACTCCTGATCCACCTACATCTAAATCAGAACTATTTACTTCTGGTATCAATTCACGAAGGCTTTTGACAAAAACGGATTTTCTGAGGGAACGATTTATTTCCCAAATTCCAGTTTTCCAATCATTTTTTAGAAGATTCCAAAAACCTTTGTATGTAAATGTTTCTAATGTGTCACGTAAGGATATATCTCTTTTTCTGTAACCCTCTCGTTTAGTAGCAAGTACAGCATTTGGGCCAGCTTCAACAAATCCCTTCATAGTTTGTGTAAAATGAACACCTAAAAATGGGAGTTCAGGATTAGGAACAGGATAAATTAGACCTTTCACAAGATATTCTTTTGATTTTTTCAATGTGTAATATTCCCCTCTGAAAGGAATTATTTTTAGATCAGTTTGCATACCAAACATTTTAGCGATTCTATCTGAGTGTAGACCAGCACAGTTAATTACTTTATTTGTTTCGATGTCACCCTTATTTGTTTTAATAATTAGCTTACCATTAGATTTTTCAACTCCAATAACTTCAGTGTCTAAAAAAACTTCTCCTCCATTGTGCCTAAATTGATCTGCATAAACTTCAGTAACTTTTATGTAATCAACAATTCCTGTTCCAGGAGCATGCAGTGCCTTCAGCGCGCTAACATGAGGTTCTATTTCTTTCATTTCATCCTGAGAAACTACTCTTAGCCCTTCTACTTTATTGGCTGTACCTCTTTCATAGAGATTATCAATTTTATCTAAATCAGATTCTTTAGTGGCTACGATTAATTTTCCACATGTCCAAACAGGTATCTCATTTTTTTCACAAAACTCTGTCATGGTTTTTCTTCCTTCAACACAAAATTGCGCTTTAAAAGAACCTGGTTTGTAATATATTCCAGAATGAATAACACCAGAATTATGACCTGATTGTTGGGAGGCTACAGATGAGCTTTTTTCTAATACAACAATATTTATATTCTTTTTTGTTCTGAGTATTTCATTTGCGGTAGCAAGTCCAATAATACCTCCACCTATTATCACTAAATCAATATTTTCTTTTAACATTTTTACTCCTAAATTAAAACTGATCTTATAATTTCTTCAGATGACTTAATTATTAAGTCATGAGCATTATCAATTGCAAATTGTAAATCTGTTGGCCCAGAGACGATACTAAAAAAAGAAGATATCCCCAATTCTCTTGAATCTTCATAGCCTTCACCAATTGAACCAGATAGACAAATAACTGGAATCCCAAGTTTTTTAGCTCTCATAGCCACAGCAACTGGAGATTTATTAAATTGAGTTGATTTGTCAGTTCTACCTTCACCAACTATAACTAAATCAACACCACTTAATTGTTTTTCATAATCTAATGAATCTAAAACTATATCAGCCCCAATAGATAATTCAGCGTTCGTAAAAGCCATTAGTCCTGCACCTAAACCTCCTGCTGCTCCGGATCCAGGAATATCCATAATATCTTGACCTATTTGATCTTTTATCAATTGAGCCCAATGGGCTAGATTATCATCAAGAAAGCTAACTTCTGAAGGAGAAGCACCTTTTTGAGGACCAAAAATAGACGAAGCTCCCTCATTACCACATAGAGGATTAGTTACATCACACGCAACTCTTACTGTTACGTTCTTAATTCTTTGATCAAAATCAGCCATATCAATCTTTTTTATTTTATTAAGATTTTCCCCACAAGGTTCTACTAGATTATTATTTTTATCGAAAAGTTTTGCTCCAAGCGCTGAAACAAAACCTGCCCCGCCATCATTGGTGGCACTTCCACCAATACCAACTATAAAATTAGAAATTCCATTATCAAGAGCTTTCTTAAACAGCTCTCCTGTTCCATAAGTAGATGTGCGTAATGCAGATTTCTCATTTTCTTTCAACAAAGCTAAACCAGAGGCTTTTGCCATTTCTATGACGGCACTATTGTCATCTCCTAATTTACCCCATTCAGATGATATTTTTCTACCTAAGGGATCACTTACAGTTTCTTTGATGATTTCACCACCAGTAACATCTACCATTGTCTGTAATGTTCCATCTCCTCCATCAGCAACAGGAACCAAAATTGTATCAATATCAGAATCAATATTATTTATTCCAAGTTGAATAGCTTTAGCAACCTCAAGTCCGGTTAAACTTTCCTTAAATTCTTGTGGAGATATTAAGATTTTTTTAATATGCATATTTTTATAAATTTTTATTAATTATATCTTTTACACTCTCAATAACATACTTAATATTACCCTCTGGATTAGTAATAATATAATCAAAATGATGGGATAAGGATAATTCTTTTTCAGCAGTATCTAATCTTCTTTTTATTTCATCCTCAGAATTTTCTCCTCTATTCCTAATATTTTTATCTATAAAATCTAGGCTTTCGGGCTTAATGAATATCATAATGAGATCTGGGATCATTTGTTTGATTTTTTGAGCCCCTTGTACATCTACTCTCAATATAACAGAGTTTCCTTGATTAATTGGAATTTCAATTTGAGATTTTGGAACACCATAAAAATTTTCATATACTTTTGACCATTCAATAAATTCATCATTCTCAATCATAGATTTAAATTTTTCATTTGAGATAAAAAAATGATTAACACCATCTTTTTCATCTGATCTTTTATCTCTTGTTACAGCTGTAATAACGAAATGAAAATTTTTATATAATTTTCTTATTTCTTCTATAACTGAATCTTTTCCAACACCTGATGGTCCAGAAATCAAAAATATTTTAGGTTTATTTTCTTTCAAATTATTCACCTAATAAGTTTAATTTTTCCCAAAAACCTGGATAAGAGACATTAGAAGCCTCTGGATTATTAACAATTATATTATCTTTAGATACCAAGCTTGCAATTCCTAGTGTCATAGCTAATCTATGGTCACCATTTGAAGAAAAAGTACCTCCATTTATCATTTGATTTCCAGTAATTATCATTCCATCTTGTAGTTCTTCAACAATTGCTCCAGCTTTTTTCATCCAATTAACAGTTAGGGAAATCCTATCAGATTCCTTATACCTTAGTTCTTCTGCATCTATAATTTTTGTTTGACCTTCAGCAAATACTGCAGCTAAAGCTAGAATAGGGATTTCATCTATTAGTAGAGGAATTTCACTGCCCGAGATTTCAGTACCTTTAAGATATGATGTCTTAATATGAATATCACAAGCTGGTTCTCCAGAATAATCTTTTTCATTAAAAAATTCTATTGAAGCTCCCATCCTTTCTAAGACACTTATAATCCCTGATCTAGTTTTATTTATTCCAACATTCCTAATCGTTAACTCTGCATCTTTGTGTATACAAGCTGCTACAAGCCAAAAGGATGCACTAGATATATCTCCTGGCACTGTTATGTCTCTTGATTCAATTTCAGAGGGTTTTACAGTGATTTCAAGGCCATCCGTTGTTATATCTGCACCCATATTAGATAAAAGTCTTTCGGTGTGATCTCTTGAAGTAGCCTTTTCATTAATTTTGATACCATTTTCAGATCTCAAACCAGCTAAAATCAAGGCACTTTTTAATTGAGCACTTGCAACTGGTAATTCATATTCAATTTTTTGAAGATTCCCTCCATTGAAATGTATTGGTGCATTTTCATTATTATTATTTGCAGAAATTTTTGCACCCATCATATTTAATGGTTTGATTATTCTGTTCATTGGTCGCTTTCTTATAGATGAATCTCCATCAAGAGTACATTCAAAATTTCTACCTGCAAGAATTCCTGACATAAGCCTTATAGTAGTACCAGAGTTTCCTACATCTAGTATTTTGTTGGGTTCTGACAAAGAATTGATTCCTTTACCATAAGTAATTACGCTATCGGAAGAAACTTCAATTTTCACCCCCAATTCTCTAAGAACAGAAATAGTAGACAGACAGTCCTCTCCCATTAGAAAATTAGATATTTTAGCATTTCCATCTGCCAACGAATTAAACATAACTGCTCTATGAGACAAAGATTTATCTGGAGGAATTGTTATATCTCCTCTTAATGATTTTTTACTAGAAAGAGAGTAGTCCATTTATCAAATCCTTTTTTCAAATCCATATTTATCTTTATCAATTTCTTTTGATTTTGTAAAAAATCTGGCAGCTCTAGATCCTATGAATAAAGATAAAATATTTTCTGAAGATGACGGTATTATATTTTCTCCTGAATCAAGACTAGGATCTATATTATTTGTTAATTTCAATCTATCCTCCCAAGTCTTTTTGACTAAATCTGCGATGTCAGATTCAGAGTTGTTTTCTAATAATTTCTGAAATTTAACTAACTCATTTATATAAATTTTTATCCAATCAAGAAGTAAATCATTATTAGTTGAAATCGAAGAAAATATTTTTACGGGATCATTATCTAAAGGATTAGAAAATAATTTAAAATCCTCATTATTATAATATTTGTACAGTTCTTTCCAAGAAGAATTATTATTTGATAAATTTAGTAGATTTGAAGTAAGTATCATTGGCATTGTTTCAGTCAATGCAATAAAACTATCGTGTTCAGAGATATCTAGGTTTACAACTAATCCTTCCATTTCATGTATAAAAGTGTTAGCCATATCAGTGACTTGTGATTTTGTATTTTTGTAAGATACAACACCCCAGTTATTATTTAAGAGTGAATTATGATTGATAAATGGATAGAGACCTATTATTTGGTTATTAGGTAAAAGCTCATTTGACCATTCATTTATTGCTCTTTTAGAAGAACATATATCAAATATTAAAGTATTTTCAGTTATGGAATTTTGCAATGATTCAAATATCTCATAGGTAGAAGAGGTAGGAGTACAAATTATAATTAAATCACTTTCATGTATAGAATCTATATAACTCTTCATTTCTTTTGTTATAACTTTAGAATGTTTAGCAATACTTGATTTTTCTCTGTTTATATCAAATCCTCGAAGGTTTATATTGTTATTCTGCTCCATTAATTTTTGAGAAATGTTGTATCCTAGATTTCCTAATCCAAATATAGATATGTTTGTATTATCAAATTTTCCCATTTTTCTTTTCTTCTATTTTTTTTATACTTGCCTTAATTTTATTGAAATCTTTCATTTTAAGTTTATCTAAATCGACAATTAAGCCTACAAATCCAAGATCATAAATATATTGTAAGTCTTCATCTGTCAAATTATTATTATCTAAGTAAATAAACCAATTAGATCTTATTGAATTTAACCTTTCCTTAATTGTAATTACTTCTTGAAAATTAAATATAAAATCCTTTTCAATTTTATAAATGAAAAAATCAAAATCAAACGAATCAAAAGTAGCTAATCTTTGTTCAGATAATAAATCTTGATGATTTATTTGAATACAAATTGGGATTTCATAAATCAATAAATTTATTTTTACTTCTTTTGTATTTTCTAAAATTATAAAATCAAAATTTTCAATAGACTTTTCAGTGTCATTAGAATCAAAATATTTACCAATACTTTTTATTGATTTCTTTACAGTATCTGTAGAAATGTATGCATCACAACTATATTTTTCTAAATCAGATTGACTTTTAGAAACTCCTAAAATATTCAATTTATCTGAGGATTTATTAGATTTATTAAAAAAGCCAATTTCAGATAAATTTGAGTTTAATAGTTTATCGAGGGATTTCAATTTTGATTTTCTCTAGATTCTTTTAGGAAATTTTCAAGATCTTTTATAATTAGCTTTGGTTCAGGATCAATTTTAGACATTTCTTCTGTGTCATATGATTCTTCAAGTCTTTCAACATATTTTGTTATTTCTTTGTGATCTTCAAGTGCTAAATTTAATGAAGATCTGAATTCTTCAGATTTTTTTGAAATTTTATCAAAATTTAGATTAAGGTTTAGCATTTTATCTATTTCTCTCATGATTGCAGCAGATAATATAGGATTATGTGTTACTTGCAAATAATGAGGAGTATGCCCCCAAATTGAAATAGCTGATATTTTTTTGGAGTCAAGCTTTTCTCCAATAGCAGAAGTTATTCCAGCAGGTCCCTCATATGTTGGAGGTAAAAATTTTATACCTTCTAAAATCTTATTATTTTCTGATCTTGTAGCCGTAACACTAATTCTAGGTTCTCTAGTATGAGGAACTGAATCTAATAATGATCCAACCATAATAACCTGATTTACATTGTAAAAATTCACAACTGATAAAAATTCTTTTATATATTTTTTCCAATATAAGTCAGGCTCTATACCTTCGAATAAAATAAGATCATTATCTTGATTAGTTTTTACAAACGAGAATTTATTTTCAGGCCAATCAATTTTCCTTTTTTCAGGTTTAGGATTAGATACATGTGGTCTTTTATCTGAATAAATATAATATTCTTCAGAAGATATTTTGTAAGTATCAATAATTTCTAATTGTGAAATAATTTCTTCAAGTGATTTAGTTGCTGATTCCGCAGCATCTGGCCAACCTTGCCAACTACATAATAGTATTGGGTTTTTTAAATCTAAATCAATTAAGCTTTTCAATCATACCTCACTAAATTGTAGTTAGTATTATACTTAGCATAACGTAAATATTAAATTAAATAAAATTAATAATAAACAAATTTCAGAAGATATAAAAAGAAATAAAATCTTATCTTCAAAATATGATTTTTTGTAAGTAATATAATTATTTCTATAAATTAATTAATAATTTTATTAACTAAAGGATGTATCAATGAAAAATAAACAATGGGTTCTTAATAAAAGACCTTCAGGAACACCTAATATTGAAGAAGATTTAAAAATAAATATAACAGATACTCAATCACTTGATTATGGAGATGTTTTAATCGAAGCTCAATATTTATCGCTGGATCCATATATGAGAGGAAGAATGAATGCAGGGCCTTCATATTCTGCTCCAGTAGAAATTGGAGGAGTAATGGAAGGAGAAATTGTTGGAAAAATTGTTGAATCAAAATCTAAATTATTTGATGTAGGAGATATGGTTAATGCAAAATCTGGTTGGCAAAAATATGCAACCTTAAACGAAAAAAATATAACTAAAATAACACAAGATAAATCTTTACCCATTACATATTCTTTAGGAGTATTGGGAATGCCTGGAAGAACAGCTTATTTAGGTTTCTTAGAGGTTTGTAAACCAAAGCCGGGTGAAACAATCGTTGTTTCAGCTGCATCTGGTGCAGTAGGGTCAATTGTTGGTCAAATTGCAAAACTTATGGGATGTAAAGTAATTGGTATAGCTGGTTCTAGCGAAAAAGTAAAATATTGTTTAGATAAGCTAAATTTTGATCATTGCATAAATTATAAAACTCAAGATATTGATAAAGAATTGGGATCATTGGGGGAAAATTTTGTAAATATGTATTTTGATAATGTAGGCGGAGAAATATCTGATGCTGTATTAAATCATTTATCTAATTTCTCAAGAACAGCTATATGCGGACAAATAGCAAATTATAATGCTAAAGTTCCACCACAAGGGCCAAGAGTTGCAAGAACTTTATTAACCAAGCAATCAACAATGCAAGGATTTATAGTTTTTAATTTTGAACATAAATATGATGAAGCAATGAATTCAATTTCGAGATGGATAAAATCTGGTGAAATAATATATAAAGAAGATATTTATAAAGGATTCGATAGTATCCCTTCAATTTTCATGAAGTTATTTGAAGGAGAGAATTTTGGAAAACTAATAGTTGATGTTAGATAAACATTTATTTAGTTATATATCTAATTAATTTATTACTAACAATTAATTTTGGCTCAGTAAGAGACTGAACTTGTTCAGTTGACCATCCTTCAGCAATTTCTGTAAGAATTAATCCTTGGTCCTCAACAATAATTACAGCAATATCTGTAATTATTTTATTCACGCAATTTATACCAGTTAATGGAAAATCACATTCTTTCAAAATTTTAGGTTTATTTTCTTTTGTAACATGATCCATTGTAACTATTACTTCCTTTGCACCAACAACTAAATCCATCGCACCACCTATAGAACCAATCCCTCTATCTTTTATCATCCAATTGGCTAAATCTCCTTTTTCGGAAACTTGAAGAGCTCCTAGCACGGTCATATCTAAATGATTCCCCCTGATCATACCAAAAGATTCAGCTGAGTCAAAAAATGACATTCCTGGAGCTTTTACTAAGAATTGGCCTCCAGCATCAATTAAGTTTTCATCTTGTTCATCTTCTTTTGAAATTTCATTAAAGCCTAGAATTCCATTTTCAGCTTGAAATGTTATATTTTTTTCTTTTTGTAAATATTTTGCACATAAAGACGGCATTCCAATACCTAAATTTACATATGAATCTGAAGGTAATTCTAATGATGCTCTAAATGCAATATCTTCTTTATTTAATTTTTTAGGATAACTCATTATTTTTTGTCACTATTCTATCCACATAAATACCAGGAGTTCCAATTCTCTCGGGGTCAATATCTTTTGATGAAACTATTTTATCTACCTCTACTATAGTTAGCTTAGACGCAGTAGCCATTATTGGATTAAAAGCTCTAGATGTACCTTTGTAAATTAAATTTCCTTTTTCATCTGATATGAAAGCTTTAATTAAAGAAACATCAGCATTCAAGGCATATTCCAATAGAAATTTTTCTCCATTAATTATTTTTGATTCTTTCTCTTTCTCAACAATTGTTCCCACACCTGTTTTGGTATAAAAAGCAGGTATTCCTGAACCTCCAGCTCGTATTTTTTCAGCTAAAGTTCCTTGGGGTATAATCTCTATTTCTGCCTCTTCATTTATCCAAGCTTTCTCAATTTCAGATAAAGTATTTCTTGAAGATGGTATAGGAAAAGAACAAATGATTTTTTTTACTTGTTTATCCTTAAAAAAAATACTTTGATCTATTATCTTATCCTTATCTGATTCTTTCCATCCATATCCGGTAACCATTGAAATACCTGCAACATTTCCAATCAAAGTTAGATTACTTAAATTCAAGTCCCTCAGAGCTAACATTAGATTAGTAGGTTGGCCTCCCTGAACCCCAAAGCCTCCAATCATGATACTTGAATCATCTTTTAGATCTTTTATTGCTTCTTTGTAAGAAGTATAAATATATTTTTTTGTCATAAGTAATTTTCTTAAAAATTAAAGTATTTTGTTATTGTAATATTAAACTACAAAGCAATCTAAGTATCGTATATCAATAATTTTAGACTTATATAACTGATTGATATGCGAAAGAGTTTGCAAAACCCTTCAAAATGAAATAAATATTCGTAATAACTTCATAATAAAACTATCAATAATTAGGTAAAATTAGAACTATAAATTTAAGAATAGGAATAAAAAATATGAATTTAGAACCACCAAAAGGTAACTTAGATACTTCAAAAACATATAAGGCCAAAATCAATACAGAAAAAGGTGAAATAAATATTCATTTATATTCAGACCAAACTCCAATTACATGTGAAAATTTCATTAATTTAGCTAAATCTGGATATTATAACGGAACTACCTTTCATAGAGTCATTCCAGGATTTATGGTTCAAGGTGGAGATCCAACTGGCACAGGAGCTGGAGGTCCAGGATATCAGTTTGAAGATGAATTTGTTTCTTCTTTGAAGCATGATTCAGAAGGAATATTATCGATGGCTAACGCAGGACCCGGAACGAATGGTTCTCAATTTTTTATTACTCATGCTCCAACTCCTCATCTAGACGGAGCACACACAGTATTTGGCAAGGTATTAGATAAAAAAAGTATGGAAGTTGTCTTAAGTATTCGAGAAAGAGACCCTATGAGTGATCCTGAACCTGGAGATAAAATAAACTCTATTGAAATCGAAGAAAAATAAACTAAGAAGTAATTAGAATTCCTCCAACTACTATAAATAATATCCCGATTATTTTAAATAACTGGAGTTTTTCCTTCAATATAACTATTCCCATAATTGCTGCTATAGCTGTTTGAATTTCTCTTAATGGTGTTACTAATGAGACATCAGAATATTTGTAAGCGTACAGAACTAATGTATAAGCAGTTGCACTTAAAACGGATATTAATATTACAGTTTTTATATTGTTTTTTGCCACAATATAAAAATGATTAATTCTTTTATCAATTAAGGTTATTGATAAAAATCCACCTATAAAAGACGAAATTGAAAAAACAAAAAATGGATTGACTAAAGAAACAGCGTATTTGTCAACAATAGTATAAGAGGTTACTGTTACTCCAGTAATTAAGGATAATATAAAATCGTTTAGATTTACAGATTTCATGTGAGTTATATTTCCTAAAGATAATATTCCAATAAATACAATGAAAATTCCAAAAAGAGAGAGGTTTGAAACTGATTCGCCTATTATAAAAAGACCAAATATTGGGACTAAAGCAACAGCCGTTCCTCTGGCAATAGGGTAAACAAATGATAAATCAGCTTTTCTATAAGCTGTCCCCAAAAAATAGAAATAGAAAACATGGATTAGACCCGATAATATACTAAGCGCAACACCTAAAATAGTGAACTCATCAGTAAAAAGAAAAATTATAGCTAGAGGTAAAGAAATAGCTCCACTTGTAAGAGCTAATAATTGAACATATTCATAAGGATGCTCAGATTTTTTTATTAAAAAATTCCATGTAGCATGTAAAAAGGTTGATATTAAAACTAAGACAATTATTAGTACTGGCATTCAGTTATTTTATACTAAAGAAAGGAAATAAGATGTTTTTGATCAGAAGAAAATGTACCACTAGTAGGGACAAACTATGGAAAGTTGCAAGTTTATTAAAACAGATTTGCTCTGAATATGAAGAAAAGGGTAGAAGTAAAGCTACAATATATGTATCAGGGTGGGGAACTCCTTCAAATGATTATTCAGTTTCTGCTGAATGGACTCAAGAAAAATTAGAATCTAATAATTTCCCTAATGTTCCGGATAAAATACGGAATAAGTTATCAGAGGAGTTACAGAACAATATTGAAAAATACGAAATTGAATTTCATGAAGTTGTTACAAATGAAAAACTAAGAGGAAGGGGTCTCTAGATAAAAAGCTCTAAACTAATAGAGCTTATTATCTAATTGCTCAGACCTCTGGGGGTATTTTTTTATATTATTAAATATCATATATAATTGCATGTTTAGTTAAAAACAAGATTTGGGAATTATGAAATCATTAGGAATAACTGGAAATATAGGAAGTGGAAAATCTTCTGTATTAAGTTTTTTAAGTAACAATAGAACCTCAACTTATGATTTAGATAAAGTTGCTAAAGAGTTCTACAAAACAGAAGAAAAAATAAAGCAGAAAGTCATTAATTCTTTCCCTAATGCAGTATCAAAAGGTAATCAGATAGACACAAATGTGCTGGGTAAATTAGTATTTAATAACCCAAAGAATCTTAATAATTTACAAAACATAGTATGGCCAAGTCTTAAGAATTTTATACTAAATAAAATAAAAAATAATTCATCAGAATTAATTGCTTTTGAAGGCGCTATCATTATTGAAGCAAATTGGCATAAAATTTTCGATCATATTTGGATAATTAATTCTGATTTAGAATTATCAAAAGAAAGAGTGATTAATAATAGAAATTTATCAGAAAATAATTTTAACAAAATTTTGAAGAATCAAAACAACGTAAAAAATATGATCAAAATTTTAGAAAAAGATAATATTCCATTTACTTTAATAAATAATAATTCAAATTTGAAATCATTAAACCAAAAGATCTTGGAAGAATATAAAAATCTTATTTTATCTGATCGTAAACATATTTAGCTACTGCTATGTCTTGGATTGCTATTCCCAATGACTGATATAAGGTGGAATCTTGGTTATTTTTTCGTCCAATAATTTTTTTATTTATTACATCAGAAAGTTCATGAATTTTATTCCAAGAAGTAATACCTTTTTCAGTTGCTTCCATCAATTCTTTAGATTCTGTTTTAGCTTGATCCAAGTCATCACAAGAAATAAAATCAAACTTTTTTATAGAATTAGTAGATAATTCTGATCTTAACCAACTATTGCCACCGGCTGCATTTACATGAATCCCTTGAGTGATTTGTTCATCTGAGATCACTGGGGTAGTTGAATTAGTTATAAGTGAAATAATATCTGAATTATTTGTAGCTTCATCTGAAGAATTACAACCAATTATATTTAAGTCTAATTTTTTTTTCATTTTATCTACAAAAGAATCTCTATTTTCTTTGTTTCTAGAATAAATTCTTGCTTCATCTAAATTGAACTGTGAATTAATTGCTTCAAGTTGAGTTTCAGCTTGAAAACCAGAACCTATAACAGCTAATGTTTTTGCATTAGGATTAGCTAAATATTTTGAAGCCAATCCTGATGCAGCGCCTGTTCTTATTTGACCTAATAAGTTAGCCTCAACAACTGCTAATAATCCATCTCCTTTTGTTGAATATAAAACTACAACAAATGTTGCTTTTCCTTTAGTAACAACATAACTTTTATGACCAGCAATTCCTTTTTCTGGCCATGATGCAGCCATGAAATGTAAATTACCTCCGTTGTAACTAGTAGGAAGTCTTTTACGAGGGCTATTAAAACCCATACCCGTAGAAATTGATTTCATAGCTTCTTCAAGTAAACTAACAGAAGTTTTTACAGTTAGTATTTCACCTACTTGTTCTTCTGAAATAATAATCGTCATTTTTATAAAACCTTCCTTAAACCGCTAATTAATATATCAATATCATTTTGATTATTCCAAATATGTGGAGTAACTCTTATCGCTTTTTTTCCTCTTGCGCTTATAAATACGTTAACTTTGGCTAAGTTTTCAACAAAGTTATTTGGTATCTCTTTTTCAAATCTCAAACCAAGATAATGCTTTGCTCTAAATTTTCTATCAATATTAGAAAAACCTAAATCTAACGTATTTTTTATAATTTCTTGATTTAATTTGTCTACATAGTTATAAATATTTTCAGGTCCAATGTTTGTAATCAATTCTAATGAGGATTCTAAAGCAGGTATTAGATGAAAATTACCTCTTTGACCAAAATCAAATTTTCTAGCATTATCAAAATCAAAATCTTTATATTCAGTCATGATTGGAAAGTCAGAACCATTTGGGATAGGAAGTTTAGATAACCAATTATATTCAATTGGCTCACCATGATGGTATTTTTCGTCAATATAAGCTAAACCTAAACTATATGGTCCTAAACACCATTTATATCCTGAAACAACCATAAAATCAGGTTTTATTTTTTCAATATCTAATGGCATTACTCCAACTGATTGGGTGCCATCTATTGCCAATGAAATATTTTCTTTTCTTAACTCATTAGATAGTTTTTCTAAATCAATATATCCTCCATCAGTCCAATGGCAGTTTGGTACAGAAACTAATGCTGTATCTGAATTAATTGAATCTAATATAGCAGAGGTCCAATCATCATCTAAAGGTCTCTTAACAAAAGCAAGATTACCATTTTGTTTCTTAACTAAATCTTTCCAGATCCAAACATTTGAAGGGAATTCTTCTTCTAGAATTAATATTGTTTTTCGCGTGTCTAACTTAAAATTATTAGCAAATACTGAAAAACCATAACTGGCAGATGGAACAAAAAAAACAGAATCAATATTTGCGTTAACTAAGTTTGAAAATAATTTCCTAGTATTCTCAGGTTTAGTATAAAAATCGCTCCACTGAATTTCCCATGATCTAGATTTTAAACTAAAACCATCACTTCCTTTCTGAACAGATTTTTTTGGAAGTAATCCCATGTAAGCACTATTTAAGTATGAAATATTGGGGTCTATATTAAAATATTCTCTGTAGTTTGGAGCTTTTAAGATCATAAATATATTCTAACTTATTTATCTTAATACCTATAACAAATGAAAATGTAATTTGACTTATCTAATATAAAAACTCTAAAATAATCTTATATCATGATTTAGAATACCTTTATGAACGCATTCAATCTAACTATAATTTTTCTTCTATTTATACTAATTTTTTCAATTTTGGGAATATCTACTCTATTTTTTATAAGATTCTCTAAATATTTTTCTGGATTGAAATTTAAAGAATTCGCTGATGACACAACTGAAGGAGTTCAAAATAAAGTAAAAGAATTACTTTCTGAAAAAGATGATAAATTTAATAAAGATTTACAAACAGTCAAAGATCTTATGACTAGGCAATATGATAAAACAATGCAAGAAACCGTTAAGCTTGTAACTACAAATGATCTCTTGAGAAAACAGAATAAGAGTACAGAAGATGCCATAAATATAGCAAAAGATGAATTTAGCAAACTAACAAATGTTCTTTCAGGTAGTCAAACCAGAGGTCAACTTGGAGAACTTATGGCTGAGGATATATTTAGAAGCGCAGGTTTTATCAAAGGTGTTCAATATGAAACTCAACAAGTTTTAGAAAATGGCACAAGACCTGATTTCACAATCAATCTTCCTGATGGGAAAGTGATTCATATGGATTCAAAATTTGTATGGGAATATTTTCAACCTCTTATGGATGAAAAAACAGAAGTTATTGATTCCCAGAATAGAGAAAAGAAATTTTTTGATTCACTAAAAAAAATAATTGATGAAGTAGGTACAAAGTATATAAATACTAAAGAAAATACTTTAGATAATGTAATTGTTTTTGTTCCAAGTGATCATATACTCTCTTTTATTTATGAGAAAAGAATGGACCTTATTCAATATGCACAAAGTAAAAAAGTTACTATAACATCACCAGGTAATTTACTGCTAGTTGTAGGAGTAATAAAAGAATTTATGAAAGTTGTAACTATTGGAGAAAATCAAAATCAAATTATGACCATTTTAGATGAATTGAAAAAAGAATGGGACAATTATATAGAAGAGCAGTCTGTTGTTAGTAGGGCATTAAAAACAGCAAGTACTCATTTTGAATATTTGGAAGGAAGAAGAAGAAAAGCTTTAGACAGAAAATTTAGTGCAGTTAAAGATCTTGAAACACAATTAGACAAAAACCCTGATAAAGCTATTGATGTCTCTGTTATTGATGAAGTTCTCGATGAGGAAGTTCTAAAGAAAAAAGTTAATGACAATCAGGGACAGATGACCTTAGACAATTAAATTAGAACGTGTATTTCCTAAGACCTCAGGGTTTATAAAGTTCTCAGGTTTCTTATTATTAATAACTCTGACTATTTCCTCTGCTGTTCTTTTTTGAAGCTCTTCACCTGAAGCTTTAGAAAAAAAAGCTGTATGAGGAGTTATTATTACGTTTTGATTATTAAATAATGGACTAGTAGGTGTTTTAGAAGTGTCTTCAATAACATCTAATCCAATCCCTCCAATTTGACCTCTTGAAATAGCTTCTGAGGCAGCTTTTTCATCAATTAATCCACCTCTTGCACAATTAACTATAATAGAGTTATTTTTCATTTGATTAAATTCTTTTTCTGAAAAAAGGTGATGAGTGTGTTCATTTAATGGCACATGAATTGTAACAAAATCTGAATTTCTCAATAAATTTTCAAATGAAACAATTTCTACATTATCTACTTTTTTTCCAGTTTCTAATAATGGATCATAAGCTATCGATCTTATACCTAGCGCTGAAACCCTTGAAGCTATGGTTTTTCCTATTCGTCCAAAACCAACAATCCCTAAAGTTGATTCACTCAGTCTTTGTACAGGGATATTCAAGTCTAAGTCGTTCCAACCACCATTTTTTACCATATTGGAATGATCATTTATTCTTCTATTCAAACTAAGTATCATTGCAATAGCATGATCTGAAACTTCTTCTAAACAATAATCAGGTATATTTGTAACAACTATACCTAATTCAGTACATTTATTTATATCAATATTATCTACACCAATTCCATATCTTGACGCAACTTTGCATTTAGTAGCTGATTCTAGCAAATCTGTAGATATTTCTCTAAAACAAAAAAGCAATGCATCTGCATCTTCCAATTCTTTCTTGAGTTCTTTATCACTTTTGTTATTACAATCAACGACCTCAATATCGTTATCATTTAAGATCTTAGATTCTATATCAAGATTAGGCCATACATAATCTGTAATTACTGCTTTATATTTCATAGTTACCTTTATACTGAAATCTTTTTAAATTGACAACCTTCAACAAAATAATCGAAAAACTCTGGTTTTGTTTCAAGTTCTAAGTGATCTATTTTTTTCACATAATCAACAAGATTTTTTCTAAGTTTATTTGATAATAATAATTTTGTTGCACCTTCTAAAGCTGTATTGCCTATTTTTTTTATTTTTTCTATAGGGAAATTAAGTATGAAGCCTATATTTTTAGCATTTTCAATATCAATATAGTTTGCAAATCCTCCAGCAAGATAAACATTATCTATATCATCCATATTTGTTCCAAAATCTTTAATAACTAATGCTTGTCCGCATACGTTTGCTGCTTTTTCTTGTGCAAGGCTAGATACATCTCTCCTTGACAAGTTTATAGATTCATCATTATCAATAAAAATATAATCTTTTTCTTGTTCGAATTTACCCAAAGGATTCATAATTTTGTTTTCAACTAAAATTGAAAGAAAATCAATTAATCCAGATCCACAAAGTCCTAATGGCTTTGAATTCCCAATAGTTTGGTATGTAAAATTATTACTTTCAAAATCAACTTTCTCTATAGCACCCTCATAACCAGGCATACCATATGTTATCTCTCCTCCTTCAAAGGCAGGCCCTGCAGGGCATGACGCCGCAAGCATTTTTTGAGGTGTTCCCAAAACAACTTCAGTATTTGTACCAATATCTATTAACATTTTTGTATTATTATTTTCAAAAAAATCTGTAGCTATGAGACCAGCAGAAACATCTGAACCTATATGAGATGCAATTAATGGAGGACTATAAATTAATGCTTCAGAATTAATTCTTAAGTTTAGATCTTTTGCTGAAGTGATTAATTCTGTACTTGAGATTTTAGAATCTAAATAATCAGTTTCGATTATTGATTTATAAGGCTTTACACCGATAGGTTCTACATCTAGATTGAAAAATAAATCTCTCATTGTAGAATTCCCTACTATAGTAACTTCAACAATTTCATTTCTTCTTATCTTTAATTTCTTAACAAATTCACCAATTTCAAAATTTACTGAAGAAATTATTGCTTTTGACAGTTCTCCTTTATAGCTAGATGAGTCATAAGAAATACGGTTCATAACATCTGAACCTCCAAAAATTTGAGGGTTTTCAAAAGATGAAGTCATAAGAACTTTACCGATATTTATATCAACTAAATTAATTGCTACAGTGGTAGTTCCTACATCTATAGCTAATCCATAGATTTTTTTTGATTTTGATAATACTGTTTCTTTATTTTCAGATTTATAAATTAGAGTATTGTCTTTATAGATATAATTATGATCTACATCATATGAAGATTCTTGAGAAAAATTTGTCAAAATTTTTCTATCTCTCTTTCTAGGACTAAATTTTAAGTTTGAGTCTTTCGAAACAGTGTTAGCCTGACATGCTAATCTAAATGGTTCTTTAAGGAAGTTTTCGTGTTCAGTTGGCTTGGATAAGATATCATAACCTTCAGATACCTCAACTATACATTCGTGACAATCTCCAAATCTTCCACATGATGTTGGAATTCTCATTTTTATTTGATCTGCATATTCGAAAAGAGATCTATTTTTTGATAATTCTATAGATTTTTTTTCATTAATAAATTTTTTTTCACTCATTTTTTTTAATAGGTTTATCCACTTCCCATGCAAATCTGTAATCTAACTTATGTGAACCAACACAAATCGGTAAATCTAATCCCTTAGCAGTAAAATGCTGATTCCTGCAAGAGAAGGTTGCAGTACATAAATTTTTAGCATTTTTGTATGGGCATCTAGTTTTACTTATTTCATCAGCGTGAAATGATATGTCCTGAAAAATATTATATAAGTTATCTAAACTCTTTTTTAATTGCTTTTTATTATTAGAATTAGACTTTTTATAAGTCATATAAATCTAACTCTTTAAATCTTTAAGAAGCTCTACAAGCTCTTTTGCTTTATCAACTGCATCAACGGCACTTTCTCCATATCCATCTGCACCCATTTCATCAGCAAATTCTTGAGTAACTGGAGCTCCGCCAACCATCATTCTAACTTCTTCTCTTAATCCAATATCTTCAAAATATTGGATAGTCCTTCCCATATTAGGCATTGTTGTTGTCAAAAGCGCTGACATTCCAATTACGTCAGGTTCATGTTCTTCAAAACCATCAACAAAGTCTTCTGGAGATGTATCTACTCCTAAATCATGAACAGTAAAACCTGCTCCTCTTAGCATCATGATACACAAATTTTTTCCAATATCATGTAAATCACCCTTAACTGTACCCATAAGAACTATTCCTTGAGGTTCAATTCCAGATTCAGATAAAATTGGTTCGATATGAGTCATACCAGCTTTCATCGCTCTTGCAGATATCAATACTTCGGGAACAAATATAACATTATCTCTAAACTTAACACCTACTATTGCCATACCATTTAATAATCCATCATCAAGTATTTCGTTTGCTGTAGATCCATTATCTAGAGCTTTTTTTGTTAACTCATCAACTGCATTATTATCTCCAGTAATTAGAGCATATGAAATCTCTTGCATTTCGTAGGAGGTATTTGATATAGCCCCACCAATATGTTTTTTTTCACTTTCTTTAGTTACCCACTCAAATTCTTTTGAAAGTCCTTCATGATCAAACATAAATAGTCCTATTTTTAATGAATATGTTAATTATATTTTTATTTTATCAAATCTACGAATTTGTTTCCGCTAGCCAGTCAGTAATACCTTCATTTATTGCTACAAGATTTTCAGCTTTTGTTTTTAATGGAATAGCACATTCTGGAGCAATAAGCTGGACTCCAGCATTTAAGCACTCAAAAACTTCTTTCTTAACATCGTCTGCTTCCTTTGAGTATAAAGTTTCTGGATTATTAATATTTCCTACAAGAGCAATTTTATTATTTACTGCATCCATTGCTTCTTGAGGTGAATTCTTGGAATCAAAATGAAATGCATGCATGCCAGTTTCAGCAATATAAGGCATTCTATCTACTGTTCTACCGCAAATATGAAGTATTAGAGGGACTGTAAATCTTTGTGCCATTTCAGTATGAATATCCTGTAAAAATTTTTGATAGTATTGACCTGATACTAAATCTCCTGTGGCATGGTCTGGTATAGTTAGAACATCTGCGCCAGCATCAACTTGAGCCTCTCCAAATAAGTATGTAAATTCTTGAAGTTTTTCCAGAGACTTAATAGTTTCATCAGGATTATCTACTGATCCCAATAGGAATGTCTCAACACCAAAAACATGGTAAGCTAAAGTCCATGGCCCCATTGTTTTTCCAATAATTGGGACATCATCTCCAAACTCCTTTTTCAAGATTCTAATAGAATCAGTTATAACCTTAACATCAGGATGATTTAAGAAATCTGATGGAACTTTTATATCACTTGATGTTTTCCAAATAGGATTACTCATTCTAACAGTAGGCCAGTTATCTTTTTGCTCCCACTGCATTTCACATCCAATTGCACTAGATTCTTGAATAATTGAAAAATATGGAGCAATTGCATCAAAATCGAATTCAGTAATTTCTGTCGCTGCAAGCCTTGCATTTAATTCTGCCGATCTACATGCTTCTGGAAATGGAGCATCTACTAAATCCATCATTTCTACAGTAGCAACAGAAGTTGGGTTCGCAACCGGAGGTCTATCAACTTCTAATCTATTTAGGGCTGCTAAAACTCTTTCTTTTTTTGTCATTTGTTTTATCATTTTTTCCCCTTTATTGTGAAAACCCTAAGCTTTGAGTAGTCATTTGTCCAGCTTGATCAGATGCTTCTAACATCTGTTCAACAGCACTTACATTTCTTGCATAAGGAAGTAATACTCTTACGTATTCTTCATGTGCATTGTTATCTGGGAAATGAAAGGAATCTACATCATTTCTAATGCATTCTCCATATTTTATGAAACCTCCAACAACAGCACGTATTCTAAGACCTGGTTTTTCATGTTCACCCTCAGCGGATACAGTATATATATATTTATCTTGTTGTTGAGACCCACTAACTTTAAAGGTCAGTTTAGTTTTATTGTCTTTGGCAGTAATAATACCTTTGTCAGATTTTTTTTCGGGTGACATTTCCACACATTGACTAAACAAAAATTTCAATGGTCTTTCGATAAGAGCGCCTTTAGGAACAGTCATTTTAAAGTCTTCATCTAAGTGATTTAATCCTCCGAATTCAACCATTTTGTCTCTTATTTGATTTAATCTAGACTCTACTCCTTCTTTTTTACTGTAAGACCATACAGTTAAGATATCTTTTTTGATAAACAGTCCTACACTAATGTTATGAAAATTAGGATCCATGGATACAAGTTCAAGACATTTTCCAAATTTGATTTTTACATCAGATACTTTCATTGTGACTCCTTATTATTTTTGAAAAGGCATTAATATGCTCTTCATTTGTTCCACAACATCCACCTAAAATATTTATATTCATTTCTATTAACTTTTTATATTCTTTAACCATATCTTCTGGTGATTCTGGATAAATTATATCGTTTTTCTTTATAATTGGTATACCTGCATTTGCTTGAACCAAAACAGGATTCTTTGTTTTAGATCTAATTTCTTTAGAAATTTCTACTATTTTTTCTGATCCATTGCCACAATTTGCTCCGACAATATCCGCTCCTGACTTAAAAAACAAATCAACACTTTCTGAAGGTGAAAGGCCAAACATTGTAAAGTAACCTTTTGGTCCCTTGTCATAAACAAATGAAACTATATTCAAAAGATTAAAATTTTCTTTTGCAACCCTTAATGCTAGTAAAGTTTCTTCTGTCGCGATCTGAGTTTCTATAACAAAAGCATCAACTCCGCCATCATATAAACCTTTCATTTGATTATAGAGACATTCATACATTTCTTCTTCAGATACATTTCCCAAAGGTTTTAGAAATTCACCGGTTGGACCTATTGAACCAAAAACATATTTGTCTTGATAGTCCGAAGCAGCTTTTTTTGCAATTTCTGAAGCTATTTTATTTATTTCAATAACTCTCTCTTCTAATCCATAATGTTTCAATCGGTAGTAATTTCCTCCAAAAGTATTTGTAAGAACAATATCGCTTCCATTAGAAAAATAGCTATGAGCCATTTTTGAAATAACTTCAGGAAACTCAATATTCATTAGCTCTGGGCATCCGCCTGCTTCAAGACCATTGTTTTGAAGAAAAGTACCAGTTGCTCCATCAAGTAAAAATATTTTACCTTTATTAATATCATCTAAGATTTTTTTTGAACTATCTTTTAAATTTTGAACCATGAGTCTATTGATCCAGGCAAACCTGATCTATTCCCTTCGTCTTCTAAAGATTTTATTTTGTTAATAAATGACTTGGGAATATTATCATCAAATTGTTTTATAATTTCTTCTGGAGCGAGAGTAGTCTGTATTTCTGGACCCCAATCCCAAGCATCTAAATAAGCTCCACTTTCTATAGATCCATCATGCATTGCAACAGCATCTATTGCTGTCTGAAAAAAGAGACTCAGAGGGAATGATCCTTCATTTCCATCATTATCTTTATATTTAAGTTGTGTAGGAATTTCTTTCCAGTACAAAATTTTATATGCTGACATGAAATAATGTTTTTTATAGATGATAAGAACATTATAATAGAATTTTCAATGGAGTTTTTTTTATAATGTCCAAAATAGTAATAGTTGATGACGAACCTCAAGTAGTTTCATATGATCCTTCATTATTTGGTGATCTAAAAATTAATCATGAAATAGAAGTTTTCAGATCGCTACCTTCCGGATCAAGAGAAGTGTTATCAAGGCTGAGGGAAGCTCATACAGCTGTTATAACTAAAGCTACTACAAAAATAAATAATAACATTATAGAAAATCTACCAAACTTAAGGCATATAGCTGTATTTGGTATAGCACTAGATCATATAGATTTAGATGCTGCAAACAGAAACAAAATAGCAGTTACTAATATCCCTGATATCTTAACTAACTCAGTTGCAGAACACTCAATTGGATTAATGATATCTCTATTAAAAAAAATACCAGAGTTAGACAGAAGGGTTAGAAATAATGAATGGCCATCAATCGAAGTTGATCTTTTTGAAGGAAAAACGTTAGGTATTGTAGGAGCAGGTGCAATTGGGGAAAAGGTTGCAAGAATCGGCTCTAATTTGGGGATGAAAATAATTGTTACTCCAGTAATCAGAATGGATAATGTCAGAACATTAAGTTTTCAAGAATTCGGAAAAGTTTCTGATTTAGAATTTTTACTAGAAAATTCTGATGTAGTAACTCTTCATACAAGAATAGTTGAAGAAACTGAATACTTAATAAGTTCTGAAGAATTTTCAAGGATGAAATCAAACGCAATAATAATAAATACTGCAAGGGGTAAATTAATAAACGAGCAGGCTCTTTATAATTCCTTAGTAAGTGGGAAAATAGCTGGTGCAGCACTTGATGTTTTTGAGCAAGAGCCATTATCTAAAAATAACCAGCTGAAAAGCTTACATAATGTCATACTAACTCCTCATAATGCAGCAAATTCTCATGAAATTATAAAGAAAAGTATAAATAAATTAATAGAAAATATAAAAATAAATTTAGAATGAGGAAAATTATGAAAAGAATTGGTTTTGTTGGACTGGGAAATATGGGGCAAGGAATGGCAAATAATCTTCTTGAAAAAAATGCAAATCTTACAGTTTATACAAGAAATAAGGAAAAAATATCTTCTATGGAAAAAAGAGGAGCAAAAGGCGCATACTCTTTACAAGATCTAGCAGAAAAAAGTGACATTATACTAACATGTTTACCTGATACTCAGACTTCTATAGAAATAATAACAGGCAATGAGGGCTTATTATCTAAAACTTCTGAAAAAAAAATTATTATAGACCACTCAACTGTAGATTTAGCAACCTCTAAAAAATGTTTTGAATTTTGTAAAGAAAAAGGATCAGAATTTCTTGATGCTCCCATCTCTGGAGGACCCATTGGTGCTAAAGATGGAACATTATCTATTATGGTTGGAGGAAATATAGAACCTTACAACAAAGCTTTAGATTATTTCAAAATGATGGGAACGACTGTAAAACATATGGGTGAAAATGGAGCAGGAACTTCAATGAAGCTAATAAATCAATTATTAACAGCTGTACATACAACAGCTGCAGCTGAAGCACTAGCCTTAACTAACGCATCAAATGTCGATATCGATTCAGCTATGGAAATATTACAAGTAAGTTTTGGCTTTTCAAGAATGTTAGAAAGATGTGCTCCAATAATAAGAGATAGAGAATTTGAGGGATCATCAGTTCCTGCAAGAAATATTCATAAAGATATTTCAATAATTGATCAACTAGGAAAAGATTTGTCGGTAAACTTACCTTTAACAAAAACTTCAAAAAAATTATATGATGAACTAAAAAAAGATGGTAAAGAAATGGATGATATGGCAGGGATAATTCAAATAATAGAAAAACAATAGGAGATAAAATGAAAACTTACAAAATAGCAGTAATTCCCGGAGATGGTATTGGAGTAGAAGTTGTAAATAGCTCGATTGAAGTATTGAAGGCTTTAGAAAATAACAAAAATTACAATCTAGATTTCCAGGAGTTTGAATGGAGTTCTGAATATTATTTTAAAAATGGAATAATGATGCCAGAAGATGGTATTCAACAATTAGAATCATTTGATGCTATTTTTCTAGGAGCAGTAGGGCACCCAGAAATTCAAGATCATATTACACTTAACGGCCTACTCCTTCCAATCAGAAGAGCATTTGATCAATTTGCATGTGTAAGGCCTTCAATATTGTATCCTGGAGTAAATACTCCCCTCAAGGACTTGAAACCATATGATATAGACCTAGTTGTTGTTAGAGAAAATACTGAAGGAGAATATGCTAACGTAGGAGGATTTCAATATCAAAATTTCCCAGATGAAGTAGCTGTTCAAAGTGCAGTTTTTACAAGAAAAGGCTGTGAAAGAGTAATTAGATATGCTTTTGACTTAGCAATCGAAAGAAATAAAAAGATGCATGTCACTTCAATAACAAAATCAAATGCTCAAGGATACTCTATGGTTTTATGGGATAGAACTTTTGAAGAAGTAAAAAAAGATTATCCTCAAGTTAGTACAGATTCATTATTAATTGATGCTGCATGCATGGATTTTATAAGAAAACCAGAAAACTTTGATGTTGTAGTTGCTAGTAATCTTTTTGGTGATATTTTGACTGATATAGGAGCAATTATCACAGGTTCAATGGGTCTAGCTTCTAGTGGAAATATAGACCCTACCAGAACAAGCCCTTCTATGTTTGAACCAACACATGGATCAGCACCTGATATTGCAGGAAAAGGTATAGCAAATCCAATGGCTCAAATACTAACTGCAGGAATAATGATGAAACATCTAGGAGAAAATGAAAGTGCAGAAATTATTGAAAATTCTGTTAAAAAGGTATTAGAACTTGGTGAATCAATATCTCCTGATCTTGGAGGAAATTCCTCTACATCAGAAGTAACAAAATCGATTATTTCTAACTTATGATAAAAGGCTTAGTTTTCGACCTAGATGATACATTGACCGTTCACGATGATTTATATGATTTCAATTATATAAGAACTATCAATACATTCTTCCCAGATTTTAAAATGCCTAATACTGAAATATTAAAAATCATGATTGAAACAATAGATACGATTGGGTCAAAAAAATATTTTTCTGAGTATTTAGATGCAAAATTTGGAGGAAGAGATATTTTATGGGCTGATTGCGGAGGTTTCGGTGAAATCGCTGAATATCTAAATAATATATATTTGGATGCTCAAAATGAAATGTGGTTAGGGATAATTAAAAATTTAGGTATTTCTAAAAGTAGAATCAATGTAAAAAATATCATAGACAATTATAAATTTTTTATGTGGGATGGAATTAAGTCATTTAAAGATGTAATTCCAACAATTACTAAACTAAAAGATTATAAACTTGGAATACTTACAAATGGAATGCAATTTCACCAAAGAAAAAAAATAAGTGTTTCAGGACTATTGAGTTTTTTTTCATCAGAGAATTCAGAAATAGTAACTTCTTCTGAATGTAATAAGGGTAAACCTCATAGCGAACCATATGAACTTATTTGTAAAAAATTATCACTAGATTTTTCAGAAATAATTATGATTGGAGATACTTTAGACGGGGATATCTCCGGAGCGAAAAAACTCAATATAAAAAATGTATTAATCGACAGAAAAAATGATTCATATGAAAAAAAGATTAAGCCTGATTATGTGATAAATACACTCTATGATCTGATAAAAATATTAAACTAGGTCATTATAAATATTAATTATGAACATTAACTTAATTACAGATAAATCTAATATTAATTTTTTTTTAGAAGAGATAAACAAAAGCCAAATCATTTCTGTTGATACAGAATTTATTAGAGAAAAAACTTACTATCCTATTCTTTGTCTGATTCAACTAGCGGTAAATGGAAATGTATTTATTTTTGATTGCCTTGATAAGAATAAAAATGTCAGTGTATTAAAAAATATATTTAAGAATAGAAAATATAAAAAAATATTTCATGATTATGAACAAGATTTAGACATTATTAATGATTTTTTTTCTATAGAAACAACCAACTTTTTTGATACCCAATTAGCAAATGCATTTATTGATCTAGAACATCATATTAGTTACAAAAATTTGGTAAAAAAATATCTAAATATAGAAATTGATAAAGAGCTACAAACTTCCAATTGGATAAAGCGACCATTGACAAATAAACAAATTAATTATGCAGCAAACGATGTTATATATCTAGAAAAAATATACCAAAAAATATCTATAATTCTAGAAAATGAAAAAAAGGGAAATTGGTACAAGGAAGAATTAGAAAAAGTATTACGGGATAATAAATCTAAAAAAGATCCAATAAATTCATGGAAAAAAATAAAACTAAGTGATTTTTCAGGAATAAATAAAAATCTCTTTATAATGCTTTCTAAATATAGAGAAGATATTTCTAGGAAAAGAAATATACCTAAGACTTGGTTCTTAAATGATAAAAATATTATTAAGTTATCTTCAAAAAAATATCTAAGTATTGATGAATTAAAGAAAGAAAGATTAGATATAAATAAATTTTTTAATTCTAATGATTATTCCGATTTATTTAAAAAATTTGATTTTTCAGAAAATATTCCAAAAAAATTGAAACAAAAAAGAACAAATGTTAAAAAATATCAAAAATTATTACTTGATTTATCAGAAGAGCTTAATATATCTCAGCAACTGGTAGCAAATAAAAAAGATTTAGAAAAATATTTTGGATCAAATAAAATCCAAATAAGCGGATGGAGGAAGAAAATATTTGAGCAGATAAAAACCAAGACAAACTAACATTCTTTATCGTAATATATATATAATTAGTACTAAAATTTATGAACACACCGAAAACAGCAGATCAACTCAGAGATAGTTTTTTGAAATTTTTTGAGTCAAAAAATCATCTTATTATGCCTTCATCATCGTTAATTCCAAGTGGAGATCCTTCTCTATTGCTTACAAACTCTGGTATGGCTCAATTTAAAGCATATTTTTCTGGAGAAAAGGAGCCTCCGAACAAAAGAATAACAACTTCTCAAAAATGTTTTAGGACCACCGATATTGAAGAAGTAGGAGACGATACTCACCTAACTTTATTTGAAATGCTTGGAAATTTTAGTTTCGGTGATTATTTCAAAAAAGAAGCTTGTGAATGGGCATTGGAGTTTATGATTGATGTCCTTGGATTTGAAAAAGACAGGCTCTTTTTTACGGTATATAAAGATGATGATGAAACTAAACAGATTTGGATTGATTTAGGTATAGAAGAAAAGTATATATATAAGTTTGGAGATGAGGACAACTGGTGGGGTCCTGCAGGAGACGAAGGTCCATGTGGCCCTTGTACAGAATTACATTATTATCAAGGTAAAATGAATGATTTAGAATTTGATAATCCAAACTGGGGACCAAATATACATGATGATTTTATTGAACTATATAATTTAGTTTTTACACAATTTTATAGAGACATAAGTGGAAATGATAAGCCTCTCCCTTTCAATAATATAGATACTGGCATGGGACTAGAAAGAACAGTAGCTGTTTTAAATAACAAAGAGACTGCTTATAAAACTGATATTTTTAAGGATCATTTAGAATATCTAGATGACAAAGCCCCACAACAAGACTCTGAATCATTAAAATTTAAAAGAATCATAGCTGAACATGGAAGATCAGCATCCTTTCTTATAGCAGATGGTGTATTACCAGAAAATACAGGCAGAGGATATGTATTGAGAAGGTTAATAAGAAGAGGTATGATTACTGCAAAAAAATTAGGTTTAGAATTCCCTGTATTGTCTCCAATAGCAGATATTACATCTAGAAAGCTTAAACATGTTTATCCTGAGCTAGAGGAAAAATTAAAATTTATAACTTCAGTTCTTAATAAGGAAGAGGAAAATTTCAATAAAACATTAAACTTTGGTACACAAGTATTGAATGAACTAATGAAGAAACGCGGAATTGATTTAAGTAATGTAGAAAGATTCAAGGCATCAGAGGACGCGGCTAATGAAATATTTTCTAAAAACGATAGTAAGAAAAAAAATAAATTAATATCAGGTAATGAAGCTTTTATATTGTATGATACTTATGGATTCCCTATAGAGATCACAACAGAAATATGTATGGAAAATGGATTAGATGTTGATAAAGATGAATTTTTGAGGATAATGGAAGAACAGAAAATGTCCTCAAAAAACATCAGTGAAAAAAATTCTGAGAATATATCCCAAAAACTATACTCCTCCTTAAAATTAAAACCAACAGAATTTACTGGATTTGAAACACTTAATTCCGAATCTAAAATATTAGCAATTATTAAAGACAATAAAATCGTAGAAAAAATCATTCAGGATGATGAATTTGAGATTATTACTGATAAAACTCCTTTTTATGCTGAAAAGGGTGGACAAGTAGGGGACAAAGGAATTGGCACCTCTAAAACAGGAGAATTTGAAATTATAGATACAGTATCTCCCTATGGAGGATTATTTATTCATAAATCTAAAATGAAATCAGGCGAAATTACTAATGGTTCTTTAATTAAATTAATAGTTAATGAAGAAAGAAGAGAAAAGATAAAAAGAAACCATACTGCAACTCACTTACTGCATGCAGCTCTTAGAGAAATAATCGGAATTCATGTTCGTCAGTCAGGTTCTCTTGTGCATCCTGATTACTTAAGATTTGATTTCACTAACCTAGAATCACTTAACGAATCTTCAATAAAAAATATTGAATTTAGGGTTAATGAATATATAAGAAATAATATAAAAGTTGAAGTGTGCAATACTACTTACAAAAAAGCTATTGATGAAGGTGCTATAGCTTTTTTCGATGATAAATATGAAAATGATGTAAGAACAATCAGGATTGATGCTCCATGGAGTTTTGAATTATGTGGTGGAACTCATATGGATAGAACAGGTGGAATAGGATTATTCAAAATTGTTTCTGAGACAGGGATTGGATCTGGTAATAGGAGAATATTTGCTACTACTGGAATTGGAACTGAAAATATCGTAGATAGCAACCAAAAAATTGTAAACGAAATAATGAAATCTCTTAGTTCAAATAATGAAGATGTAGTTGAAAAATTTAATCAGTTACAAAAACTTTCTAAAGAACAACAAAAGCAAATAGAAAATCTTAATATGCAAATTACAAATTTATCAATGGGGAATAATGATAAATCTATTAGTCAAGAATTTAATATTGGATCAACAAAAATTTCATGTTCAAAAGTATCTGCTTCAAATATTGGAGCATTAAGAAATGCCGGAGATAATCTAAGAACAAAACTAGGCAGTGGTTTAGCTATATTGGGTTCAATAATTGAAGATAAAGGAGTGATTGTCATAATGGCAACTGATGATATAGATTTTGAAGCAGGACAAGTAGCTAAAATAATTGCTAAAGAATCTAATGGTGGTGGTGGTGGAAATAAACTTTCGGCACAAGTAGGAATCAAAGATATTAAAAATTTTGAGAAATTCTTTAATGAATCTAAAAATATTCTAGAAAAAAATCTAAAAAAATGACTATCTTAGGATTAGATATAGGTATAAAAAGAACAGGAGTAGCAATTTCTAATGAAATATCTTCTTTATGTACTCCATTAGATTATATTAGTTCTAAAGATAATTTTCTTGAAAAAATATCAAAAATTATTGAAGATAAGAAAGTAGAAAAAATTATTATTGGTCTGCCTAAGTTATTAAGTGGCAGGGAAGGTGAAAGAGCTAAGTATTCTAGATCAATTTCGAACTTAATTAAATCCAAACACAAAACAATTAAAGTTATTATGTGGGATGAAAGATTAACAACTAAGCAAGCTGAGAAATACCTAAAGGAATTAGACTCGAATAAAAGAAAAATCAAAGATAAGATTGATTCTGCTTCAGCTGTACTTATTTTGGAAAATTATCTAGTATCAAAAGGTAATTTATGAAACAGATCGGCATATTAGGATATCCTCTTGGTCACACTCTATCCCCTAAAATTCATGAAGCAGGGTTTAAAGAATTAAATTTAGACATTGAATTTAACGTATGGGAAGTTAATCCATCGAATCTTGAAAAAAAAATCGAAGAATTAAGAAATCCTAATATCCTTGGATTTTGTGTAACACTACCTCATAAAAATTCTATTATTTCTTTTATTGAAGAGATTGATGATTCAGCCAAAGAAATGAATGCTGTAAATTGGGTAGTAAATTCTGAAGGTAGATTGAAAGGATACAATACTGATTGGATAGGTTTCAAAGAAAGCTTGACCTATTATGGGAAACAAATCACTAATAAGGATTGCCTTGTACTTGGAGCAGGAGGATCTGCAAAAGCAATTTGCATGGCATTAATTAATGAGAATGCAAATAGCATTTATATTTATAATCGAACTAAAAAAAATGCAAAAGATTTAGTTAGTAATTTTCATAAGGTAGGTAAAGATATCAAAATAATAGATTCATCAAAACTTAGTGATAAAGATTTTGTTAGTGACTTAGATTTGATAATTAATACAACTTCAGTTGGAATGCATGGTGGACCTGATCCAAACAAATCTCCAATAAATACTGATAATATTAATAAAAGAGCCTTATGTTATGACTTAGTTTATTCTCCTGAAATAACTCCTTTCATTGAACAAGCAAAAGATAACGATATTGAAACAATAGGTGGTATAACAATGCTTGTTTTTCAAGCAATAGAGGGCTTTGAACTAGTTACAAGGGAAAAAGCCCCTGTAAAAAAAATGCTACAAGCGGTTGGAATAACCAAAAATAATTGAGGATTAAAAATGGGAAAATTTAGATTCTTAACAGCTGGAGAATCTCATGGTAAAGGCCTGAGCGTAATAATTGAAGGAATTCCTTCAAATTTATCTATTGACGAAGATTATATTGAAAAAGATATGTCTAGAAGGCAAAAAGGATATGGATCAGGCGGAAGAATGAAAATTGAAAAAGATAAAGCGGAGATTCTTACAGGTGTAAGACATGGAAAAACACTAGGTTCTCCAATATCTCTCTGGATAGAAAACAAGGACTGGGTAAATTGGACGACACCCATGTCAATAACTCCAGTAGACCCAGAAGAAGATATAAAGTTACAAACTAAAATAGTCCCAGGTCATGCAGACTTTCCTGGTACTTTAAAATTCAACCACAAAGATGTAAGAAATGTACTTGAAAGAGCTAGTGCAAGAGAAACTGCAGCAAGAGTAGCAGCTGCATCAATATGTAAAAAATTTTTATCAGAACTAGGTGTTGAAATAAAATCTAGAGTTAAATCAGTAGGTTGGGAAGAATCTGAAATAAATAATTTAGATGATATTGATTGGAATTATGTAGAAAAATCTGAGGTAAGAGCATCAAATAGTGAAGAAGACAATAGATTTAAGAAAGTTATAGATCAAGTAAAAAAAGAAAGAACTACCATAGGTGGTATTTTTCAAGTGATTGCACAAAATGTTCCCCTAGGACTAGGAAGCCACACTCATTGGGATAATAAATTGGATGGGAAAATTGCACAAGCCATGATTTCTATAAATGCTGTCAAAGGAGTTGAAATAGGAAATGGATTTGAAAATACCAAAAAATTAGGAAAAGAAGTTCAAGATGTAATTGAACCTAATAAATCAGACCCAAGAAACTTTTCTCAAATATCTAATCATTCAGGGGGGATAGAAGGGGGAATGTCGAATGGGAATAGTATCGTCGTGAATGTCGCTATAAAGCCAATAGCAACTATGACCAGTCCTCTTCCATCAGTAGATATTATTTCAGGAGAAGTTGTTGAAGCTGCTTACAATAGATCAGACATTTGCCAAGTTAGTAGAGCTTGTCCAGTTGGAGAAGCAATGTTAGCTCTTGCATTAACTGAAGTAGTTTTAGAAAAGTTTGGAGGAGACAGTTTGCAGGAAATAAAAAGAAACTTTGTTTCTTATATCAAAAGCTTCAAAGAATATGGAAAATAAAAAAGATTTATCAAATTTATTTTTGATAGGATTTTCTGGGTCTGGTAAAAGTTCAGTAGGAAAAAGTTTGGCAAAGTCTCTAAGCTACAATTTCATTGATACAGATAGAATCATAGAAATTCAAAAAGGTAAAACCATTGGTGAAATAATTTTAGATAATGGTGAAGATGAATTCAGAAAAACTGAAACGAAAGTTTTATCTGAAATAGATTTTTCAAAAAATAATATTATTGCTACAGGAGGAGGAATCCCAACTATTGATAAAAACCTTAGTATTATGCAAGATAAAGGTTTTATCATATGGTTAGAAGCTTCAGTTGATTCTATTTTTAAAAGATTAAATAAATCTAGTGAAATAAGACCTCTTATAGGATCTAATGTAAAAAAAGAAAATATTATAAATTTATTCAATAGTAGGCTAAGCGTTTACAATGTTGCTAATATAAAGATTAATACTAACGAAAAAGATATAAATCAAATAGTTATGGAAATAAGAAAAATTTATGGGAAATAAATACTTAGCATCAACTATAAATACATCTCAAGGAGATTATAGAGTAATTGTAGGGAAATCTATACTTGGAGAACTAGGTACAGAACTTGATAAAGCTAACCTAAATAACAAAAGATGCTTCCTGATAGCTGATAAATCTATGTTTCCTAAACAAACAAAAAGCTTACATGAGTCATTAGAATCTCAAGGATTTATAACAAATTCATTATCAATGGAATTTTCTGAAGAACTAAAAACACATTCAACTGTTTCAAAAATATATAACTGGTTGGCTGATATGAAAGCAGAAAGAAAAGACTTTATAATTTCAATGGGAGGAGGGGTAGCTGGAGATATCATAGGATTTGCAGCTTCTACTTATCTTAGAGGGATTCCATTTATACAAATTCCAACAACACTTGCTTCGATGACAGATGCGGCTATAGGAGGAAAAGTAGCTTATAATTTACCAGAAGGAAAAAATCTTGTAGGTTCTTTTTATCAACCAAAGCTTGTTTTTGAAGACTTAGACTTCTTAGGATCTCTACCTGATAGAGAAAAAACTAGTGGATGGGCAGAAGCAATTAAGCATTCTCTAATTCAAGATTTAGAACTTTTTCTTGAGTTTGAAAAAAATCACGAAAAAATTTATAAACTAAACAATGACTATTCAGCTGAAATACTAAAAAGATCCGTTGCAATTAAAGCAAAAATAGTATCAGAAGATGAATTTGAAAGAGGAGATGAAAGGATTAAATTAAACTATGGTCACACAGTGGGACATGCTATAGAAAAAATAAGTAATTATAACCAATATTTGCACGGTGAGGCTGTAAGTATTGGAATGATGGCAGCTGCAAATATTTCAATGAGAAAAGGTTATATAAATAAGGAAATAGTAGATCGGCAAGAAAATATATTAAAGGCTTATAATTTGCCTGTCAAAATAGAAAATATTGATATTAAAAATATTTTAGATGCAATTAAAATGGATAAAAAAGTTTCTAATGGAAAGGTGAAATGGGTTTTATTAGATTCAATTGGAAACGCAATAATTTCTCAAGATGTTGAGGAATCAATAGTAATAGATTCCTTAAGACAAATAATTATTTAGCCACCAGCTACAGCAGGAACTATAGCAATTTCATCAGATGAATTAACCTTGGTTTCTAATGAATCTAAATATCTTATATCTTCTCCATTTATGTAAATATTGACGAAATGCTTTAATTCATTATTTTCCATTATTCTTTCACTAACACCTGGAAATTTTTGATCAAGATTTTGAATAATATTTATAATTTTATCGCCGTTTATTTCAACAGATGTTTCATTATTTGTTAGTGATCTTAACGGAGTGGGGATTTTTACATTAGCCATATTTTTAAATTATATTACTTGTTGATATAAAACATTTATATTATTATAACTGATAATAAACTTTTAGGCTTATCGTATGAAATTAGATACTAAAAATTCTTCAATATCTGTATTAGGTGCATTAAATATGGATTTAATAATGAATTTAGATAGACCTGCAAACCCAGGAGAAACTGTAGTAGGCGATAAGTTTTATACAGCACCGGGAGGAAAAGGAGGTAATCAAGCTGTTGCTGCAGCTAGAGTATCTAATAGTGAATCTATAAATTTTTTCGGCTTTATAGGTAACGATAGTTACGGATCAGAATTAAAAAATTATTTAGAAAATGAAAAAATCATTACTTCAAATATATTTGTTGATGAAAATTTACATTCGGGAATTGCTATTATTCTTACAACAAATAGTGGAGAAAATCATGTTAATGCAGTTTATGGAGCTAATGAAAAAAAAGATTTACACCTAGTTGATTCATTTAAGAAAATTATTAATAAAAGCAAAATATTAATAACACAAAACGAACTAGATGAACAAATTACTAGAGAATTTATGAAAACTGCTAGAGAAAATAAGATTCCCATAATATTAGACCCTGCACCTTTCAGGGAAAATCTTAAGTTTGATTATTATAAAATGGCAGATTTTATCACTCCAAATGAAACCGAAGCTGAGTATATGACAGGAATAAAAATCAAAAGTATTTATGATGCAAAAAAATCTTGTAACTTACTCATATCAAAAGGAATAAAAAATTGTATTATTACTCTTGGTGAAAATGGGGCTTTTTTTATGAATGAAAATGAAGAAAGATACTTCGAACCATACGAGGTTCCAAAAGTTAGAGCAAGTGTAGCTGCTGGAGATGCTTTCACTGGAATTTTAGGAGCCTTTTTAGCTTCAGGAGCAGAATTATTTGAATCAATAGAAAATGCAATTATTGGGTCTGCCATTAGTGTAACAAGATATGGAGCTCAAGAATCTATGCCTTTTTACGATGAAATTATGACGAAAAAATCATAATAAAGGTTCCCCTTTAATCTCCTCTGTAGATCTGATTTTTTTATCATCCATAATTTTTTTTAATTCTTTATTTATATTGTGAGCGTATGATAAACCTTCGTATATAAATCCTGTATAACCCTGACATAAATCTGCACCTGAAGCTAAAGCATTCCATACATCCTTTGCTTCAAAAATACCTCCACATGCTACTATAATAGGATCTGGTCCTAAAACTGATCTGGCTTCTGAAACCATTCTAAAAGTATTTTTGGTTAATATTTTTCCTGATTTACCACCTTTTCCAACTGCTAATTTTTCATCATCTATAGGTAAACTGTTTGCAACTACTAATCCATCAGCTCCTGAATCAATCGCAGTTTTACCTAAGTTTAAAAGATCATTATTTTCTGATTCTAACCATGGAGGTAGTTTTACTAAAATTTTGTTATTTGTAACAATTTTAATTTCTTTTATAAGTTTAGATAACTCTTTCGGATCATGAAATAATCTTAATCCTTCGGTATTTGGACTAGAAATATTTATTTCAAAAACTCTAGTTTTATTTTCTAATGATTTTATACATGAAATTATCTCATCATGTTTAATACCAGAAACTGATAAAAATATTCTTTGATCTGCTTCAGATCTCAAGTTCTTAATTATTTTTTCAAGCCCTAGACTTGGGAAGCCTAATGAATTAATTAAAGATTTTTCTTTTGGAATATGAAAAAGTCTAGGCTTAGGGTTTCCAAATCTTTCTTGCAATGTAATTGTTCCCCCCGTAACAAATCCGAAATTTAATGATAATAAAGGGTATAATATTCTGCAATTTTTATCATACCCTGCAGCTAACCCTATGGGAGAATTAAGCTCTAAGCCTAATACATTAGTTTGGATTTCATTGGACTTTTTTCTAAACAAAAAAAGATTAAAAACTTTGTAAAAATGTAATTGAAAAAATTTTTCAGCTATTAAATGAGAGAACTCTGGGTTAATAAGTTGTAGAATTGGTAATACTAGTATTTTGTAAAGCATTTTTACTCCTACATTTATTTTAGTATTAATAACTTTTAAAACAAGGAAAAAATATTATATGTCTAACTTAGATTTTAAATATGGCAATGAAAATAGTCCCAAAGGCCATGCCATTATTTATTTTGAAGAATATGATGAATTATATGCATCTTATGTTATGGATTTCCCAATATCAGGAGATTTGACTAAATATATACCTGAAATGTTTAAGGATCAAATTCCTGACGAAGAAATGACAAAAATGATTTTCCCTCCCATTCCTGAAAAATTTGTGGGAAATTACGAAAATTTGTACTCTTTAGCAAAAAAAAGAGAAGATGACCTAATTTATGGAGGAAGTATTAATTCAAGTGATGTAACTTCATCAATGTCAAAACTTAATTCTTTAGCTAATGAATATACAGATTTAACTAGTTCGAAAAATTTTGATGATCTTGATAAGTTAATTAGTGACATCCCAATAGACAAAAAAGAAATCGATAATCATAAGTATAAAGATATGGATGAATCTGATCTTTTAGCTGAAATAACTAAACTTATTGGAAAAATCAATTTTTCCAAAGATAATAATGAGATTAATGAGATAGATGAATTAAAAAGAGAAATTAAAATAATAAGCACAATTATTCCTGAAAATAGAAAAATATATAAACTACTTGAATATGTTGACTTAAGTAATCCTAATTCTGAAGATATTATAACTGCATATATAAGTAGGGCATACAGTCTACTTAATGAAGATTATATAAAAGTAAAAGAACTAGAAGATTTGTTGCAAAAGTTAGAGAAATAACAATTTGAAAAACTCTAAAAATATTTTCAAGAGCCTAGGAAACAGAAATTTTCTTTACGTCTGGCTAAGTTTAGGTTTTTCAATGGCCGGTTTTCAGATACAAATGACAGTCAGAGGTATTTTAGTTTATGATATTACTTCTGATGCGTTTATAACGGGCGTTGTATCAGCAGGATTTGCTCCTTCTTTGTTACTTTTTTCAATGTTTGGGGGAGTGCTGGGCGAAAAAGTAAATAAAAAAAGGCTAATTCAATTCGCTCAGAGTGTTAATGTAATCCAAAGTATAATTGTTGGAATACTAATATATCTAAATATGTTACATTGGAGTCATTTACTCCTTGTATCTGTAACTCAAGGAGCAATGTTTGCTATTCAAGTTCCTGCTAGGCAATCATTGATTCCAGATTTAGTCGGGAAAAAACTATTGACCAATGCAATAGGATTAAATGCAATGCAAATGGGTGTAACCACTATGATTGCTCCGGCTATAGGAGGCTATACTTATGAATTTTTTGGACCTTTAAATTCTTATGTAATAGTTTCTATCTTGATGACTGTTGGAGTATTATTTATGGGTTTTGTACCTAATTTTCCTCCAAAATTATCTAATAAAAACACATCAACTATTCAAGAAATAATAAATGGATTTAAGTACTTAAGAACAAATAAATTAATTCGGCTAATATGGATTCATGCTGTAATTTTAGCAATGTGTACAGGACCATTTAGAATGCTTATACCTGTATTTGCAAAAGATGTTTATCTTTCGTCTCCTGGTGATGTAGGTAACCTAATGGCAGCAGGAGGTATTGGAGGTATATTATCCTCAATACTAATCGCATCATTAAGTTCTGAGTCAAAACGAGGCTGGATCTTAATAATTATCGGAATTATTACAGGGATAGGTTTATTGATGGCATCAACTTTAAGCTTCTTCATAGTTGGAATTATTGCAATGATAATTGTTGGTTTTTCAGAAACTGGAAGATGGAGTTTAGGGCAAGCATTAATGATGGAAAATGCAGGTGAAGAGTATCGTGCCAGAGTAATAAGTTTATTAATGATGTCTTGGGGATTGATGCCAATTAGTATGCTACCTATGGGATGGGCTTTTGAATATTTTGGAGCAGAAATCACTACTTTATTTACAGCAATTATTACTCTATTATTTTCTATATCAAGTATTTATTGGGCTAAAAGTCTTACTAAAATTTAAATGAATAAAAAAATAAATAGATTACCTAAAGAAATTTCATTACTGATTGCAGCAGGTGAAGTTATTGAAAATCCTTTATCAATTATTAAGGAATTAATTGAAAATTCCATAGATGCTAATTCAAAAAAAATAATAATTGAAATCGAAGATGGAGGTAAAAAATATATATCAATAACTGATGATGGAGAGGGGATTTTTCCTAATGAGATAGAATTGGCTTTTGAAAGACATGCCACCTCAAAAATAAAAAATAAAAAAGAAATATATTCCATAGATACATTAGGTTTTAGAGGAGAAGCTTTATCTTCAATTGCATCTATATCAAATATAATTTGCACATCTAGAGTAAGAACAAACGATTTTGCTCAGGAAATACAAATTAGCCACGGCGAAATTATAAAAAATACCAAAACTTCTTCTAATTATGGTACTAAAATAGTTATAAAAGATATTTTTTCTAATACTCCTGCAAGATTAAAATTTCTATCCTCTAGTAGATCTGAAGCATCAAAAATAAATAATTTTATAAACGGAATATCTCAATCATATCCTTCAATTTCATTTGAACTAATTATTGATAAAAAAAGTAAGATTAATACCAGTGGAGATGATGATTTATTTTTCTTGATTTCTAACTTTTATAAAATTTCAAAGAATGATGTAATTGCAATCAATGAACAAAGAGAAAAACTTGGTCTTACAGGGTTCATATCTAAACCTCAAAAAAATTTTGGCAACAGGTCAAGAATGAATATATTTGTTAATAACAGACTTATAAATAACTCCAAGATTTTATACACTATAGAAAATGCATATAGACCATTTATTCAGCATAAAAAGTTCCCCATAATATCAATAAACATACACATCCCTTACGATCTAGTTGACGTAAATATTCATCCTCAAAAGCATGAAGTTAAGTTTTCTGATGAGAATGAAGTCTTATCATTTATATATAATTCAATTTCAAAGTCATTAAATCAAGAAATACCAGCAAATTCATTGATTTTTTCCGAAAATAATAAAGAATTATCTATCTATGAGAATAATGAATTTTTACAAGAAAATTTATTTGATAATAATAAAAATTATCCTCTAAAAGAAAGTCTCCCTATATTAAGATTTATAGGACAAATAAGGAATACATTCCTCATATGTGAGGGCCCAGATGGAATCTATATCATTGATCAACATGCGGCTCATGAAAGAATTCTCTTTGAAAAGTATAGAGAAGAAAAGTTTTCTAAGGAATTTCAAATGTTGAGTATAAAAAAATATATAGATTTAGGGACTATAATGAACTCTAAAATTATAGAAAATCTAGATAAATTTAAGGATTTAGGATGGGATTTAGAAGAATCAGCAACTGGGCAAATTATTGTAAGAAATGTACCCTTTTTAGGAATCTATAAAACTAAATCAGCAGATATTAGTTATTTGTTAGATCTAATTTCAAAAGATATTGGAAAAAATAATACCGATACTCCTAAAGATATAATTTCAAAAAGACTTGCATGTCATAGTGCTGTCAGAGCAGGAGATTCATTGACAAAAGAAGAATGTAATAAACTAATAAATGACTTAGAAAAAACTGAAAGTCCATGGGATCCTCATGGTAGACCAGCAGTAATAAAATTAGATTATGAAAATATTACAAATCAATTTGGAAGATAGTATAATAGAAATGAATCTAATAATTATTTGATTCAAAAAATATGCAAAATTATTTTCACTTATTATCCTCTATATTAGATAACCAACCTAATCGTTTATTAATTTCTCCATCTGAGAACAAAATAGTGGCTTCTTTTGGTAAATATAAAACTATCAAACTTGAAGATTTTAATAATCAAGATAAATTTAAAACTGAAGTTTTAAGGACTCTAGAACAAAAAAAAATAGTATTTGCAAGTATTTCTTTTGATACTTCTACTACTAGTACCAAAGGATCTATTTGGAAAGATTTTCCTATTACAGAATATTTCTTCCCATCTTATACAATCATTTTTGAAAATGAAAAAGTCAAAGAATTTGGTTTAGATAAAACACTATATGAAAAAATATTTAATAAATCCTCTAGATCTGATTATAAGAAAAAAAATTTTATAAACAAAAATCAAAATGAAAGTGAAAAATGGGTTAATTTAGTTCAAAAAGCAAAAAATGATATTTCTAAAAGCAAACTTGAAAAAATAGTTGTTGGAGATTCCAAAAAATATAAAAATATAGAAATAAATATAAAACAAACATTGATGAATATGACCAAAGAATATCCTGACTGCATAACATTTCTTTATCAAAACAAAAATGATTATTTCTTTGGGTCTACTCCTGAAAAAGTATTTGAATATAAAAATAAAAAACTTACCACAGATGCACTTGCTGGTTCTATTCCAAATTATGGACAAAATAAGGACGAAATAGAAAAGAATTTCAACAACACAACTCTAATAGAGGAACATAAGATTGTAGTTGAGTTTTTAGAAGAAGAACTTGGAAAACTTTCAAAAAATAAGATAAACAAATCAAAGCTAAAAATTAAATCTCTAAGAAATATAAATCATCTTTTGATAGAGCTAGAAACTAATATCGAAGATAATAATTTCTTTGAATTTATTGATCACCTACATCCATCTCCTGCGCTAGCAGGATTTCCGGTAGAACAAGCTAAAGAATGGATAAAGAATAATGAGCCTTTTGATAGAGGTTTATACACAGGATCAATAGGTTATGTTGAAAATGATTCTTCATACTTTTTTGCAGGATTAAGATGCGCTAAGTATAGTAGTAAGTATAAAGAATTAATTTCTTTTGCTGGAAACGGAATTATTGAAAATTCAAAAGTAAAATATGAAATAGAGGAATTGAACTCAAAATTTGATGCAATAAACAAATCTATTCTAGAAGAATAAATGATTATCCATAATAAACAAATAAATATTTTTATAGAACAATTAGTAAAATATTCAATAAGAGATATTGTTATTAGTCCTGGATCTAGATCAACTCCATTAGTTAATAATTTTCTAAAATATAAAGATTTTTTTAACTTAGATTTAGTGCTAGATGAAAGATCAGCTGCTTTTTTCGCACTAGGAAAATCTAAAGTATCGAAAAGACCTACGGTATTAATTTGCACATCAGGTACAGCAACACTAAATTATAGTCCTGCCATAGCTGAATCTTACTATTCTCAAGTTCCTCTGATTATAATTACCTCAGATAGACCTATGGACTATAGAGAAACGGGAGCAAATCAAACCTTAAACCAAAACAATATTTATAAAAATAATATTAATTGGTTTTTTGACATACCGATAACTGATAAAACTAATTTTATTTCGAATATTGCATATAAAGCTATTTATAACTCAGAAAATTCTCCTCAAGGTCCTGTTCACATTAATTGGCAGTTTGAAGAACCTTTCACATCTGATGAAGAAGAAAAAGAAATCAAAAAAATAGAACTGAATGAATTCAAAAAAATTACATCCGAAAAGGAAATGATTCTATCACAAGATAAAATCACTAATTTTATAAATCTGGTAAAAAATAAAAAGGGAATAATTCTTGTTGGTTCTCACAATTATCAAAATAGTAAAATCCTAGAACTTTCAAGAATGATTAATTGGCCAATTATTGCAGACCCATTATCTAATTTAAGAAACTCAAAAAATTATTATGAAAATACTATCATCGACACTGGAGACATCTTATACAGAAGTGAAAGTCAAAACTTATTACCAGAAACTATTATACATATAGGTTCTCTTCCAGTTTCTAAATTTATTTCAAAAAAATTAGAAAATTCAAAAAATCATATTTTTATTGATCCATCAAATAGAATATCTCATGGATTTTATAATATAGATTTACAATTACATAATTTAGATTCTTTAATTTTTGAATTAGATAATCATAAAAATCTTTTTAACAGGAAGGATAATAATTGGAAAAATAATTTCTCAAAAATAGATGAAAAAGCTAGAAAAAGCTTACATGAAAATTTTTATAAACTTAAAGAAGTAAATTTTAAAAAAATTATACTAAACAACGTTCCGGATAACTCATTTTATATTTCTGGGAACTCTTTACCTATAAGAATTTTAGACATCATCCTAAATAAAAGCAGTAATATTACTTTTTTAGGGAATAGGGGTTTATCAGGAATTGATGGCAATATATCAATTGCATCAGGTGTAAGTAGTATGACTGATAAAAATGTTTTTCTTGATTTGGGAGATTTAGCATTTACTCATGATATTGGAGGATTAATAACTGCAAAGAGAAATTCAAAAAATTTAACTATATTTCTAAATAATAATGAGGGAGGACAAATTTTTAACTTATTACCTCAATCAAAAGATCTTAGTGAAATATATGAAGATTGGTTTATAACACCTCATCAAAACCTAAATATCAAAGATTTATGTAAAAGCTTAAGTATCGATTATTTTAATCCAAAAAATGAAGATGAACTAAAAAAAATAATATCTAGTAATTTTACAAATAACCTAAATGTTGTAGAAATGAATTTTAATAAAAAAGACTACTTAACCTATAACTCCCTAATTCAAAAAGTAATAGATGATATAAATTAGATGAGTAATTTGTACTATAACCTAGAAGGAAAAGGTTTACCTTTATTACTAATTCATGGTTTTACTGGATCAAATAAATCTTTTGATATTCTGTCTAAATACTTACAACAATATTTTAAGATTATAAGAATAGATCTGGTTGGTCATGGCGAATCAATGTCCTACAAAGAGTCAGAATATTCATTTGAAAATTCTATAAATTCCATTAAAGAAATCATAGAAAAGCTTAATTTACAAATGGTCAACGTATTAGGGTATTCACTTGGAGGAAGAACAGCTATGCATCTAGCTTCAGTTTTTCAAAATAAAATAAATAAACTTATATTATGCAGCTCAACATATGGTTTAGATAATCAAGAAGAAAAGAAAAAAAGAATATATTCAGATCAAAAACTAATAAACCTGCTTGAAGAGAAAGGAATAGTAGATTTTGTAAATTATTGGGAATCTATTCCTCTCTGGGAATCAGAAAAAAAATTACCATTAGAAAAAAGAATGAAAAATAGAAGAATCAGATTAGAAAACAACCCAATAGGACTAGCGCTTAACCTAAAACACCAAGGACAAGGAAAGCAAAAAAATCTATTGAATGAACTTAAAAAGATTAATAATAGTACTTTGATTTTATATGGAGAAAATGATGAAAAGTATAAAAATTTATCAAAAAAACTTACTAAATCAATAAGAAATTCTAAATCTGTAATGGTTCCTGAATCAGGACATAATATAATATTAGAAAACCCTATTTTTGTAAGTAGGGAAGTCAAGGATTTTATACTTGGAGTAACAAATGAATATTGAATGGCAATCTAAAAAAGAATATCAAGATATA
>PAOY01000034.1 GCA_002710135.1 Dehalococcoidia bacterium | reverse complement strand
TTTCTGGGGATACAAATTTTAACACCCCATTTGACATTAATGATTCCGGATCTATTACATCATAATTTCCAAATCGATCTCTGGACGTATTAGCCATTTGCTTTAACAAACATTCTGCATTATCGGAATTTCTATATTCCGTTTCTTGATTACACTTTTCTACAATTTCATTGCTAACTAAATAACTTAATTTGTAACCAGTCTGAAAATCAGTATATGTATAAGTTTGATTTTTACCTATACATTGATTTAATGTAAGTGGCATTGGAGTTGGAGTAAGTGTTGGTGTTGGAATTGGTTGTAATTCAGTTGTTGGAGTTAATCTTAATCTATCTATCCATGTAGGAGTTGGAATAGGAGTAGGTGATGGTGTTGGTGTTGAAGTTGCAGTTGCCGTTGGAGTAGGTGTAGCTCCTAGAATTGGATTCATTTTACTTAATAATTCTCTGCTTACAATTCTAAAAACTCTGTAAAATTGATCAGAATCCACTTTTATTTCGTGCTGAACATAAAATTCTCCTTTATGTTCAATATTATTTTGAGAATTTACTACACTTAATCCTAAAACACATCTTATGTAATGTTCATCAGTAGCGAATGCTCCATAATCTTCTATTGCTTCATCTAAAAGTTTAGAAAAATCGGTTTCATAAACTTTATTTTTATCCACTACATAATAATCATAAATATAAGATTCAATTAATTTTGAGTCATGTTCTTGTTTTCCTAAATTATCAATTCTTGAATCTTCAAAATAGTATAAAATTGGCATTTTCTCAGTTTTAAAAGATACTTTCAAGATCTCTCCTACTTCATTACAGTCTTCAGCTAAAGCTGGAGATTCATCATATTTAGTAACTCTTACTTCTTCATTAGTTACCTTAACTATAAGTTTCTCAATAGTAGTCTTTTCGAGTGATATTTGTAAAATTTCTGATTCTAAAAGACAGGAAATTATTGCGGAATCATCTTCGGTTTTTTCTAAAACTTTGTAATTCTTAACAATAAATTCATCATGTTCGTAATATTCATCAAATTTATAAATATATTTAGTGTTTATAGGAAAAGAATCTTTTTCAACCAATTCTTCACCTAATTGATTACAAGTTATTTCATTAATTTCATTTTCACTGTCAAAAAAATACTCATCAGAATCATTAGTTTCAGAAGAGCATGCAGATAATAAAATAATAAATATATATACAAAAATTTTATATTTGAAATTCATATAAGAATTATCTAATAACTAAACTGTAATTTCAAACAACTTAGGCATACCCGATCCGAACTTTATGGAAAAATCAGTACACCTTTTAGTACACCTTTTCTATATCATTATCTATCATTATAAGTTTAAGAAAACATAAGGCATTCTAAGTATAAATTTAGTATAAATGAAAGGTCTCTTCATCCGCACCAAAACTATTAAATAATTTTCTAGTATAAATCAAACTGAAAATATTTTAAGATAATAATTGTAGTGAGTTTTGAAAGTATAACTTTTACTTTTTAGGATTTTAAGGCTGGCTAATTATCAAAAATTATTCGAAACTAATTTAGGCATAATTTTGGACCATTCAGTTTTTTTATCATAGGCATGAGCTATTTGAAGCAATGAACTATCATCATGAATTTCTCCTGTAAGCATCATTCCAATAGGAATTTCAGCGTCTCCAAATCCTGCAGGAAGGCTTATTGAAGGATGACCGCTAATATTGAAAGGAGCTGTATAGCAAGCATTAACTCCTTTAGAATGTTCATCAGGTCTACGAGATCTCTCAGCTGTAGCGAAAGGAGATGTAGGAGTTACTATGGCCTTGATTTCCTTATCTCTAAGTAATTTTGAGAAATAATTTTTGAATGCTCTACCAATCTCGGATGCATTTAACATATCATTTGCATATATAAAAGCACCTTGTAATAAATATACTCTTGTAATTTGACCATAATCTTTCCAATGTAATCTTAGAGACTTTTGATGACGCTGATATGATTCTGAATTAAGTACAATAAAGTTTGCAGCTCTTGCCTCAGCCATTCCTCTTAGATCAATTTCTTCTAGTTTACATCCTAAATCTTCAAGTTTATTTAAGAAAATCTCAAAAGCATTTATTATTTCAGGTTCATTTGGTGCAGAATCAATAAAATTACGTGGGACACCAATTTTCCATCCAGATATATCTTTATTAATATTTTTCACATAATTTGGAACAGCTTCAGGCCAGCTCATATCATCTTCTAGTTCAAATCCAGACATGCTTTCTAGTAGCAATGCAAGATCTAAAGCAGTCCGAGATAATGGAGATATTTCACTATGTCCATTGTGATCCATACCTAGTCTGCTAACTAAGCCATGAGTTGGTTTCATGCCATAAAGATTATTTGCCCCAGCTGGTAGCCTGGCACTTCCTCCTCCATCAGTTCCTATAGAAGCACTGACCATTCTTGCTGAGGTAGCAGCTCCTGAACCACTACTTGATCCAACTGACATGTGATGAGAATTCCAGGGAGACCAAGGTGGTGGATTTAAGTCTAACTCAGAAGGACGGGACCATCCAAATTCATTTAAGTTGGTTTTTCCTATAATAATTGCTCCAGCTTTTTTTAAACGAGAAATTACTGAAGCGTCTCTCTTTGGTTTCCAGTTTTTTAATAATCTAGAATTATTTGTAGTTGTGATATCTTTAGTAGGAATTGAATCTTTGACTCCTAATATAGCACCAGATAAAGGACCAAGTTTATCTCCATTATTTCGTGATTTATCTAGATCTTTTGCTTGTTCTAAAGCTCCTTTAGAATCAACTGTTATAAATGAATTGAGCTGAGGGTTAAGATTATTTATTATTTCTAAATGTGACTTAACATTATTTACTGCGGTTATTTTTCCTTCACGAAATAATTTAGCCTGTTCAGCAAGTGACATCAGATTTGGAGATTCAATCATAATTTTCTCCATCAACAGTTGATGACATTTTTGAGACATCTATTTCTTGATCAAATGGTTGGACTAAAGTAGACATTAGTTCAATAGCACTATCAACGCCTTCAAGTAATTTATTTAGGTCATTTATTTCATCCTCAGAAATAGGGACCATTTTTCTTAATTTTTCTGATCTGTCTTTATTTTTATAATTCTTTTCCATATGATTTTCATAATAACTTAAAAATTATTTTAAGGAGTAAAAAAATGGAACTAATAGAAATAGCACAGCTAGTAACAGGAATAGCAACTCTTGTTGTTGCAAGTGTTCTTATATGGCAAATGATAATTCAAAAAAAGACATTGGATATTGCACATAATGATGCCGATGCAAACATGTCTCTTCAAGCTATGGAATCTAGGTCAGAACAACATAGGTGGTTTGTTAATAATTGTAACCAGGAAATGATAGATAAAATGAAAAAAGGATATAAATATCTCAACGATGAAGAGAAACAAATAGCACAAGCACATTTTCAAAATGTTACTCAGATGATTGTTACTGAATATAGATTAGGAAGGCTTGGAAAAAGTTCTGCTTATACAAAACATAATTTCAAAAACAAAATCATGATGGGTGAATTTAAAGCAATGAGAGATCTATTCAGAGAATTATACATTGAAAGTGAAAAAAATAATTTCTCTTTATCTACTAAAGATTTTATGGATACAGGGATAGAGGTTTGGGAAGAATTTGAGGGCAAGAAATTTTAGAATGACTCGGTATATCCGCACAGAACTTTAGGAAAAAATCAGTGATGAATTTTTTGAAGAAATTACAGGTACTAAACATTGAGAAAAATTCTAAAGTTTATTATTTTTAAAACATATGAAAAAAACTTTATTATTATTAATTTTTATTTTATCTCAGTAAATCCTATACAATAGGTCTACTATTTCTGAATCAGGTTTACTTAAAAATTCATCAAAATCATCCATATATAATTCATATTCTTTACCAAAATATTCCGTAAAAGCTTTAGAAAAATCTCCTTCTTCTTCAATATTTTCCCAAAAATTATATACAGATTCTTCTCCAAATATATCTATCAAATAAGCTACAAGCCATGCCCCTAATTCATATCCGATTTCTTTTTCATCACCATTCCATGTAAACTCATTTATTTTTTTTCCTGAACTCAAATATTTACTTTTTAAACTTGTTCTGGAGTCATCAACAGAACTTCTCATTTTATTGATGAACCATTCACGATCATCAACTAATTGAGCATATTTATAATATCCAAAAAATACAGCGTTTCCTTCAATCCACCAAGGGACTTCGGCATCCGGGTTAGAACCTGTACCTAACTTTCCCACCATTTTCATTAGATCATTTCTTGATCCTGCTTTAGTAAGATTTGAATATTGATATATATGAAACATTTCATGAATTGTTACATATCCATAAGAATCGGCATGCATAGGAAGATCATGACTATTACTAATAAACAAGTTAAATCCATCTGAATGCATATTACTAGAAATTGATGATCCAGCTACTCTACCATTTGGTTCGGTAAATAAACAAAGGCCATAATCGCATCCTTCATTTTGAGGATTATAATGCTTAGGATTACACTTTCCGTTATCATAACCATTATTCCCATAACCATCTACATTTATTTGTGAATTGTGAAATTCTTCTAAATGATCACAATACCTTTTTTCTAATTCGATGGCAGAATTGACATCATTTCTATCTAATGCTGCAATATAAACAGGATTAATAAGATCCCAGTTAGAATTTGTTTCATCAAAAAATAATCTTTCAGAAACGCATACCCATTCTTTTATTAGATCTATACCTTCTTGATCTAAAGATTCAGCCTGAAATATATATGCTTCTAATTTATTTGTACATTCAACTTTAGGTAAATTAAAAATCTTAATAGCATTCTTATCTAAATTTTTTTCAGAATTAGAACAAGCAAATATAAAAAAAAGTAAAAAAGCTATGTAAAAAAAATTATTTTTCATAATCTAATTATAGATTGTATTCTGTGAATAAAGTTAAAAAAAATTAAATTTAAGTTTCTATAAAATTTATAAATCTCCCCAGTTACCAGGGTTTAACAAATCAACATCATTTGTTGATAATTCTTTAGGTATGGATGGAATTTGACCATCCACTGAATTAATAATTTTTTGAAATTGTTCTTTATTATCGACACCTACCAATACTCTAGATATTTCCGGTAATGAAATCATATATCTGATTGATGCTTCAAGTGCAGATAAATTATTATCTGCTAGCCATTCATACCAATATTTCCATAATCCACTCCATCTATCAAACTTTTTTGGTCTTTTGTCTTTATCCATTAATAACAATCCTTGTAAAAAAACTGATCGTGTGTGAATCTCTATTTTTTTTGAATGAATTTTTTGTAGCAAACCATTATCGATTAAACGCCTGTCAAAAATATTCATTGGGATTTGAATAATATCTATATCAAAATTATCAATAATATCTATTAATTGATTATCTATATAAGCAGAAACTCCAATTTTTTTTACTAATCCCTCTTCTCTAAGTATTTGAAGTTGATTGAAAATCATTTCTCCACCAGTTCTTAGTAAGTCTTCGCCATGGTGTACCAACAATGCATACAGAGACTCTCGCCTTAATAATTTTAGAGATTGATTTAAATCACTAATTACAAGAGAAGCAACTTTTTCTGTAATAACTCCTTTATCAAAGCCTCTAGTTTTAGAAACAACATCAAAATCTTGAGTATTTACATCACCCAAAACTTCTTCACTCGTTCCATAAAGTTGAGCTGTATCTAATAGATTTATCCCATTATTACGAGCACAATTGATAATTTTAATTACTTCATTTTTATTAACTTTTACTCCTGAATTAATTCCGTAATCTATACCAAATTGAACAGTTCCAAGAGCTAATTTATTCTGAGTAGTAAAATTATTCATTATTTTTTATATATAAAATATATTATATGTTTGAGATTTTTAATATTTAGGCAATGATAGGAGTATTTTTATCCGATATTATAAATTTTGAGTATAATTATTAGAAATCAAATCAAATCAAATGTCAATTTTACTTATAACAGATACTCAGCTAGGAATGGCTCTAAAAAATATTAAATTTGGTCGATGGACTGAAAAAGCTTTAAGTTGGAAAAATGATTTAGATCCATCAGAAAAAGAGTTGAAAAATTTAGATAAATTTCTTAAGTTTGCTAAAGAACATAATCCTGATTTCATAGTACATACGGGCGACATTGTGAATGAAATTGATAAACCAAATGACCTTTCAAGTTATAAACATCTAACAGATAATTTACCATACAAAATTAATCATGTGCCTGGAAATCATGATGTTGGAATAGATTCGGATAAACTGTCGACAGAAGGATTAAGTTTTTATCGTAAAAATTTTGGAGATGATTTTTATAATTTTAAATGGAAAGAATTTGAATTATTTTTTTTGAATAGTTCCATCTTTACAAACTACGATAATAAAGATATTTATCTTGAACAAATTAACTTTATAAAAAAAACTCTTCAAAAGTTTTCTTCAAGTAAAAGAATTATATTATTTATGCATCATCCTCCATATATTAATGAAAAAGACATCCTTGATTCGCATGAAGAATTAATTTACAGCAAAGATCTTTCTTATTGGACATTTGAAGAAAATATTAACAGTGAATTCTTCGAATTATTTAATGATCACAAACTTGAATATATTTTCACAGGGCATTTACATATCAACTTAGAAACCTCTTTCCATGAAACAAAAATAATAACTACTTCTGCACTTGGGTTACCATTAGGCGAAGATCCTTCTGGTTATAGAATCATTGATTACAAAGATGGAGAATTATCATACAAATTTTATGAAATTTAACTTGTCAATCAATTAAGAGTTTGACTAGGGGGATCAATTATTAAAGAAAAATCACTTCCGAATGATTTCGTAAATTCTCTTTCAATAATATTCCTAGATTTTTCATTTTTGATAGTTAAATTAAATAGGTTGAATGATTCAATAGTATTAAAATGAATTCTAATTTTTGGAGAAATAAAATTATCAATATGTATTTGGTCCACATCACTAAGAATATCTAATAAAATATCATCTCTGATTCTAGATAATAATTGTATCCATAAATCTGATTCTTGGATTTTCATAATTTAATTGTAATTTTAGAATGATTTATACAAATTATTTTTTTTCAATGGTCTTATTTATAAGACTAAGAAATAAGAAATAATCATGTGGAAAATTAATCAAATAATATAAAGGTATGAGTAAAAATAAATTATCTATTATGTGGTTCAAGGAAGACTTGAGAATAAATGATAATCCTGCACTTTTCAATTCTCTGAATGAAGGTTTGGTAATCCCTTTATATATTTTTGATAATTCATTAAAAGAAGAGTACAAAATGGGAGAGGCTAGTAAGTGGTGGTTACATCATTCACTATCTGACCTTAATAAAAACTTAAATGACAAGTTATCTTTTTTTATGGGGAATCCACTAAATATTTTAGAAAGTTTGATAGATAAAAATAATGTAGAAAATGTATTTTGGAATAGATCTTATGAACCTTGTTTTATAGAGAGAGATAAAATTATAAAAAAGAAATTATTAGCATCAGGAATTATTGTAAAAACTTATAATGCATCATTACTCTGGGAATCTCATGAAATATTAAAAGAAGATAAAACACCCTATAGAGTTTTCACACCATTTTATAGAAAAGGATGTCTAAAGAATAAATCTCCAAGAAGCGTTTATAACAAACCAAAAATCGAAAATTTAATTTGTTCTAGAACTGATACAAATATTTCTGAATTATGCTTATTAGGCAATAATAATTGGCACTTAAAATTTAATAAACATTGGAAAGTTGGAGAAATAAATGCTCAAAAAAAACTTAGTAATTTTATTAAAACAGGCTTAAGTGATTACAAAAATGGTAGAAATTATCCAGCTAAAAATAATGTTTCAAAACTTTCTCCTCATATACATTTTGGAGAAATTTCACCACACACAATTTGGAATGAAATAAATAAATCGTCAGATTTAGAAAATAAGAATGTTGAGCATTTTAAAAGTGAATTGGGATGGAGAGAATTTTCAAAATATTTATTATTTCATTTTCCTGAAATAATAAATTCTAACTTTCAAAAAAAATTTGATAATTTTCCGTGGATTAAGGATGATAACTTACTTACATTATGGAAAAAAGGTAAAACAGGATACCCAATAGTTGACGCTGGAATGAGAGAGTTATGGGAAACGGGATATGTTCACAATAGAGTTCGGATGATTGTAAGCTCATTTCTAGTTAAAAATTTACTTATTGATTGGAGATTAGGAGAAAGGTGGTTTTGGGAATGTTTAGTAGATGCAGATCAAGCAAATAATAAGGCTAGTTGGCAGTGGGTAGCAGGTTCAGGTGCTGATGCAGCTCCATATTTCAGAATATTCAATCCTGTTACACAGGGGATGAAATTTGATCCTGATGGAAATTATACAAAAAAATATGTTCCTGAATTACGAAACTTAGACATCAAGTATTTATTTAATCCTTGGGAAGCAGATTTTGATAAATTACAAAATGCAGGAATAACCCTTGGAAAAAACTATCCAAAACCAATAGTTGATCTAAAATCTTCTAGAAATAAAGCATTAGAAATTTTTTCAAAATTATGAGTGATAAAGTTGAATACATATATATAGAATTGAATGATAATTACAAGATCATGAAATTATCCCTTTTGGGTGACTATAATAAAGACTTAATAAATCTAAAAATAAACTCTGAATTATTGTTTAGAAGAATATTTCCTGAAAAAAGTTTAGAAAAAATATCTAACATTTTATTTCTAACTGAGAATGAATTGTTAGATAAAGTAAATAAGAAATAGAACTTAATAAATTTATCCTCAAAACAAGAAAATGCTAAAATATTATCATGAAAGAAGATTATTTTAAATCAGGGCTAAATAAAGTAAAACTTGGATTCCATGATGAAGCAATCAAAGAATTTGAAAAAGCAGCTTGGGAAGACCCTGAAAACTTCAAAATACAATTCAACTTAGGTACTGCTTATCTAACTATTGGAGAATTTGAACAAGCTATCGTAAACCTAAACCGTGCAATAGCAATAAATCCTGAAAGCTCTGATGCATTAGGAAACAGAGCCGTTGCACATTTAGCAATTGGTGAGGATAAAAAATCTGAAAATGATAAAAACCTAGCTATAAAATTTGGAGCTCCACCGGATGGAATAAATGCCGTTCTTGATATTGTAAGGGATAAAAGAAATAATTCAGATCCATTTAAAAATATTAGAAACTAATCAATTTAAGAAATCTAATATTTTTTGTGAAACTTCTTTAGGCTTTTCTTGTTGCACCCAATGACCTGCATTTTTTATAAGATGAATTCCTTTGAAATTAGTGCTATTTTTTTGCATTTCATCAATTGCACCAGGTTTCTGGAATATACCCCAATCATTTTCTCCAGCTATAAATAAAGATGGAATAGTAATTTTAGAGTTATTATTGACTGACAATGACTTTAGATTATCAAAATCAACAGATGCTCTATACCAATTTAAACCACCTTGAAAAGAAGTTCTATTATATTCTTTCGAATAAATTAAAATTTCTTCTTGAGTAAGCCAATGACAATTTTTAATTTCTTCATTAGATGGCATGTTATTAAGAACTGTATCAGACATTGTTTCATTTTTATTCATAATGTAATAAGTTGGCATTTTAGAAAGTTCCGCCGCAGACCATTGGGATAGTTCTGTTGGTTTGTTTTTTTTCCAATCAGCACTTTTGTAATGATAATAACCTCTGAAAAAAGACGTTAATCCTCCTTTGCAATTCATAATCTCATCGTTGGCATTGGATTGTCTATAATAGGATTGATAATGCTTTTTGGGATGAGATAGCAATGCTAATTCGATGTCAATTAAATCTGTTGAAGGAATATATGTATCTTTTTTAGTTTTTGAAAAGTCAGATATTCCTGAGTAAGGAGCACTCATCATAATTAAGTTTTCAAAAAATGATGGATTAGATAAAGCTGAAAATCCAGCAACAGCAGAGCCTGAATCATGTCCTACAATACATTTAACTTTGTTATAACCTAATTGCTTAACTAAACAAAAAACATCACGCGAAAGATTATCATGATTATATAACTTTAGATCTGCATCATATGAAAAATCTGCTCCAACTGTTCTTCCAAAACCTCTTTGATCAGGAGCTATAACGTGAAATCCATTATTACTTAAAGTAGTAATAATTTTTCTCCAACTATAACTCAACTCTGGAAAGCCATGAAGCAAAACTATTAGGCCTTTTTTTGAATTATTATCTCCCGATTCTAAAAAATGAATATCTAGACCATTTATATTTTCAATAATTCTTGATTTAATTTGTTTATCGAGGGTATCGTTGTAATAAGAAGACATTTTTTAGTAAAAAGTTAACTTTAAAAATATAATATACAAGAAATAATTAAAAGTTTATGAAAAAAGACTTAACCACAAAAGAATACTTTAAAAAATTATTAGAAGATAAAAATATTAAACTTTCAGATGAAGATTTTGAACAATCCTATTTAAGTTATAGGAATTTTAGAGAAAGTTATTCAAATCTCTTAAATGAAGATTTCAGCGAATTTGAACCAAGACAAAGGATATTTGACGTAAATGAATAATGAAATTTTTTACAAAAGTATTAATGAACTAAATAAACTTTACCTTGATAAAGAGATCTCAGTTATGGAAGCTAGAGATTCGTTTATAAAGAGAATTAATAAAATCAATAGTACTTATAATGCTTATTTAGAAATATTTGATGATGAATCAATTTTAGATGTAAAAAATGCTGAAAATATCATTGATAATAATTCATCAAAATTAGCAGGAGTATTCATAGGTTTAAAAGATTTGGTCGATGTGAAAGATAAAGTCACATCAGCTGGATCTATGATTCTTTCAAAAAATATTGCTAAGAAAGATTCTAAAATTACAAAGGATTTTAAAAAAAACAACTCTATCATTTTAGGTAAAACAAATTTAGTTGAGTTTGCTTTTGGAACATTAGGAATAAACTCAAATACTCCCACATGTAGAAACCCGTGGAATATTGAAAGTGTACCAGGAGGTTCAAGTTCTGGATCTGCTGTTGCCGTTAGTGCAGGAATGTGTACAGTCGCTATAGGAACTGATACAGGTGGGTCCATAAGAATGCCAGCATCATTATGTGGAATCACTGGATTCAAGCCGTCATATGGTGTTGTATCGCGAAGAGGAGTATTAGATTTAAGCTGGTCTATGGACCATGTAGGGCCAATGGCTAGATCTGCAGAAGATTGCCTTGAAGTAATGAAGATAATAAGTGGCTTTGATATAAATGATAAATATTCTTATAAAATTTCAAATAATTTTTTTGAAGAACAAAAATTTAAAAGAGAAAATATCAGAATTGCTGTTCCAACAAATTATTTTTTTGAAGATATTGATTTAGAAATAAAAAATTCTATTATTGCAGCAGCTGATAAGTTTAGCAATCTTGGTTATCAAGTTGATGAAATACAAATTCCATTTGTTGAAGATGGGAGGAAAATAAACGTAGGTGTACTTTTGCCAGAAGCATTATCTATACATGAGAAATATTTACATCAATCGGAAAAATATTCAAAAACAGTAAAAAACAGAATGCTTGGGGGATTAGGTGTTTCATCTGAAGAATATCTAGCTGCATCTAGGAATATGTCTAAATTCAATTACCAAATGACAAATGTAATGAATGATTACGATATATTGCTTACACCTACAGTTCCTGTTAGAACACCCTTAATAAAAAATTCTGAAAGTCCTAACACCATAGAAGCTAATTCAATGGGTAAATTTACGGGAGTATTTAATCTTACAGGGCAACCTTCGATTTCAGTTCCCGCAGGGCTAAATAGTGAAAATATGCCTATAGGATTAATGCTATCAGGAAAAATTATGGATGATAAAAAAGTTCTAGACATAGCAATCGATTATCAAAACAATACAGAGTTTCATAAGCTCTTGCCTAATATTTAAGAAATATGATTTCCTTTTTCTAAGGCAGCATTGATTTTATTTATTATATCTTTTGCTGATTCTGGAGTTATTTCTACTGTTATTCGTGAATCAATTGGATTCATTTCATTTTTAAAGCTAAGTGTAATTGAGTGTTCACAATCAACATAAGTTGAATGATCATAGTAAATATCACAGGAATCCAGTGGAATCCAGTTAGTAGTTTTTTTCCCAGAACCTTTTACATCTGCCTTTTCTGAAATCATTGTACACATTTTAGCTCCTTAATTTTTCATGAAAAAAGTTAAATACTTTTTCCCATGCATCTAGAGATTGTTGCTGTCTATATAAAGGAGTTTGGTAATACATAAACCCGTGCCCTGCTCCATCATATCTATGAAATACATAATCTTTGTCATTTTCTTTTAATAAGTTTTCATGCTCGTCTACTTGTTCAGGAGTGGGAGAAACGTCATCATTTCCAAATAATCCTAATAAAGGAGAAGATAAAGATTCAGTTAATGTATGTGGAGAAATTGGTTGTTTTTCAGTAATTGAAGCATCATCCATAACAACATTCCCTCCCCAACACTCTACTATAGCATCAAAATTATCAGTAGAGCATCCAATCAAGAACCCATGTCTTCCTCCAGAACAAGTTCCAAAAAGACCAACTTTACCATTGCTATTAGAAAGATTTTTGGCATAGTCAGAAGCTCCAAGAATGTCTTCAATAACTTGTTTATCTGAAACACCTCCGTTTGATCTTACTTCAGCAGCAACATCATCAGGTGACCCATTCCCTTCTCTATGATATAAATCAGGACAAATTGCTATATATCCATGATGTGCAAATTTACGAGTAAATTCTTTGTATAATTCATCCCAACCAGGAAGATGATGAATAAGAACCACTATAGGAAAATTACCTTCAGTTAGTGGTTTTGCAAGATAAGCATTAATTTCATCTCCATTTGATGACTTCATACTTATGGTTTCAGCAATCAAACCTTCATAATCATGAGTTTTATAATCGTTCAATTATTAATCCATTTCTGGTTTAAGCACATGCAGGATCATCTCCATCCCATCTGTTGAATGCAAATTGCTCTTCTTTAGCTAAATTATCTCTTGCATCTTGCCACATATCATGCCAAATTTGAGGGTCATAAAGAACATCTTCAGGATTCTTTTTACTTCTAGCAACAAATCCAGGGAAAATATCTCTTCCGGTTGGTTCTCCTATTGGTTGATATCTTAAATCAAAACTCCATCTTATTTTGTCACTAATATTAGGTAATGCAGAGTGAACAGTTTTTTTAGTTAGGAAAAGAGCATCTCCTTTTTTCATAGGTACTGCCATTGCTTCATCTGATTCAAAAAGAGTTGTAGGAATTTGTAAACCTCCAGCTGCTAATCCTTGAACTAATTTCCCTGTTTTAGGATTAAAGCCAGGGCAATGTGTTAGCACTTTTCCTACATGACTCCCTGGAACAACTTGTAAACAACCATTTTCTTCAGATGCATCCATCAAAGGAAACCAAACAGTTAGCATATTAGTATTATCAACTTCTTTAGTTGCAACACCTGCATCTTGATGCCAAGGAGTAGCTCCAAATTTAACTTGACCATTTTCATCTCTAGGGGCCTCAGATTCAGGAACTTTAATTCTCACATGTTGAATTGGATTTGAAAAAATCTCATCTCCAATAATCGTTTCAACGGCATCTAATAGAGATTCGCATCTAAGTGCATTAAAGACGGCTGGTCCAGCCCAGAAAGGGGTGTCAGATTTAATTCCACTTTGAGGAAGAGAAAAATCAAAATATTGGTTATGCACTTCTCCAGATTCAGCATAAATTTTAGTTACTCTTTCACCAAAAGGCAAATCTTCATATTTTGAGGTTATTTTACCTTCTTTAAAGAGTTCATTTGCTAGGTTAGATAGCACACTATGGTATTCATCTACGATAGGATCAATGATTTTTTCTGGATCTATAATGTTCTCAACCTTTAGGAATCCAAATTCTTCAAAGTGTGACAATTGTTCATTTGTAAGTCGTGCCATTGTTATCCTTTACTTTTTCAATATTATACAAAAATTTAAAAAAAATACTAAACGAGATTAATATGCCCATTCTGGCATTTGACTCAAATTATAAAGTTTTTCAATATTATCCTTGTTAATTAATTTCTTTGTTTCACCAAAGGTCAATATAGAACCATTTCTTATAAGTATGCATTCATCAGATGATTCTTTTATGAAACTTAAATCATGAGAAGTTAATACAATTTTAGTTCCAAAAGAAGATATTTTTCTCAAAACATCAATAACAAGTATTTTGTTAGATAAATCTAAATTTGAAGTAGGTTCGTCTAAAATTAAGTACTTAGGCTGTTGAACTAATGCTCTTGCGAATCTTACTTTTTGTTTTTCTCCTGATGATAAATCATCAACATTTATTTTTAGCAAATCCTTAAGACTTAGTAATTCTATAATTTCATTCATGATAGTTTTATCATTTTTATTTATAAAACCTAACCTTCCTAAGTATGGATATCTACCCATTTCAATAATTTCTTGCACATTAAATCCATATGTTGGTTCATAATCTTGAGAAACAAATGCAAAAATTTTAGCTAATTCATTTTGATTTAAGGTCTTGATATTTAAGCCACTAATATAAATTTCTCCGGATTTATACTTAAGTAATCCGGAGATTAATTTAACTAATGTTGTCTTTCCTGATCCGTTGGGACCTAACAAGCCTAATATTTTAGAATCGGAGAAAAAAGACAAATCATTTAATATCTTTTTATCTTTATAAAAAAAGTTTAGCTTATCGAGTTTAATACTCATTAAAAATCTCCAAATCCTTTAACTTCATCAACATTGTATAAAATTTTTGCCAGTTGTTCTGATCCCTTAATATTCCAATATGATAATGTACCCCACCAATTAGGATTAACCATATAGACTTTATTATTCTTTATTGCTTGAATAGAACTTAATGAGTCATCTGCAAGTAGATCATCATAAAAATCCTTACCTCCCCACTGAACAGATTGGGTAATCAGAATAATTTCAGGATCCATTGAAATCAAAAGTTCTTTATCAATAGTAGAATTTGATTCAACATTATTTTCAGCTGAAAGATTAATTGCACCTGCTAGTTGCATAATAGAATCTTCTGTAGATCCAGAACCAGCAGTCCAATAAGCATCCCACCAGGATAATGTAATAACTTTCATCTTTGGATCTTGTTGATTATTTACAAGATAATTTAAGGAACTAATATTGTTGTCAATTTTATCTACTACTGATTTAGCATTCTCTAAATTTCCAGTTATGTAACTCATTAGCCAAACATCATTTTTTCTTCCTTCAATACTATTGTTTAATTGTGTTTGAATAACAGTAATTCCAAAATCTTCCAATGCGTCAATTAATTCAGCTGAGGCATAAGGATCTGCAAAAATAATATCTGGATCTTGAGCGATAATCGTTTCAGGATCAGAGGATATTGTAGGCAAGCCTTCTGATTTTGACTGAATGTTACTACCCTCTTCTTGAGCAAAAGAAGTAGTAGCAACAATTTGTGTGCTGTCGGTTATTCCAAATAAAATTTCGTCATGTCCTAATGAAATTGTAGCTAATCTTTCAGGTTTTTCAGAGATTACTATTTCATTATCATTGATAATTACTGATCTTGGCCATGAAAGATTAGATGGGTCAATTATGTTATCAATAGATGATAGATAAACTTCATATGAAACGTTTGATTCTTCTGTAACAGTTTTATCGTCCTTATTTTCATGATCTTTATCATCTTCATGTTCTTCATCATCATGGCCTTCGTGATCTTTATCATCTTCATGTTCTTCATCATCATGGCCTTCGTGATCTTTATC
>PAOY01000033.1 GCA_002710135.1 Dehalococcoidia bacterium | reverse complement strand
TAATTATAAGGGGAGATCGCATAGAGGCCTAGTGCACCCGCCTGCTAAGTGGGAGGGGTTTTACCCCACGCGGGTTCGAATCCCGCTCTCCCCGCCATAAAAAAATATATGACTACTAAAACTAAAATTAAAGATAAATTTCATATTTGGACAGTTGGCTGCCAAATGAATGTAGCAGATTCTCAAAGAGTTGATGTTGGACTAAAGAGGCTTGGATTAAACGAAGAAAAAAATATTGAAGATGCCGATATTGTGGTGCTTAATACTTGTGTAGTTCGTCAATCAGCAGAAGATACTGCAACTGGTCTATTAGGTAGATTAGCAAAACAAAAAAAGAGAAAATCTACATTTATATGTGTTACTGGCTGTATGGTCGAATCAACAACAAAAACTCTTGCAGAAAGATTTCCACAAGTTGATTTATGGGCTAAGCCCCAAGATACTCCAAAAATTATAGAGAACATTGCAGATTTTCTGAACTTGTCCTCTGATGGTTGTGTTGAAAATCTTATTCCAGAAAAATCTAAATATGCTGAATTTGTCCCAATAGTACAAGGTTGTGATAAATTTTGTACTTTTTGTGTCATCCCTTATCGTAGAGGTAGAGAAACAAGTAAACCTTTACAACAAATTTCAGATGAAATAAATCAGTTAGTTTTAAATGGAGCTAAAGAAGTAACATTGTTAGGTCAAAATGTGGATTCCTATGGTCATGACTTAAATCCTAAGAAAGATTTGTCTGATTTGATGCATTCCATACATGATATTTCAGAACTGCAGAGGATACGATTTCTAACCTCCCATCCAAACGATATGTCGATCAAATTGATCAATACAATAAACGAGTTGCCAAAAGTATGTAAGTGCATAAACTTACCATTTCAAGCTGGTTCTAACAGAATTTTGGCTAATATGAGAAGAGGCTACACAAGAGATCAATTTTTGAGAAAAATAGATCAAATAAGACAAATTATTCCAGATGTTACATTAACTACAGATCTTATAGTAGGTTTCCCAGGTGAAACAGATCAAGATTTTAATGATTCTATTGAGTTACTAAATATTGTAAATTTTGATAAAGTGCATGTAGCTGCATATTCTGAGAGAAAAGGTACATTTGCGTTTAGGCAAATTCAAGATGATGTACCTATAAATATAAAAAGAGAAAGACTGAATGAGGTAAATAAATTACAGGATAAGATACAAAATGACCTGAATTCTAAGTACTTAGGTAATAATTATGAGGTTTTAATTGAGGGTAAAAACAGAGAAAAATTTTACGGCAGAACTGAAGGCGATAAGTTGGTTTATGTAGAAAACTTAAGTGAAGACTTTCTTGGAGAAATAGTAAAAACAAAAATAATTGACTTTTCACCGTACTCACTTGTTGCAGAAAAAATATAAAAAATTATATAAAATTAAATAAAGCTTTGATTTTTTTACAAAAATTTATAAAATAGTTTATTAATTTCTTCTATTCTATTTAGAAGAAAAATAAAAAATGGTAATTAAACATCAAAATAAAATAAACATACCCGTAACTGAATTAGAACAGTCAGCTTTCTGTCAAGATGGCTCTAATTTTAGAACTAAAACTCTAGAACAAGAGTTTAAATCTGGTGTTCGATGGCAGAAAATACCTACTCGGTATCTTAAGCTGAAGCCAGATGAAATTAAATCATCAATTAAGGAATTGAAAAAATCTTTAGGTGATAAAGTGATGATATTGGGTCATCATTACCAAAGAGAAGATGTTATTGAATTCTCTGATTTACAAGGTGATTCTTTTCTCCTTTCAAAACTTGCTGCAGAAACAAAAAATGCAGAAGTAATAATTTTTTGTGGTGTTCATTTTATGGCAGAAACTGCTGAGATTCTATCTTCTGAAAAACAAAAAGTAATTTTGCCAAATATGGCTGCAGGTTGTTCCATGGCTGATATGGCAGCAACTGAAGATGTAAAAAGATGCTGGAATGAATTAAGTAATATTTTTGAATCAAAAAATGACAAACAACCAATTATTCCTGTTACATATATGAATAGTACAGCTTCAATAAAATCTTTATGTGGTGAAAATAATGGAATCGTTTGTACATCTTCAAACGCTAAACAAGCATTTGATTGGGCCTATAAAAGGGGAGAGCGAATTTTGTTTGTTCCTGATCAGCATTTAGGAAGAAATACTGCAAAGGATTATGGTATTGATGAATCTGAAATGGTTATTTGGGATCCTTATAAAAAAAATGGTGGCTTGGAAGTAGATGAGATCATTAAATCAAAAATAATTCTTTGGAAAGGTCACTGCTCTGTTCATACAAGATTTTCAGTTCAACAAATTGAAGAAGCTAAGAAGAAAGATCCAAATGTAAATATTTTAGTTCACCCAGAATGTACTAATGAAGTAGTCTCAAATGCTGACTACGTTGGATCAACTGAATATATCAAAAATGTTGTACATGAAGCTAAACCTGGTTCTTCTTGGGCTATAGGAACTGAAATTAATTTGGTTAAGAGATTAGCACATACTTATACTGATAAAAATGTTTTTTGTCTTGATGAAATGGTTTGTCCATGCGCAACTATGTACAGGGTTCACCCAGCTTATCTTCTGTGGGTTTTAGAAGGATTAGTTGCAGGATTTTTGATAAATCAAATTTCAGTTGATGAACATGATCAAGAATTTTCTAAGCTCAGCCTACAACGAATGTTGGATTTACCAAAATAAAGGCCTAAAATTATAAATATTAATTTACCAGATTTAGATAAAATTATTAATCTTTCTATAGATGAAGATTTGTCCCTCGGAGATATAACTACAGAATCATTACGATTAGATTCCAAAGAAATAATTTGTAATATCATTTCTAAATCTGAAGGAGTTCTTTCAGGTAATATTGTTGCAAAGAAAGTCTTTGAAAAACTTGATAGTAGTATTGAATATACTGAGAAAATAAAAGATGGTGAAAACTTAAGCGTCAATTCTATAATTGCAAGGATAAAAGGTAATGAGAATACTATTTTAGCTGGAGAAAGAATTGCCCTGAATTTTCTACAAAGAATGTCAGGAGTTGCAACTCTAACAAAGTCTTATGTTGATAAAGTACAAACTATTTCAATAACTGATACTAGAAAAACTATTCCGGGCTGGAGAACTCTTGATAAATATGCAATTAGATGCGGTGGAGGCTATAATCATAGAAGAAATTTAGGTGACGGAGTTTTGATTAAAGATAATCATATATCAGCAGCCAAGAGTCAGGGCTTATCTATAAAAGATATAATAATGAGAGCAAAAAAAAATTCTCCTCACACAATAAAAGTAGAAATAGAAGTGGATAACTTTGATTTACTAGATGAAGTTTTGGCTACTGATGTAGATATTATCATGCTAGATAATATGAACGATGATCAAATAATAAAGAGTATTGAAAAAATTAAAGGGAAAAAAACAGTAGAAGTTTCTGGCAATATTGATGACGCAAGACTTATAAAATTAAACAAGATTTCAGGAATAGATATTATATCTGTAGGAAAGCTTACTCATTCAGCTAAGGCTTTAGATATTTCTTTAGATTTCTAGTTTGAATCAAGAATCAAAGTAACTGGCCCCTCGTTTACTATATTTAGCCTCATTTTTGCACCAAATATACCAGTTTCTATTTTGATTTTTTCTTCTTTAATTTTTTCTAAGAATTTATTATATATTTCAAGGGCAAATTCAGATTTTGCAGAATTTATAAAACTAGGCCTTCTTCCTTTTTTAGTCTCTCCATAAAGTGTAAATTGACTTATTATCAGGAGTTCTCCTTGGATATCTAAAATTGATCTCTCGAAATTGTCTGTATTCTCATCTCCAAATATTCTAAGATTTAATATTTTTTGGATCATATAATCTATATCTTTATTATTATCATTATGTGTTATACCTAAAAGTACAACGAGACCTTGATTTATAGATCCAACTATTTTTTTTTCAACTTCTACTGAACCAGATGAAACTCTCTGAATTATAGCTTTCACTTCGTATCTTTTTTTGCTTTTTTTTCTGTTGTCTTTTTATCAGCTGTTTTATCTGTAGTAGTTTTTTTATCACTTTTTGAAGTTTTAGACTTAGGAGTTGATTTATAGTCAGTTGTATAAAAACCGCTTCCTTTATAAATCACACTAGGTGTATCTGTCCAAATCCTTTCAAGATGTGGATTATCTTTTTTGAATTTATCCACTTCACTAAAGGAAAGGATATACTCTTCTATTTCTCCTGTATTCTTATTCTTAAATTCGTATGTAGGCATTATTATTTGTCTCTATATATCTCTACTAAAACCTTTATTATAACTCAAAAACATAGGATCAGATTCAATTAAGATATTTTTAAATTTAATGTTTTTCTTAGTTACAGTTCCTATTTCGCTCCAGTGAATTTTATTCAAAATTTTAGATATTTTATTTTTATTTTTTACATCATATGAAAAAATAATCCTAGATTGATCTTCACCAAATAGTGCTCCAGCCCAGTTTTCCGGTACAACTTTTTCAATTTCTGCCCCTAGTTTATTTTTTTCACATGATAAAACCAAAGCTGTCATGAAACCTCCTAAAGAAATATCATGTGCAGATTTGATTAAGTTTTCAGCGATTAATTTTCTTATGCTTTCTTGTATTACTTTTTCAAATTCTAGATCTATAGAAATTTCTCCAGATAATTCTTTATCAAATATTCTTTGAAATTCACTACCTGACAAACCAAGATCTGTTCCCCATAGATTTTTAGCTAAAATTCCAATTTTATGACCTGGTACAATAAATCCTTTACTTGGGATGTTAGTATTTTTATTCATTATACCCATAGCTCCTATGATGGGAGTTGGATTTATAGACGATGTATGCCCCTGATTGAAAAGGCTTGCATTTCCACTTATGATAGGAGTGTCAAAAATTTCACAAGCATGGTTAAATCCATTGAATGTTTCTATTAATTCATATGCTCCTTTAGGTTTTGTTGGATCTCCGAAGTTCAATCCATCAGTTAATCCGATAGGAGTAGCTCCCATTACTGAAATATTTCTACATGCTTCTGCAATATTTATTTCAGCTCCTAATTTCGGATCTACCCCACATAATCTAGAATTTCCATCACAACTAAAAGCGAGCATTTTGTCAGTATTTTTTATTCTGAGAACAGATGCATCTGATCCTGGTTCAACAACAGTATTTGTTTGAACATGATGATCATATTTATTATAAATACTCTTTTTTGAAACTATATTGTCAGATTCAAAAATTCGTTGAGTAAAATCCTTAATCATATTTCCATTAAATGAAGAGTATGATTTATTAATAGTTATTTTTTTCTTATTTGGTGCATATCCTGTAGATATGATGTTTAGGTCATATTCTGGGGGAGAGGTTAGAATTTTTATAGGAGTCTTTGATAAAAATTCCTTTTGGTTATAAATCTCTACATCATTACCCTCAATAAATTCTCCAATTATTTCACATTTTAGATCCCATTTTTCAAGAGTATTGAAAATATTTTTGTACTCATTATTTCTAACAGCAATTAACATTCTTTCTTGTGATTCTGAAAGCATTATTTCGTATGGAGTCATACCTTTCTCTCTAACTGGAACTTTACTAACATCAATTCTTAATCCTAGGTTAGATCTTTCTGCCATTTCGATTGCAGCACTTGTAATTCCAGCAGCTCCACAATCTTGCATGCCAACAAGTTCATCAAGTTGAGATATCTCTAAACAGGCTTCAATCAATAGTTTTTCTAGAAAAGGATTTCCTACTTGTACTGCAGATCTTAGCTCTATAGTTTCTTCGAAATTTTGAGATGCTAATCCAGAAGCACCATGAATTCCATCTCTTCCAGTTTCAGAACCAATAATTATTAGTAAGTCTCCTGGGCTTTCTGCTTTGGCACTTAATATTGAATCAGCTTCTACTAATCCTACACACATTGCATTCACTAATGGATTATTTTCATATGATTCATCGAAATAGCATTCTCCTCCTATATTTGGTATCCCTAGGCAATTACCATATCCTGATATACCTTGTACAACTCCTTTGGCTATTTGCATGTTTCTGTCATTACTTAAGTCACTAAATCTCAAAGAATTCAATAAAGCTATTGGTCTTGCTCCCATCGCAAAAATATCCCTTACAATTCCTCCAACTCCAGTTGCAGCTCCTTCATAAGGCTCTACTGCTGATGGATGATTATGAGATTCTATTTTCATAACTATTGCTTTGTTATCACCTATGTTAATTGCTCCAGCATTTTCTTCCCCTGCTTCAGTGAGTGTATACTTAGATTTTGATTTTATTGTTCTTAATAATTTTTTTGTATGTTTGTATCCACAGTGTTCGCTCCACAAAGCTCCAAATAGACCTAGTTCTAGTTCATTTGGTTCTCTTCCTAATTTCTCAATAATTAAGTCATATTCAGAAAGAGTTAAGGCTAGTTCTTTTAATATTTCTTCACTAACCATCTGATACCTTTTTCATAATCGATTTGAATATAGTTAAACCATCATCTCCTCCGATTAATTTTTCAGATGCTTTTTCTGGATGAGGCATCATTCCTAAAACATTCCCTGCTTTATTTGTTATTCCAGCGATATTATTTATCGAACCATTAGGATTATTTATTTCATTTACAGTACCGTCATTTGAACAATATCTGAAAATTATTCTATTCTCATCCTCAAGTTGATCTATAGTATATCTATCTGCTTGATAATTACCTTCCCCATGAGAAATGGGAATCTTAATCACTTCCTTATTTTGATATTCATCTGTAAATTTAGATTGATTATTTACCAAAAGATTTGACCATTCACATATAAAGGATAGATTTTTATTTCTTATAAGTATTCCGGGTAATAATTTGGATTCGCATAAGATTTGGAATCCATTACATATTCCGATAACAGGCCCACCATTATTTGCGAATTTTATTACATCTTCCATAATAGGAGAAAAGCTAGCTATTGCCCCAGTTCTAAGATAGTCTCCATATGAAAAACCACCTGGTAATACTACTAAGTCTAAATTATTGAGTTTTTGGTCTTTATGCCAAATATATTCGGTTTGAAATCCTAAAATATCTTTTGTTGCATAAAATGTATCTGATTCACTCCATGTGCCTGGAAAAACTACTATCCCTATTTTCAACTGACTAAATCTTTACTTATAAATTTATGATGTGATGAAATATATGATAATGAAAATAGAATTAAGTTCTATGCTTTTTACTGGTTTTTTAAAGTAGTACGATAACTTTTTCTTTTTTTATTAGAAATCTTTTTCTTCCTAATAGATGTAGGAGATTCGAAGTTTTGTCTTCTTCTAGCTTCAGATACTATAGACTCTTGTTGTACTTTCTTTGAGAACCTTCTTAGTAAAGCCTCAAAACTTTCCTCATCTTTTATTCTTACTTCTACCATATTTCCTTAATTTGAACTATTGATTTATATATTCTAAAGGAATTTTCAAAAAAAGTTCTAGTTATTTAGAATATTTATAGCACTATATAATCTATTTATTGAATTTTCTTTACCAATAGCGCACATTGTGTCAAAAAGAGGTGGAGATTCTTTTCTTCCTGTTAGTGAAATTCTTATTGGAAAAAATAGCTGTCCAGCCTTAAGTTCTAAATCTTTAGCTAGATTTCTAAACTTTTCCTCTAAAAATTCAGGATTGAAATCATCAACTGTTTGCAGTAATTCGATTGATTTACTTAGTCCATTAATTATTTGATTTATATCTACTTTTTTTGGGACAAGAGAATCTTTTTCTATATTCAATTCATCATAGAAAAAATATTCAAGTAGGTAAGATGAATCAGATATTTTCTTGATTCGTTCTCTTATCAAAGGTGTTAATATTAGTATCTTTGATTCTAATAATTGCTTTGATACAGATTCAGATAATAATCCACCCTCATTCTTAGATTTATTCACTTCGAGTAGAATTTTTTCACTTAGTTCTTCATCGCCAAGATTTCTTATATAAGCTCCATTCATCCATTCTAGTTTCTCTGGATCAAAAACTGCTGGATGCCCTAAAATTCTATCAATTGAAAACTTATTTATAATTTCTTGGATGTTCATGATTTCACTATTATCACCAGGAGACCAGCCTAGTAGTGCTAAAAAATTTAGTATTGCTTCAGGCAAATATCCTTTATCTTTATAGTCCAAAGCTGATTCAGCTCCGTGTCTTTTTGACAATTTCGCTTTATCTTTTCCTAAAATTAGAGAGACATGAACATATTTTGGATAATCCCATCCTAATGCATCATGAATAAGTACATGTCTCGGTGTAGAAGAAATCCATTCTTCCCCTCTAATAACATGAGAAATTTTCATTTCATGGTCATCTATTACGTGAGCTAAGTGGTATGTAGGCATTCCATCCGACTTTAGTATAACAAAATCATCAATTTCCTTAAGATTGAATTCTACTTTCCCTCTTACCTCATCAATAAATGGTTTTATTCCTCCATCTGGAACTTTAAATCTTATTACAATTGGCTTTATACTCTTATTTTGTTCATAATATTCATGTGATATTTCTTTATATCGACCTCTGTTATCGTATCTAGGAGGTTTTTTCTCTCTAATTTGTTGCTTTCTTAATTCTTCTAGTTCTTCTGGAGAAGTATCATCATAATAAGCCCATCCACTGTCTATGAGTTTTTTTGCTATTTCCATGTAAATGGATTTTCTTTCTGATTGTCTTATTGGTCCTTCATCCCAATCAAGACTTAACCAATTTAAACTTTTTATTATTGAATCTTCAGAATTTTCATCATATCTACTTTGATCAGTATCTTCTATTCTAAGTATAAATTTACCGTTATTAGCTTTAGCAAAAAGCCAATTGAAAATAGCCGTCCTTACACCGCCTATGTGTAGGTTTCCAGTAGGGCTAGGAGCAAATCGGACTCTTACGTTTTTATTTACCATTAAATTTCTTTCATATAATCTTTTAGGTCTTTGGGCAAATCAGAAATAAAAGATAATTTTTCTCCTCTAATAGGATGAATAAATTCAAGTTTCGAACTATGTAAAAAAGGTCTTCCTAATTCAGATTTTTTATTCCCATATAACCTGTCACCAACAACAGGATGCCCTATATGTTCTAAGTGTACTCTAATTTGATGAGTTCTTCCTGAGTATAATTTTACATCTAAAAGAGAAAACTTTGAAAATGAATTAATAATTTTATAATAAGTTTTTGATTCCTTTCCCCCCGCCAAAACCTTTCTTTTAATTGGGTTCTGTGGATCTCTAGAAATAGGTGCATCAATAATTGCTTCTTTCAAAGTTGGTTTCCCAAAAACTAAGGATGTATAATTTCTTGACACTTCTCTGTTTTTGATCATCTTTTTAAATTTTTCATATCCGATATTTGATCTAGCAATTATCATTAATCCTGTAGTATCTTTATCTAATCTATGAACAATCCCAGGCCTTTCTTTTTCTCCAATATTATTTATTTCTGGATAGTCTTTTAAAATATTTTCACTTAGACTTAGCTTTGATGATTCTCCGGATTTGTGAGTAATTAGATTTTTTGGTTTATCAACAACAAAAAAATCATCATCTATGTATACATAATCAATTTTAGTTAACTCTTTTTTTTCTACTTGCTCTTCAACTTCAATTTCCAGTATAGTATTTGGCATTATAATTGTTGACTTTTTATTAACGATTTTCCCATCTACGAAACATTTATTTTGATCAATACTTTTAGATATTTTAGTCCTAGATAGATCGGTTTCAGATGATAAGATTTTATCCAACCTGCCCTGAAATTTTACTTCAATCCTAATTTTCATTTTTCTTACTGTCAAAAAATATAAGATCGACAAAATAAATAGTCAATGCAATTGATATTGATGAGTCTGCAATGTTAAAGATTGGCCAAAAGCCTACGTCTATAAAATCGTTAACATATCCGAATCTTATCCTATCAATAATATTTCCTAGAGCACCAGCAACAACTAGAGATATAAAAATTCTCATTGTAAGTTTTGGCTTCTCTATCAGTATGAAATAAAACGTGAAAAATACAGCTACAAAAATTGATATATATAGAAGTATTTCTCCATATGAACTAAATAAGCTAAATGCTGTTCCTGTGTTTCTTGCATAAGTTATTCTGATTATAAAGTTTTCGGGAATTGATTCTCCTAAACTTAAATTTTTGTAAACAATGTACTTAGTTATTTGATCAAAAATAAAAATTACGGGAAATAAACTCCAAAATACTTTATCTTTGAATAGCCAAGATGTGATAATTTTTTCTTTTATTGAGTTATAATTTTTCATATATATTATTATACAAATTTTACAGGAGGATAAATTGCATATCGATTTGAGGTCAGATACTGTAACTAAGCCATCTCCCGAAATGAGAAAAGCAATGGCTAATGCTGAAGTAGGTGATGACGTATACGGTGATGATCCAACTGTAAATGCTCTTGAGGAAAAAGCAGCAGAAATGTTTGGTAAAGAAGATGCTATTTTTGTTTCCTCTGGGACTCAAGGAAACTTAGTGTCAATTTTATCCCAAGCTACTCGAGGTGATGAAATATTAATTGGTGATATTTGTCACATATTTTCATCTGAAGCTGGTGGGGTTTCAGTTTTGGGTGGAGTAGTTATGTATCCTTTAAAAACGAATCTAGATGGAACAATTGATGAACAAATAATTTTAGATGCTGTGAAGCCTGATGACTATCATAAACCCAGTACTAAACTTTTTGCCTTTGAAAATACCCACGGCGGACTTAGCGGTAAAGTCATTGATAAGAAGTCCTCTGACAAGATGGCATTAGCTGCAAAAAAAGCTGGATTGAGAGTTCATCTTGATGGTGCAAGAATATTCAATGCATCAGTTGCTCTAAACACTTCAGTTAAGTCATTAACTGAACATGTTGATTCAGTTACATTTTGTTTGTCAAAAGGTCTTTCTTGTCCTGTAGGAAGTGTGATCGTTGGAGAAAAAGACCAAATAGCTGAAGCAAGAAGAATAAGAAAATTATTAGGGTCTGCAATGAGACAGGTTGGTGTTTTAGCATCATGTGGAATAGTTGCTTTGGATACAATGATTGATAGATTAAGTGAAGATCATGAAAATGCAAAAAAATTAGCCATAGGTTTAGCGGAAATAAATAAAATAGATATTAATCCCGATAATATTCATACAAATCTAGTAAGATTTAAGGTGCCTGAAAATACTGGCTTTGAAGTTGCTGAAAAGTTAAAAGAATTAGGTATTTTGATTAATGGATCTTACACAGATCTTAGAATGGTTGCTCATTATGGAATTGATTCAAAAGATATTGATAATACAATTCAATCAATGTCGAAAGTGATGAATTCAATTTAAGCTTTAATTAGACCATAGATTCTCAAATCTTTCCTTCAGAGTTTTTTCAATTCCTCTGTTATTTGGATAATAATATTTTCTGTTATGAACATTTTTAGGGAAGTTGTCTTTTTTTATAAAAGCATCTTTAGAATTATGATCATATTCATATCCTTTTCCAACACCAAAATTCTTGTCAACGGATGTTTCTGCATTCATTAAATGATTTGGAACATCTGTATTTGGATTTTTTTCAACTTCCTCATATGCATTATTTATTGCCATATATGAAGAGTTGCTTTTTTCAGATAAGGATAAATAAATCGTAGCGTTTGCAAGAGGAATCCTCCCCTCAGGCATTCCTATTTTATTTACTGATTCGAAAGTAGTATTTGCAATAATCATTGCATTTGGATTTGCTAAACCGATATCTTCAGATGCACTGATAATTAATCTTCTTGCAATGAATAATGGATCCTCGCCATTTTTTAACATCCTAGCTAAATAATATATTGCGGCATCAGGATCTGAACCTCTTATAGATTTTATAAATGCTGATATGTTGTTGTAATGGTTATCACTTTGTTTATCATATATAGAGTTATTTTCTAGGAGCTCTTTAATTACATCCTTAGTGATAGTTATTTTATTTTTTGATTCTTTTGTGGACATTACTGCTAATTCATAAGTATCGATAGCTTTTCTCGCATCTCCTCCACACCCACTAAGAATTAATTTGATCACTTCTTTATCAAATTTAATATTTTTTGTAGAAAAAAAATCATCAAAATTTTCTATTTTATTAATGATTTTTTCTATAGATTTAGAGTTGTGAGGTTCAAACTTAAATATTTTGACTCGAGAAATTAATGGGTTGATTATTGAAAACCCCGGATGTTCAGTTGTAGCTCCAATGAGTATAATTATTCCTTCTTCAATAAGAGGTAATAATGAATCTTGTTGATTCTTTGAAAACCTATGAATCTCATCTAAAAATAGAATTGTTTTACTAGAATTTGTTGTTCTCTCATGAATTATCTCATCAGTTAATCTTCTTATATCAGCTAATCCAGAAGAAACAGCTGATAGAGATTTGAAATTCAAATTTGTAACATTAGAAATTATTTTAGCTAGAGTAGTTTTTCCTGTCCCGGGAGGACCCCAAAAAATCATGGATGGAATAGTCTTGTTTTCAATTAAATTTCTTAAGATTTTACCTTTACCTAAAATATGCTCTTGTCCTATAAATTCATCCAAAGAATTTGGTCTTATTCTAGAAGATAAAGGAGAGTTTGATAGAAGTTCTTTTCTAGCATTATGTTCAAAAAGAGTCATTATTAAAAAAATTATTAAGATTTTCTATTAAATAACTATCATACTCAGGAAAAATTGTCCTTAAATCTAACATTAGCATTCCATTTTCAATTTTACCCAAAATTGGAGTTTTCAAATTCAGCAAGAAAGTTTCTAATTTCATAATTAATTTTTCTTGATGCATAACTACTGCAATGCTATCTAAGTTTGCTTCAGGAAATGTTCCTCCTCCAACTGTAGAAGAAGTTTTTTCTAGAGAGAAAAAATTACTTGGTAATTTTTGTAATATTTTTTTGCCTCTTTTTTCTAAATCTTTTTGTTTCAGATTTATCAGTTCCCATGAGGATAATTTATTTTTTGGATCATTAGATAAGTATTTTATTAAAATTGAATTCAATATATATAAATTTAATTTATCTACCCTAGATGCTCTAGCAAGTGGACTTTTATTTATCTTTTCGATGTAATTTTTTTTACCCACTATAATTCCACATTGTGGACCTCCTAAAAGTTTGTCACCTGAAAATAAAGTTATGTCTGCTCCTTCATCAACGCTTTCAGAAATTTTAGGCTCATATGGTAAATCAAAATCAACTGAATTCATGAAATTACCAGACCCAATATCATGAATAACTGGTATATTGAACTTTTTTCCTAAATTACTTAATTCATTTATTCCAACTTCACTGGTAAATCCATCGATTTTGTAATTAGATTTATGAACTTTCAGGATAGCTATTGTTTTTTCTGTAATATTATTTTCATAGTCTCTTAGGTACGTTTTATTGGTAGTGCCTATATCAATAATTTTTTGTCCAGACATTTTTATTATTTCTGGAATCCTAAACCCTCCTCCTATTTCGATTGATTCTGACCTAGAAACTAATATTTCCTTATTTTTGCCTAGCGCACTCAAGCAAACAACAAGGGCCATTGCGCCGTTATTAAACACACCAGATGATTCGCATCCAGTTAGAAGTTTCAATAATTCAGAAGTTTTAGAAATTCTTGAGTTTCTTTTTTTTTGCTTAATGTTTATTTCTAAATCAGAGTAATTTGAAATTAAATCGAAAACATTTTTAGAAATATCTTTTGGGATTGGAGATCTCCCTAAATTTGTATGTAATACAACTCCTGTGCCATTGATAACTATTTTCCCTTCAGCATTTAATATACTTTCACAAGTCATCAATATTTGATTCTTGAGTTCAGTAATTGAAACCTTTAAATCAGAATTTTTTTGGATTTTTTCTCTATAAGATTTTAGTTCAATATTTATAATTTTTTTTAGTATGTCTAAATTTATATCTAAGGTTGAAAACTCATTAGACTTTAGTAACTCTGTCATACTTGGAATGTTTTTTAATTCCATAAGAATTGGTATTTAAAAATATTATTACTCTTTTTTTCTATCATAGGAATTGAATGAAAAGAAGAAAGAGTTTATATTGGTTTAAGCTTTTTATTTAATAGTTACAAAAACGTACAACATTGGAGAAAATAATGGCAACTCAAAGTTACAAAGAAGTTAATGCAGAAGAATATATTGTTGAGGAAGAGCCATTCTTCATGCCTACATCAGACGAAATTGATGTTTTTCAAGCAGCATACAATGAACGAGTACCTATCCTTCTAAAAGGCCCAACAGGTACCGGAAAAACTAGGTTTGTTGAATATATGTCTTGGAAAATCAATAGTAATGAAAATAAAGTTAAGGATATACCACTAGTTACAGTAGCATGTCATGAAGATCTTACTGCTAGTGATCTAGTTGGAAGATATCTTCTTGATGCTAAAGGAACCAAATGGATTGATGGACCCTTAACAAGAGCTGTTAAGTCTGGAGGGATTTGCTATTTAGATGAAGTTGTTGAGGCTAGAAAAGATACAACCGTTATTATTCATCCCTTGACTGACCATAGAAGAACTTTGAGTATAGACAAACTTGGTCAAGTTATTCAAGCAGACGATGGATTTTTATTAGTAGTTTCTTATAACCCAGGATATCAAAATGCTGTAAAGGACTTAAAGCATTCTACAAGACAAAGATTTGTTGCAATAGAATTTGATTTCCCAGATGTTGAAAGAGAAACAAAAATTATTGCTCATGAATCTGGAGTTGATGAAGGAATATCAAATCAACTAGCTGTTTTGGGCCAAAAAATAAGAAATTTACGAGAGCATGGTCTTGAAGAAGGAGCAAGTACTAGATTGCTAATTTATGCTGCTCGACTGATAAAACAGGGTATTTCTCCTAAACGAGCTTGCCAAGTGGCATTGACATGGGGAATTACTGATGAGGTGCAAATTCAAGAAACTGTAGATCAAATAGTTTCTTCAATTTTTGAGTAAGATTTGAATCAAGAAAAATATAAATCCTTAAAAAAAATAATTAACGGAAGAACTTCTGAAAAAAATATTTTTGAAGAAAGCGAATTAATGGTTGCTGCTGTGAGCATCTTAATAGAAAAAGATAATCCTGATTATCCCATCTATATGATCAAAAGAGCGGATGAAGGAAAGCATGCACTTGAGTGGGCATTTCCTGGAGGAAAAATGGAAAAATCAGATTTGAACTTAAGTCATACTGCTACCAGAGAAACCAATGAAGAAATAGGCGCAGATATAAATGATTTTGTACTTTGGGGAGAATTAGAACCTGTAGTGACCCTTGGAACAGGATGGGCTATACAACCTTTTGTTGGTGAAATATCTAACAATCCTTCACTAAAGAAAAATGAAGAAGAAGTTGAAGAAATTGTCAAAATTCCACTTTTTGAACTTATTGAAGAATCTAATAAAAGATATGTTTCTTTTACAAGAGATGAAAAGAGAATAGATTCGAGGGCATTTGCTTTCGAAGATAAACTTATTTGGGGAGCTTCGGCAAGAATGATAATTCAAATCTCTGATCTAATTAATAAGAAGGTTAATAATGGATAATATTTCAAAATACCCACCTGAGAAAATAAAGAGATTGTTGAAGGCATATCCTGAAGATGTTTCCAAGAAATATTTAGAATCCAGAGAAATCCTTGAAACAAAGTTACCAGAAGAAATCTTATCTCAATGGGAGAATATAGGATTAGATATAGCACAATTATCTTCAAGATCGTGGGAACCTTCATTGTCATTTTTTTCTTCTTCAGTTAAGGTTCAACAGTATTTACCTTCAGGTCAATTTTTAGGTTGGTGTAAATCAGGATACGCATTATCTAAAGATTCAAATAAAATAGCCGAATCATTCTTAAATGCTAGCTCTCAAACAATGGTTAGACTAAGACCTAGATATATAGAAGAATGGGTTTCAAGAGTAACAAAACTACATAAAGGAACATGGAAATCTACAAATCTAACTTGTAAATTATTTGAGTATACTCC
>PAOY01000014.1 GCA_002710135.1 Dehalococcoidia bacterium | reverse complement strand
TCTTTCATAGGTCTTTCCATGTTTTGTCCATCAGCAGGACCTGTGAAAGCTCTGTACCAAGTACCACCATATTCTCCAATGCTTTCAGCAGGCTGAATAACAAGTGGGTTTTCAGGTAGTCTATCCTCTAGAGCTGGAATTTCTCCAGCTGCAGCTTTAGCAGCACACATAGGAGATTCGTTGAATGAACTTGGCATTGTGTCTGAAAGACTTGGCCATGATACATCACCTTCTCCTAAACCAGCAGCTTGGTCGTCTGCTGTAGCAGCTTTTGAAGTCTTAGAAGTTTCAACAAGCTTAGGCTCTGCCTTAGAGTCCATAGCAGATTTAGCTTGATCAGAAGTAACTCCTGAATCTTTAGCTGCTGCTGCGGCTCCACTAGCGCTTGTAGTGTTAGTAGCTTCTTCAACTTCATCCTCTGAACATGCAATAGCAAATAAACCTAATGCGGCTATAGATACTATAACAAGTCCATATCGGAATTTTTCTAACATACTTTCCTCCGTAGTCGTAGTTATTTTTTTCCTTCCATAATACAAAAAGGGGCATAAGCCCCCTATTTATTTCAATTATTATAACCCATATTTTGAAAAAAAAATCAATATCTAAATGATTTATATGATTTTTTTTATTTTGAAAATTACAACGAAAACATCCCCTTTAATAGTTAAGGGGGCTAATTAACAAGATTAGACAATTCTTCTTTTGTAATCTTTCCAGCATGAGTAAAAGCAATAACTCCATCATTTTCAGTAAAAACCCAAGATGGGAAATATGAAACACCAAAATATTTTGCAATATTATTTTCTTCATCATCATAAATAACTGGATATTGCCACTTTTCATTAAAAAGCCATTCATCTGGAGGATAATTTGATTTTTCTGAATCAGTGCTAGTAACAACTAGAAGTACATTCACACCTTTTTGAATAATTTCATCTTCTTCTATCCAACTTACAACTTCAGGGATTTCTTCTTGACAATATGGACACCAATGAGCAACAAAAAGTATGATGGTCGGAGCATTCCCTGGGTATTCAATGGATATTTCATCGCCGGGTATCTTATAAATAATTTTGGGCGACATTTCCCCACTTGCAGAATCTATCCCAGAATTCGGTGTAGCAATTGATATTTTTTCACCAGACAACTCTACCTGAGATGCAAAATTTTCTATTTCTGAATCAGAACATGAAAGGCTAAAAAACACAAAAAGTAAAATAAGTATTGTTTTTTTCATAAAATATCAATCCATTTATTTTTTTTATTAGTCATAGATAATTCTAATCCATTAGAAATTTTTTGTAGCGATTCTATTTCTTTAAAATACTGTATTTTGCCTTTGTTTTGGTTATAGAAAATTTCATTTAAGAATTCATTCATTCCAGGCCATCCATGATAAGGTTCATAAAAATCGATTTTTTTATTATTTTCTGAGATTATTTCTGATGTCATTAGATTTATTTTCATATCTTTTTCTTCAAAAAATAATTCTAAAATCACACTTAATTCATTGGATTCCATGTTGAACTGCCATTCTGCAATAAAGCTTTGATAATCTAGAAAAGCAACACCTTTTGATTCAGTTGGATAATTTGATTTTTCTTCAACTTTACTTGACACTCTATAAGGGAGAGAATCAAATATTTTGTTAAGAACATCTACATACCAAGCAGAAGAAGAATATATTCCAAAACCAGGCCACCAATTTGCACTTAGTAACAATTTAGCAGATAGAATATTGCCATATTTTTTCTCAGCAATAATTGATTTTAGGTAATCTACAATTGGTAAATAAGACATTTCTAAATTTGGGATTATTAAGTTATTTTGAGATTCTATCTTTGATATTAATTTTTTTGCATTTTGATTTTTTGAAGTTAAGGGCATCTCAATTACACAATCGATATTTACATCTAAAATTTCTTCTAAAATTTCACCATGCATTTCATCAGGAACACTCAAAATAATCAAGTCTAAGCTTTCATCTTTTATTAAGTTTTGATAGTTCAAGGAATAATTCGAACTATCTCCAAAAATTATTTTAGATTTATCTAAAGAAGTTTGTGTTTTAGTTGATATGTGGGAAATATTTATTTCTTCAGAATCATTAATAAATGGCAAATAAGCATCATTGATCCAATTTCCAAATCCAATTAATCCAATTTTTTCATAACTCATATGTAAATTTTATATTATGATCTTTTTTTTGCGCTATTATTATTTTAGATATTTATAAACAATAAAATAAATGAGGGTATTATGACTACCACTGAAAATTATAAAAAAGGTATAAAAATTACAGAAATAGATACTCCTTCTATAATAGTTGATCTAAACATAGCTCAAGAAAACATAAAAAAAATGCAAGACTTTGCAAATAAAAATGATGTTTCAATGAGACCTCATTCTAAAACTAACAAAAGCCCATACTGGGCAAAAAAACAAATTGAAGCCGGAGCAATAGGTATTTGTTGCGCAAAGTTAGGCGAAGCAGAGATGATGGCCGATGGAGGGATTAAAGAGATTTTGATTCCTAACCAAATTGTTACCGAGCAAAAAATAAGTAGATTAGTTGAAGTTAACAAAAAGTCTAAAGTTATGGTTGCTGTAGAAAATAAAGAAAATGTAGATAACCTTTCTAATCAATTCGAAAAAAACTCAATGAAATTAAGTGTCATTATTGAGGTAAATGTAGGAATGGATAGATGTGGGGTAGAACTTGATGAAATAGTAGATTTTGCACAATTTATAATAGATAAACCTGGATTAGAATTTGAAGGAATTATGGGATATGAAGGTCATACAGTAAACATAGGTAACTTTGAAGATAGAGTCAATGAAACAACTAAAGCAATGGATAAATTGATTAATGCAAAAACAATACTTGAAGATAATGATATAGCTGTAAATATTGTGTCTGCATCAGGAACAGGAACATATAACATAACAAGCAAAATCCCTGGCATCACAGAATTACAATGTGGTTCTTACATATTTATGGATGGAAATTACCTAAAGGTATTCGATGATTTTCAACCTGCCTTATCCGTACTTTGTACTGTAGTCTCAAGAAGAGATAATAGGATAGTTATAGATTGTGGATTAAAATCAATATCAATGGATCAAGGCTTACCTGAGGTTGTATATCCAAAAGGAGTCAAACTTATCTCTCTCTCTGAAGAACATTGCAAATGCGAAATTGAAGGAGACGTTGATCTAAAAATAGGAGATAAAGTCTTTGTAAGACCAATGCATTCAGATACAACCATAAATCTTCATGAAAACTATTTTGTTCATAGAGATGGTGTTTTTGATGAAAAAGTAGAGATAGTGGGCAGAGGAAAATTCAAGTAAAATGCTTGATTACTTAATCAAAAACGGGCTTATAGTTGATGGTTCAAACTCTAAGCCAAAGGTTTCAGACATAGGCATACTTAATAAAAAAATTATTATAGATATACCAAAACATGCATTAGCAAAAGAAGAAATAGACGCTCATAATAAAATTGTCGCACCAGGTTTCATAGACGTTCATTCACATGATGACTTCAAGGTTATTTCTGATAGAAAAGTTTCTCACAACATACTTCAAGGTATCACATCCATGATTGTTGGAAATTGTGGTTTTGGGGTATCCCCTTTTGAGTCTGCAAAAGAGCAAATGTCTGCGCTTTATGAGGTAAAAGATTTAGAAATCAGATGGAAAAACTTTGAGGAATATTTTGAGGCATTAAATAAAAATAAGATGTCAATTAATGTAGGTGTTCTTGTCGGTCATCACACTGCTAGGAGACATGCCTTAAGTGATATTAAGAAAGAAACGCCAAATAGATTTGAATTGTCTGAAATGAAAAATATTATTAAAGAAGGGATGGAGGCTGGATGCTTGGGGTTTTCTACAGGTTTAGTGTATGAACCAGGAAGATATTCAAATACTGAAGAAATTATTGAATTAGCAAAAATCTTAAACAAATATGACGGTGTGTATGTATCCCACATGCGTAATGAAGCTGAAGGATTAATAGAGTCAATACACGAAACTGCAAATATAGGATTACAATCAGATGTAAAAGTAGAAATATCCCACCTTAAATCTGTAGGGAAAGATAATTGGGGGAATTCCGATAAAGCACTTGATCTTATAACTAAATATAACAAAGATGGACTAGATATTAATGTTGATCAATATCCCTATACTGCAAGATCTACTATGTTAAAAGCTCTTTTGCTAAATGAAACATTTAACTATAAAAATAAAAATAGCCCTATGGGTAAATCAATGCCCAATGAAGTTTTACTGTGCTCTGTTCCTAATGAAGATTCTCTGGAAGGTAAGACCCTAGAAGACATTCAAAATATTTACGATCTTCCAATAGAAGAAACTGTTAAGAAGTTACTCAATGAAGTTTCAGATAAAATTTTAGTAGCAGCTTTTGGAATGGACGAAAAAGATGTAAGAAATATAATGAAAAATAAATTAACAATGATTGGAACTGATGGAATTGATGTAGGCTCAAAACCTCATCCAAGAGCTTGGGGTACATATCCTAGAATCCTAGATGAATATGTAAACAAACTTTCAATAATTTCTTTAGAAAATGCGATATATAAAATGACAAAATTACCTGCAACTAAATTTGGCATAAAAAACAGAGGAGAAATTAAAAATAACTTTTGGGCAGACTTATTGATCTTTGACCCAAAAAAAATAAAAGATAACGCAACTTTTATAGATCCTAAGAATGGCCCTTCTGGTGTAGAATATGTATTTGTAAATGGTAAAAAAAGTGTGGCCAATGGCATGATTTTAGAGGAATATGCAGGAACTACAATAAGAAAATGACAGAGCCTAAAAGTAAATTATTCATAAAGAAACTTACCAAATGGATAGTAATAATTTTTGCAGGATTTTTACTTTTTCAACTATTCAGGCTAATTTTTATTATGCTTTTTCTTGGAGGATCAAATCCTTTATAATTTTTCTTTTCTGTTACGTGTAAAAATAATTTGAGCTTGTCGTTGCCTAGACTTTTCATTTTGTTCATTGCTTCTAACATTTATACAATTCGGGCAACTAACTCCTTCTTCAAAATATATTGACTTCTTATCATCATTATCTATAGGATTTCTACAACCATGGCATAATTCAAAGTTTCCTACTTCAGAATTATAAATAAGGGATACTCTTTCATCAAAAACGAAGCATTCCCCATCCCAAGAACCATTCTCTTTTTCAACACTATTCAAATAATTGATTATTCCACCTTCAAGTTGGAATACATTCTTAAATCCTATATCTTTCATGTAAGATGATGCTTTTTCACATCTAATTCCTCCAGTACAATACATTGCAATCTTCTGATTTTTATCCACTGAAAGGTTTTCGTCTATATAATTTATAAAATCTGTAAAAGTTTGTGTGTTTGGATCTATAGATTTTGGAAATTTTCCAATTACAGTTTCATAAAAGTTACGGACATCTATAAGCTTTACATCTTCATTAGAAATAAAGTCATCCCAGTCTTCAGGGGATATAAAAGTTCCTGTATTCTTTGCAGATTTTCCTAAATCCATGAAAGTTACAATTTCTTTTTGAATTTTCACTTTTAATCTTTTGAATGGCTTTTTCTGAGATTCTGAAACTTTAGTGTTGCAATTATATCCTAAGTCTTTCAACAATTTATTAAGTTTATCGATGGAATTTGAAGGACCAGAAACTGTTCCATTTATACCTTCAGTAGAAAGTATAACGGTTCCTAAAATAGAATCTTTTTTAGAGGTATTAAAAATTTTGCTTCTATTATTTTCAACTTTATCAAGGCTTAGGTCACAAAATTCATAAAAACTAAGTATTTTATGCATAGAAATCCCTCAAAATATATATAAAAATCTAAAATAATTATAAATCAAAAAGGCAGGTAAGTATGTCTAGTAAACCAAATGTAATAATAATTTTTGCTGATGATCTAGGATATGGAGATTTAGGATGCTATGGTTCAGAAATAAACATGACTCCTACTTTAGATAAAATGGCTGATGAGGGTAAAAAGTTCTCTAACTTTTATGTGAGCTCACCTGTTTGTTCTCCATCAAGAGCATCCTTGCTAACAGGGTGCTACCCTCAAAGAATAAGCTTTGGGACTTTTGATGGCTTAAGAGTGCTATTTCCTGGACAAGGGATTGGCTTAAGTAATGAGGAAAAGACTATAGCAAAAACATTGAAGGAATCAGGATATAATACAAAAATTATTGGTAAATGGCATTGCGGAGATCAAGAGGAATTTCTGCCAACGAATCATGGCTTCGATTCATACTTTGGAATTCCTTACAGCAATGATATGGGCAGACAAGTAAAAATTAAAGACTATATTCCTAACGATTCAAGTTTGCATAAAATAACAGAATGGGATAGACCTCCATTACCTCTAATTAGAGATAAAGAGGTAATTCAAGAACAGCCTGATCAAAGATCAATAGCAGAAAGATACACAGAGGATGCTGTTACTTTCATGCGAGAAAATTCAGATAATCCTTTTTTCTTATACTTAGCTCATATGCAAGTTCATCTCCCATTATATGCTGCAGAAAAATTTGTTAAGGAATCACAAAATGGAGATTATGGAGCTTGCGTAGCAAGTATTGATTGGTCTACAAAAGTAATTTTTGACGAATTAAAAGAATTAGGTATTGATGATAATACTATTGTTATATTCACTAGTGACAATGGATCTAGATTACAAAATCAAGGTGGAAGTAATGGAGATCTAAGAGGCGGTAAAGGTCAAACTTGGGATGGAGGTCAAAGAGTTCCTTGTATCATAAGGTGGCCTGGGAAAATCAATAAAGGCGAAGAAACAGATGCTCTCGCTACGACAATGGATTTTTTGCCATCAATAACTAAACTTACTGGAGGGAAACTACCTTCAAAAAAAATAGATGGCATAGAAATGTCGGATTTATTTTTCTCAAACGAGAACTCCTCAAAAAGAGATTCTTTTGTTTACTACAATGAGGACGAATTAGAAGCGATTAGATATAAAAACTGGAAATTACATTTCAAAAAACAAGGTGAAATAATTAATGAATTATATGATCTAGATAATGATATTGGAGAAAAATTAAATTTATACGATAACAATAAGGAAATTGTAAAAAAATTATCAAATTTAGCAGATGAATATAGAAAAAGTTTAGGTGATAAATCTTTGAATATAAAAGGCAAAGAAGTAAGAGCCGCAAGTAAAATTGATAATCCAAAACCATTAACTGAATTCGACGAAAATCATCCGTACATGTATGCAGAATATGATAAAGGTGAGAGAGGATAAAAGGAGCAAATTATGAAAAATAAAAAACCAAATATAATACTTATTATGTCCGATGATTTGGGATATGAGGTCATCAATGCTAATGGAGGTACATCTTACAAAACTCCAGTATTAAACGAATTAGCTAAAACAGGAATTCGGTTTGAAAATGCTCATGCCCAACCTCTATGTACTCCAACTAGAATACAATTAATGACAGGGAAGTATAACTTTAGAAATTACATAGGCTTTGGATTAATGGATCNATCAGAAAAAACTTTTGGACACATTATGAGTGATAATGGTTATAAAACATTGATATCAGGTAAATGGCAATTGTACTCATATAATCCCCCTAATGAAATGCCAGAAGAAAGAAATAAAGGGCAACAAATTGAGGATTCTGGTTTTGATGAATTTTGCGTATGGCATGCACATCAAACAGAAGAAAAAGGTTCAAGATATAAAAATCCAATAATTTATCAGAACGGAGAATATCTAACAAAAGAAATTACAGAAGGAAATTATGGAGAAGATATCTTTTGTGACTATATTTTAGATTTCATGGATAGAAATACTAATGACCCTTTCTTTGTATATTTCCCAATGACTCTTACACATAGACCTCTAGAGCCAACACCTGATAGTGAAGAATTTGCTATATTTGATCCTCCTTCAAATAAAACGCTTGGCGGTAAGACTTGGGATGAATTAGAAGGTTGGGATGATGATGCAAAATATTATAAAGATATGGTCGAATATCATGATAAAACAATTGGAAGAATAGTTAAAAAACTAGATCAATTAAATATTAGAGAAGATACCTTAATTATATATCTTGGAGATAATGGATCCCCAATAGAGGTTTCATCCTTTATTGGAGACAAAGAGATTCCAGGAGGTAAAGGAAAAACAATGGATACAGGAACTCATGTTCCAATGATTTGTAATTGGAAAAATAATATTCCTGAATCAATAGTAAGTTCAGATTTGGTAGATACTACAGATTTTTTGCCTACAATTTTTGATGCCGCTGGAATAGAATACCCTGAAAATTATTTAGTTGATGGAAAATCTTTCTACCCTCAACTAATAGGTGAAAAAGGTAATCCAAGAGATTGGATATTTTTTCATTTTGATGCAGGTGGTCGTAATAAGAGGCCCATTCAAAGATTTTTGAGAAACCACTCCTGGAAGCTTTATGAAGATGGCCGAATGTTTGACATGAAAAATGATTTATATGAAACAAAAGCAATCTTTCCAGAAAATGACTCAGAAGAAAGTAAAGATAATCGTAGTAAATTAGAACCTCTTTTTCAAAATCTTAAATAAAAAATAGGAGCCTATTTTTCATTATCAGGAGAGAGAATAGGCCCCTATTTAAGAAGAGAATTAAGAGAGATTATCTATTGTAAAGCACCTACTTNAATTAGTAGAGCTTGTGTGTTTTCTAGATCACCTAATTGAGAGATGTCAATGTCTGGTTTATTTAGACTTGCCATATCTTCTAGTAATCTATTTGGTGTTACTCCATCAGTAACTAGNGGGTATTCATGAACTTGAGTAGCAAAATANTGTTGAGCTACTTTTGAAGTCATGAATGTCATGAATCTTTCTGCATTATCTTTGTTATCTGATACATCTAGTATTCCAGCACCAGAAACTAATATTACTGATCCAGCATCTCCATTGCTTAGATAGTGGTTTCTAGCCGCAAAGCTTTCACCCTTATCAGCAATAAATCTGTGAAGGTAGTAATGGTTCACCATACCAAATTCAATCTCTTGATCTGCAGCAGCTTGAACTTGTGGTGTGTTTTTTGGGTAAACTATTGGTTCGTTAGCCATTATGCCTTCTAACCAAGTTTTTGTCTTTTCTTCACCCCAGTAAATTCTCATTCCTGTAACCATTGCTTGGAATGATCCGTTTGTAGGAGCCCAACCTAATTTACCTTTATATTTTGGATCTGTTAGATCATCCATTGATGTAGGTAAATCAGCTGCAGCTGTAACATCTGGGTTGTAAACAAGTACTCTTGCTCGTCCTGTTATACCAATCCACTTACATGAATTNTCAGCAGCTCTTGGTGCCACAGCCCAAGCAGGTATTAAATTACATACCTCTCTTGACATAGGTGACAACTGGTCGCTTACTGCACCTAATCCACCTGGATCTTGTGCATAAAATACGTCAGCTGGTGTTTTTGATCCTTCTTCTTGAAGAAGACTTACCATAGCACCGGTTTTACCGTATTTTACTTCTATAGGAATACCTGTAAGAACTGAGAATTCTTCAATTATTGGACCAACCAATGATTCTGATCGTCCTGAGTAAATTACTAGTTCTTTTTCTTTCTTTTCNACTTCAACTTCCTTTTCAACTATAACTGTTTCAACAACTGTTTCGCCAGGAACTTTTACTTCCTTNACAACNTCAGTTANNACAGTNTCNCCNGGAACTTGAACTTCCTTAATAACTTCCTTCTCNACNACAACTTGTTTTTCCACTTCTACTACTTCAGTTTCAGCTGAACATGCAGCAAAAGATGCGATTAACAATGATGAAAATAGAGCGATAGCTAAATTCTTTTTCATAAATAAAACTCCTTGTTATTTGTTGTCTCTTAATTGTCAACTTTTTTAGTATACAAAGAGANTTGNGGNATTTGTCAACAATTTAAGTAGACAATNTTTTTTANGANCGAATTAAGCCNTTTTTGTTGGNACTCTGAGNGNTATNTANGCTATNCCNGTNAGACCAAATAAAGTAACNATTATNTCTACCCANATAGGNTCNATNGCAAAAATCACAGCAANTCCACAAAAAATTATTATCATAGANANNGCACTAANTTTAGCCTTNAANGGCATNCCNTTNCCTTCNTTATAATCNTTAATAAATTTTCCNAATAATTTATTATTTATNANCCANTCATAAAGTCTTTTNGAAGATCTNATNTANCAAGCAGANGCNAGAATNAAAAAAATTGTTGTNGGNAGNCCNGGNACAAAAATNCCNATNTAACCAATNGCNACNAANATTGAACCTAGAGAAATCCATAAAAATTTTATAATCTTATTTTTCTCTGTTTTTACTTCATTATCAGACAAAAAATCTCCTAGGAATTATTAATAAGATGAGATACAGATAAGTATAAACCTAGATTAATGTAAAAAAAATAGCAAAACTATCAAATTGATCGTAATTATTATATATTAATTTCAGGCAATCAAATTTCTTAGGTCTTTTCATGGATAAAAAAAAATCTAAATACTTTTATGGATGGAAAATTGTTTTAATAATGGCAATAACTTCATCTATGACTATGGCTCTTGGTACTCTAAATTTTGGACTATTTATCAAGCCTATGGGTGATGAATTAAATATAGGCAGATCTTATTTTGGTTGGGTGCAAACAGCAAGACAATTAGTTGGAGGGCTTTCAAGTCCAATCATGGGAACATGGGTGGACAAATATGGTTCTAGAATAATTTTACCCGTTGCTACCCTAGTTACAGGGGTAGGATTAATATTATTAGGATTTAATTCAAGTGGCATTTTGATGATTGTAATTTTTGGTGCAATAGGAATTACAAGCTTAGGTGGACCAGGAGCTCTTATAACTACAGTTCCTATATCTAAGTGGTTCGTAAATAAAAGAGGCAAAGCTTTGGCTATTACGTCTCTTGGGGTCCCAATAGGAGCTATGATTTTTGTTCCATTAACTCAATATCTGATCGATTTTAGCGGATGGAGAAATACCTGGATAATATTTGGATTTCTAGCTATTATAATTATTATCCCCCCTGCCTTGCTTTTATTGAGAAGACAACCAGAAGATATTGGGCTATTACCAGATGGAGAAAATAGTTCTTCAGAAGATTATGTGGACGCTGAAGTTTCTTGGGAATTTTCTGAAGCAGTAAGAACTCAAGTATTTTGGAAAATAGTTATTTGTTTGACGGTTATTTCAATGGCAACTGGAACGATTGCTATTCACAGAATCCCTGCTTTTATGGATAGAGGGTTAGACGCTCAATTAATAGCATGGTCTACAGCATTTGACGCAGTATGTGCAGGTGTAAGTACTTTCACAGTAGGAAGCTTAGTAAAAAAAGTAGGAATAAGAATTTTAGGAACAGTTTCATTTCTGTTTTTAGCATTTGCTAGCTTGATTACAATTTATGCATATTCTTTTTTTGAAATTTTTATATCTATGGCAATTTTTGGTTTAGGAATTGGTGGATTAATGTTCATTCATTCTTTTATCTGGGCTGATTATTTTGGAAGAAAAAATTTAGGACAAATAAGAGGTAAAGTAACTCCTTTTATTCTAATTTTTGGAGGAATTGGTGCCCCAATAGCAGGATATGTTAGAGATTATACAGGAAGCTATGTTACAGTATGGTTTGTAGGTATGTTTATGATGTTTTTTACAGCTTTATTATTTTTTACTTGCAAAAAACCTGAAAAAAAAATATAAAATGTTAAACATAATCTAAATAATAACTGGATGATCTAATGAAAAAAATTTTAGTATTAATAACAATGTTTTTGATTTCATGCTCTGCATCAACAGGTGATGAAGAGATTAAAACAGATTCAAAAGAAATAGGCGATTCTATTGTACAGGCTTCATCAAAAATCGATGAAAAGCCTTCTGTAAGCCTTCAACAAATTGGTTTTGAAAGTATTTTGCCTGATATTGTTTATCAAAACTTTCTAGTTTTGAAAGATTATGATTATGCAAAGCAGAAATCTGAAGTTAAGGGATATAAAATTATCAATGATGAATTTATAAGAGCTCCGGGTGAAAAAATTGCTGATAAATTTTCTATCAATCTAAGTGGAGGTTTAGCCCTAATAGTAGAGAAAGATGATATTTTGTTTGTCACATATCGCTCTACTTCAGCAAAAACAAAAAAAGAATACACTAAAAATGTAATCACCGACCTAGATGGAGCAATGGTAGAAGCAGACTGGATTTCATCAGAAGGCGTATTTGTCCATAGAGGATTTGATTCTGAATACGATAGATTTAGAGATATAATGCTTGAAATCATAAATGATAAAAACCCCTCAAAAATCATAGTTTCAGGTCATAGTTTGGGGTCTGCATTAGCTACATTATCAGCATTAGATTTATCAATGAATCACGGATATGATGTATCTTTAGTATCTATGGGTGGACCTAGAGTAGGGAACAAAGAATATCGTGAATTGATGGATAATTATGTAAAAGATAATTACAGAATTTATATTCCTCAAGATCCAATAATTAATATACCAGGTTCATTAAAAGAATATGAACATTCAGGTTTTGCCTTTGGGATTAATGCTGATGGGACTCATAATAGCGAGATAAATATTGATAATTTTGGTTTCAATGCATATAGATCTATATTTGATGAAAGGTTTAATGTACATCATTTAGGTAACTATATAAAATCAATAAATAAAATTTTAGCAAAATGCTACAAAGATCAATCTGAGTGTTTTAATATGCAAGAAGGATACAAAACTTCTTTAATAGAGCGAGAAACCATGAATCAATTCAGAACAGCACTAAGAGCAAAACCCCAAGAAGTAATAGATGAAACGATGGAAAAAGCTCTAGGAAATATAGAGGAAGAGAAAAAGAAAATAAAAGAAATTACTTCAGAAATTAAAGAAAAAACTAATACAGAGGTTTTAAGTAATTTAGATGGAATCATTCAAGCTAATAAAGACAAAACTGAGTGGGTCAAAAGTTATAGAGAAAAAGCTAAGAGCTTAAAAGATAAGGCAAAAGATCTTTTAAACAAATAATGTTTGGAGATTTGGTGGAGCCTGGGAGGATCGAACTCCCGACCTCTTCCGTGCAAGGGAAGCGCTCTCCCAGCTGAGCTAAGGCCCCATTTAGTTAGAATGCGTA
>PAOY01000013.1 GCA_002710135.1 Dehalococcoidia bacterium | reverse complement strand
TCAAACGAAGGATTGATTCATGAGTCTATATCAATGCTTACTCTAGCAACAACTGCTGGAGGATTTGGAACAAGTATTCTAGCATTAGGAATAGGTTTTTTGGGATACAGTATGTATAAAAACAAGACTATTCATGTAATAAGCTCATCTGCATTTATGTTAGTGGGAATATTTGGAGTAGTTGGAGGAATCCTTTTTTATGATCACGGAATAATTGCAGCTTACTATTTTTCACTTGTAATAACATCAGTTGCAACTGGAATAGAGATGATCAGAACAGGAAAGAGCGAATAATTTAAGAATTTTTCAAGGGCTTATAGATTTTTTAAGCCCTTAGAAATTATTTTGGTGGGACCGAGAGAACATTAATACCTTATTCGTGCTTACCTCTCGGTCCCATGTATTTTATAGCTAATAATTTTACGGAAGCGTATTGCAAAATTTCATAGAGCTAAAAAATACGAGACATAAAGATTGGGTTATCCAATCATTTTTTCTACTTCAGCAACATCCTTGTCACTCAAGATTCTGAACACCTTTGAAGTTGGATCCTCTGCAGCTACTCCAGAAACGGCTTTTCTACCATTCTTCATAGTAACTAATTTAGGCTGAGCAATATCCACGACTTTTTTCAATTTAACACTGTAAGCTGTAAGTTTCATTAATGCACCTCCGCATATTTGATATTAGATATCATTTTATATTCTTATAAATATAAGATAGTTATTTTAATTATACTTGTCAAGATTTTTTTTATACTTATTATATGATACTTTGTATCTATTAATTTGTACGAGTATTTTTGAATATTAGTTATTTTATCTTGGGTATATAATATTAAAGAGCAAGCTATAAGGAAAAAATATGTTTATTTTCAATATATTACTTTTACCAATAAAATTATTTTTTATACTTCCTATAAAAATATTGATAAAAGCAATTCTTCCTGGCAAATAATTAGGATATCCATTGATAAGAAGGGATGATATTAGAATACCAATCATACTATCAATAACAGGATTGATAGCATTGATAATTTTTCATGCTTGGTTTTCTTCATTTGTTGGAGAAGATGATTGGAAAAAACCAACACCCATACCTTCAATACTCGAAAATCTATATATATGGCCCGAAGGTGTAAATTATTTAGGAACACCTCAATCTGAAAAAATAGATACCTTTAGGCAAGATGTGATCGATGACTACAAAAAATATCTAGAAAAAAGAAAGAAAAAATATAAAGAATCCAAATTAATTAACAAGTAATTTATTTTATAAATATCAAAAAATTGATTCCTTAAAATTATCTGAAAGTTTTTGATAGCTATAAATTTGTTTTTTACTTTTTTTGTCCAGTAGCCTCAACATAAATGACATCCTGTTGATTTCCTTTATTTTATTTTTATGTTTATGAATAAAATTCCAAAATAAAGCATCCCAAATTTCTGTCCAGCTTCCTTTTTTATAATTACTCATTCCTAAAATATAGTTACTTGAGCTTATGTATGGCTTTGTAGACATTATGCCACCATCAGAATATAAACTCATACCAAAAACATTTGGCCCCATTACCCAGTCATAAGAATCAATAAATAATTCCATGAACCATTGATGAACAAATTTTGGCTTAATTTCTAAAAGAAGCATTAAATTGCCTTGTATCATTAGTCTTTCTATATGATGAGCATAAGATTCTGCAATACTTTTATCAATGGAATCATCTAAAGGCAATAAAGATGTTTGTGATTTATAAAAAGATGAAGGGAGATGATTTTTAGAATTCCAAAAATTAGCGCTTTCCTGATATTTATTTTTTGTTATATAAATCCCCCTGATAAATTCTCTCCATCCTAAAATTTGTCTAATAAAACCTTCTAGGGAATTAATAGGTATATTGAATTTTTTACTATGTTCAATCGCTTTTTCAATTACTTCATCCGGTGTGATTAGGCCAATATTTAAAGAAGAAGACAAATTACTGTGATAGAGATACGTTTCAGAGGAAAAAATTGCATCTTGATAAATTCCGAAATTATTGAATTTATTATAAAGAAAAAACTCTAGATTTTCTAAAGCTTGTTCTCTATTTACGGGAAAATTAAATCCTTCTAATGTTCCTATATTATCTGAATACAAATTACTTATTTCCAACTTAGATTTATTTAAAATCTCAACATCATAAACAAAAGATTTTTTTGATTTTGGGATACTAGAATCAGGAATCTTCTTTCTATTTTCTGAATCAAAACTCCATTTACCGCCAACAGGGCTTTTTATTTCATCTACTAAAACATTATGTTTTTTTCGTAAATTTTTATAAAATGCCTGCTGTAAAAGCCTCTGGCGTCCAGAAAAATATAGACTTATATCTTCTAACGATTCATAAAACATAGGAGATTTATAGTACTGAGTTTCTATGTTTTTAGTCAATAGTTCATTTAAGAATGAGCAGATTTCAAAATTTGAAATTTCACATGTATGAATAATAATCTTATGATCTTTATGTTTTTCAAAAAATGAGTATAACTTTTCAAGTTCAACTAGCTTGACATCATATCCCTTTGATATTAAAAAATCTTTATAATGCTCTAGAGACATTAGATGCATAAGTATTTTCTTTTTGTTGTAAGAAAATCCTGTAAAGTAATGAGGGTGCTTTAGTATAAATACCTTTTGGTCCTTGAACAATGAAGGGTTGCTATAAAAAAGTTGATCCGGAAATACAAGGGAAAGGTTCATAAATTAAGATTTACTTTTCTACCTTTAAGTTCAAGTTTTATAATTTTTTTTTCTGAATCCGAGTAAGAACTCCAACTTGAGATCTCATCGTAAGACCTATAGCATCCAATGCAATAAATGATCTCTTCATCATTATGAATAGCAGAAGAATATCTGCAAATATTTATACAGGGCGATTGTTCATTAATCATAGTTATTATTCTAATTTATGAAAAAATATTACATAATTATAAAAAATTATTGACATTTATATTTAACTTAAATTAAATAATTAATAGATGAATAATATCAATAAAATTGAAGCTCTAAACTTTTGTGAAATCTGCGAATCAGAAACGCTTAAACTTCATTGTAAAATCATTTGTCATAATTGCGGCTTTATGCGAGATTGCTCAGACCCATAATTATATTATTTGAGAAACAGGATATTCCCCATCTGTCCAATCGGGCGCTTCTTCTAGATGCTCCATCATTTTTTGAAAAGAATCATTTTGCTNAGGCCTATTTGCATTATTTATATGATCATCTTTTGACTTAAACACTGCAACGCCTATCCAATCCTTGCTTTTATCATCTGGAGTCATTAAAAACCATGCAACCATTCCTTCAGGGTTTTCTTCTTGTGTGTTCATCTCTTCTAAAAGTTTTTTTTCATGGCCTTTTTTGACCTTAAGATTGAAAATCGTACCGTACATATTTTGTCCTTTTTGAGTTAAGATTAATATTTATAATACATTGCAAGAAAGAATTAACCAGTACATGAAAAAGATAAAAATAACAAAAAATAATAATTTGGAAGAAGAAATAAACTCAGGAGCAATGGTAAGAATGGCTGGTGTTTCTAAAACCCTGAGTAATGCTGAAAATATACATATGGCTATAGCAAGTATTCCAAAAGATAGATGCTCAACAACACATTTTCATACNAATTGCGANTCNGCNATTTATGTTTTATCNGGNANNGGNNTNTTTTTNCATGGAGANAANNTNGANATNGAAGAAGANATANNNGAAGGAGACTTTATATTTGTTCCAGATGGTGCTCTGCACCAACCAGTAAACACCGGTAATAATGACCTAAAACTAATAGTAGCAAGAAATACACCAATTGAAATAGTTAAAGAAAGCCCAGATTTGGGCAGAAAAGACTGTTAGACGAAAGGTTTTTTTATACAATATATAAAAAAACACAAAGACTGAAATAAAATGAATAAAATATTACCTGACATATTAAACTCCGGAAAAGATCAAGATACAGCAATAACTATTCCTGATAATTATAAAATTAATTATTTTGAACTTAAAAAAATTGTCAATGAAACATCTGAAAAGCTGATAAATCATGGCGCTCAAAATGAAAAACCAATAGTAATTGTTTTAAAGAATAATGCTGAATTTATCATAAGTTTTTTAGCGGTAACCAACACTAGTGCAATAGCAGCTCCATTAAACCCAGGGTTTACTGAAGAAGAATTCAACTTTTACTTAGACGATATTGAGCCATCTATGGTTATTACATCAAAAGACAATATTGTAATCGATCAAGCAAAATCAAAGAACATTCCAGTTTCTATAGTTACTTTTAATGAAGATTCTATGAAAATTGAGTTTGATTCAGCTGAAGTGGATGAAAAAGATAAAGATATTCCAAACGAAAATAATTCATGCTTGTTTCTTCATACATCAGGAACAACTAGCAGGCCAAAAGGAGTTCCTCTAAAGCATAAAAACTTGTTAAAATCACTCAAAAATATAGTAGATACATATAACTTAGAAAATAAGGATATAGCTATGGTAGTGATGCCTTTATTTCATGTGCATGGTCTGATAGGGGTTGCTTTGTCTACTTTATCAAGTGGAGGTGAAATAATTATTCCTGAAAAATTCTCAGCAGGAGCATTTTGGGATTTGCAAAAAAAACATAATGCTACATGGTATTCTGCTGTTCCAACTATTCATCAAATTCTATTGATAAGGGCTGAACAAGACAAGGCTCCACAAAAATCTTTTAGATTTATCCGATCTTGTTCTGCAGCGTTAGCACCTTCCGTTTTAGAAGATCTTGAAAAAAGATTTGGAGCCCCTGTACTTGAAGCCTATGGAATGACAGAAGCATCTCATCAAATGAGTTCAAACCCAATGCCTCCTGAAAAAAGGAAGGCTGGTAGCGTAGGAAAACCAACTGGAGTAGAAATAAATATAATGTCTATGGAAAAAATTGGTCAGATGCTTGATAAAAATAAAGTGGGTGAAGTAGTAATTCAAGGTGAAAATGTTACGAGCGGATATCACAACAACGATGATGCAAACAAAGATGCGTACATTGATGGGTGGTTCCGAACTGGAGACCAGGGGTTTTTAGATNATGATGGCTACCTTAACCTTACTGGTAGAATCAAAGAGCTTATAAATAGAGGAGGTGAAAAAATTTCTCCTCTAGAAGTCGATGCCGTTCTCTTAAATCATCCAAATGTCAATGAGGCTGTATGTTTTGCTTCACCTGATGAAAAATATGGAGAAGTAGTTCACGCCGCTTTAGTGATCAACTCTGAAGTGTCAGAGGAAGAGATCCAAGAATTTTGCTCAAAGTCTTTAACAAGTTTTAAGATTCCAGAAAAAATATATTTTGCTGAAGAATTACCTAGAACAGCAACAGGGAAAATACAAAGAAGAAATGTAGCAAAATTCTTCAAGAGCTAATTTATATAAACATTATTTCAGGAGAAATATTATGAATATTGATATGAAAGGAAAAAAAGTAATAGTCACAGGAGGATCAACTGGGATAGGAAGAGAGGTTGTAAAAATTTTCGCTGAAAATCAAGCAAAGGTTGCTATTTTTGATGTCAATAACGAAGAAGGTATGGACTTAACAAATGAGCTGAATAAACAAAGCCTAGATATAAGATATTGGAATGTCGACGTTAGAGATTCTAATCAGGTTTCAGGAGGCGTTTTAGCCGCTACCCAGTGGTTGGAAGGCATAGATATTCTAATTAATTTAGCAGGAGTTCTACAAGGAGCCTCTTTAGAGATAGATGAATTTCCTGATGAAATATGGGATTCAGTGATAAGTATTAATCTTACAGGAAGCTACTTAATGAGCAAGCATGTAGGTTCATTAATGAAAAAACAAAAAAGTGGAACAATTATCTTAACTAGTTCCGGCGCAGGAGTCTTAGGAAGCTCTTCTTCTTTTGCATACGGATCTTCGAAAGGTGGAGTCCATGGACTTTCCTTAGTTCTTGAAGATAAGTTATCAAAATACGGTATTAGAGTACATGATATTCTTCCAGGTTCAGTTGATACTCCTCTAAAAAACGCACAGATTGAAACAACGAGAGACATAACCGGAAATGAAACTGAGTATTCAAAGATAAAAAAGGTTTTAGCAAATCCTAAAGGTGTCGCAAATATTATATATTTTATGTGTTCAGACGAAGCGTCATTATTAAAGGGGTCAATAAGAACAGCATGAGTATAAATTTATTAAATTTTAAAGGAGTTGCATTTGATTTAGATGACACTCTAATTGATAGAAAAAAAGCATTTGATAAATTATGCATGAGGCTTGTTAATGACTTTGAATGCTTCAGTAACTTTTCAGAACAAGAGGCTTTGGATTTTTTCTGGGGGCTTAATTCATATAATTCTTTTGATATAAATTTTGGTCTCACAGAAATAAAAAAAAGATTTCCAAATTTTGATTTAAATTATCAAGAATTTTACGATTATTATTATAAAAATATGTCTGAAGTAATTGAACCATATGATGGAGTAAAGGAATTCCTAGACAAGCTTATTGAAAAAAAACTAAACTTTGGGATCGTCACAAACGGAAGCCACTATCAGTATGAAAAAATAAACAATACAGGATTGCAGGATAAGTATAATTTTGTGATTGCATCTGAAATATTCGGACACTCGAAGCCTAAGAAAGAAATTTATATAGAAACTATTAGACAGCTAAATTTAACACTAGAAGATGTTGAAAATGTATTATTTATAGGCGACAATCCTTATACAGATATAATCGGAGCTCAATCTATAGGAATGCTCACAGCATGGATAAGTATGGGGAGAGAATATCCAAAAAACTTAGATCCTCCGAATTATATAATAGAAAATTATAAAGAATTAGAGATATAGAAAGTTGGAATTATGAAACCTCAAGATATTAAAAATAAACTTAAGAATGGTGGAAAAGTATTTGGAACTATGATTAATTTTATTGAAGGAGTAAGATGGGCAGGAGCATTTTCCTCGAAAGCATTGGATTATGTGATTATTGATGCAGAACATGGTTCTTACTCAAGAGGAGAAATAGCCAGCATGGTATCTGCAGGACAAGGAATTGGGCTTACAGTTATAGTTAGAGTTGCAGACCCTGATCCTACTCTTGTAGCAATAGCATTGGACTCAAAAGCAGATGGAGTTCTGGTACCTTATTGTGAGGATGTTGAAACTATACAAAGATGTGCATGGAAAACTTATTTGCACCCTCTTAAAGGCAAGGCTTTTGAAGATGTTTTAAGTTCAGGTAAATACCCTAGTGAAAAAACAAAAGATTACCTTCATAAAAAGAATGGGCATAAAATTTTTATTGTTGGAATAGAAAGTATTACTGCAGTAAACGATCTAGACAACCTAATAAGCAAAGGTCCTATTGATGGAGTATTTGTTGGTCCAAACGATCTTTCTACATCTATGGGAATTCCAGATGAATTAGAAAATAAAGATTATATTGAAGCACTAACAAAAATCATTAATGTTTCAGAATCTCATAACATACCTGTGATGGTTCACGGATTTACACCAGAAAGAACTCTAAAGACTATGGAACTTGGAGCAAGATTTGTACTTCATAGTTCAGATGGAGGAATGATTACCCAGTCAATAGATAGAGAATTTAATTCCATTAGAGAGGAAAAAGTAGAAGATACAAATAGTGAAGCGATATAGGCTAATTTAATTCAAACTTTGCAAACGCTTCAGCATAAGGTACATTACAGATTTTTCCCAAATCTTCTCTTCTTTTTGTCATATATTCCTTAGCTCTTTCAGGATCTGGAATTTGGCTTGTATGCGCTTGCAAAGCTTTGATTGCTGTGTCTAGGTCTACTTTATCTATTGGGTTGAAAAAATAATTTTTATTGTTTCCAGAATCCATATTAAACATGTTTATCCATACTTGCTTTACTTTATGAGGCTCAAGTCCTTCTTCAAGCAGTTCAGGAAAAGTAAGATGATCTCTTGCACTTGGAAAAACAGCAGATAAAGCAGCTTCCCCTGCTGCAAAGTGATCTGGATGACCTAAATATGATGAATTTAGCAAGTCTCTATTAGGATTAGTAGTTATTAGAACAGAAGGTTTATACTTTCTTATCTCTCTTGATATATCTCTTCTTACATCTAAATTTGGCTCAAGATATCCATCTGGATATCCCAAAAATTCTATTGCTTTTAATCCCAAAATCTTGCCAGCATCTCTTTGTTCTTTCTCGCGAATATCAGCTAACTCTTTACTTGTGATAGACCTGTCTTCTGTTCCTTTTGAACCATCTGTACAAAGTACATAAACTACTTCCCATCCAAGCCTTGTCCATTTAGCTACTGATGCAGAGCATCCCCATTCAGCATCATCTGGATGCGCAGTCACTACCATTGCTCTTTTTTCAAGATTTTCACTCAAATCATCCTCCATAAATTTTCTTACCATATAATGATAATTAGATAATAAAAAATAAAAATAGAAAATGGTATCTTATTTAACTTTTGGAGATGGCCCTGATCTAATTCTTGGTCATGGAATGGCTCAAAACAAAAACTTATGGTTAGAAAATGGGTGGGTGGAAGAACTTTCAAAAATCAGGAGAGTTCATTTGTTTGATTTTGCAGGACACGGAGAAAAAGCAATATTAAATAATAATAATTTTGAAGTCACAGATATGGCTGAAAACATAGATGAAATATCCAAGGATATTAAGTGTGAAAATTTTGACTATATTGGCTTTTCTATGGGTGCAAGAGCTGGTTTTCAAGCAGCAATAAAAAATAAAAAATTGAACAAATTGATTTCATTAGGGATGCACCCTGGAGGACCAAAATTAGAAGAAAAAAGATTTATTAAACGCTCAAAAGCTATGAAAAAACTAGGCGAGAAAACAGGAGATGAAAAATATCTAATCTACAGTAAAATTTTTGAAAAAGCATTGCTCTGGAAAGGAGCAATTGATTCAATAAATTGGGATAAAGACAAGCACCTAATTATAATGGGAGAAAAAGATGATAATTACAAGTTAACAAGATCATTAATTTATGACATAGATGTTCAAATTTTATATACACTAAAAGGTATAAATCATAAAAATACATTTGAAGAACCAAAGCATTCATTGAATGTTATAATTAATTTTTTACAAGATAGGAGCTAAATATTAAACCTAAAGTATCAATAATAATGGGGAGCAAAAGTGATCTCGATACGATGAGACTTGCTTCAGAAGTACTAAGAGAGCTTGATATAAGCCATGAGACAAAAATAGTTTCTGCTCATAGAACACCTGATTTAATGTACGATTTTGCAAATAACGCAAAGAAAAGAGGTATTCAGGTTGTTATTGCTGGAGCGGGAGGCGCTGCTCATCTTCCAGGTATGGTCGCTGCCATAACAGAATTACCTGTTATAGGAGTCCCAATAAAATCTTCAAATCTAAATGGAATTGACTCATTACTATCAATAGTTCAAATGCCAAAAGGTGTTCCAGTAGCTACTGTTGCTATTGGTGACCATGGAGCTGAAAACTCTGCACTAATTGCTGCAAAAATTTTAGCTCTAAATGATAAAAGTATTGAAAAAAATCTAAAAGAAAAAATACTAAAAACTAGCCGAGCTGTAGAAAAAGATAGCAATATAGGAACTTGGCCAAAATAATTTATTATGAAAAAAAATAGTATTGGGATACTTGGTGGAGGGCAACTTTGTCAAATGCTAGCGGAGTACCTTATTAGCAATGGGAACGAAGTATATTTTATAGATCCATCTCCAAATCCACCGGCTAAGCATACCAAAGCAATTCATATTCAAGATGATTACGATGACTTAAGTGCACTTGAAAAATTAATCGATAACTGCAACGTAATCACGTACGAGTTTGAAAATATACCACTAAAATCACTAGAGTTTTTAGAAAAAAAAATAAACATATATCCTAGTAAAAAAATCCTTTCCGTTGCTCAAAATAGACTTAATGAAAAAAATAACTTTATAAAATGCGGAATCAAAACCCCTAAATTTTTTAGTTTTAATAAAAGAGATGACCTAAAAAATAAACTAAAAAAAGAAAATATTGAAACTCCAATAATAATAAAAACAAATACCCTTGGATATGACGGGAAAGGACAATTTCATATAGAAAAAAAAGAGGAAATCTCTAGCATTTTAGAGCTCTTAGATGATGGCACTGATTACATAGTAGAGCAGAAAATAAAATTCAAAAAAGAATTTTCTGTAATTATTGGAAGAAATTATAACGGTGAAATATTTCATTTTGATCCTTTCGAAAATATTCATAAAAATGGAATTTTAGACATATCCATTTCTCCAGCTAGAATTGATCAAAATACAATTAATGATGCAACAGAATTAGCAAAAAAATTTGTAACAAAAAATAATTTAATAGGAATAATAGCTATTGAGATGTTTTTGGATAATAACAACTCAATATTATTTAATGAAATAGCTCCTAGGCCTCATAATTCAGGTCATTTGACAATAGAATCTCACTCCCTTTCTCAGTTTGGGATGTTAGGGAAAATCTTAAATAATGAAAGAATAGAAAAACCTGTTATAAAAAAGTCATCGATAATGAAAAATATTTTAGGAGAATTTTTTATAAATAAAGATCACAAAAAAATACTAGAGAAAATATCTATAACTCCAAATCATTTTGTAAAAATGTACAATAAAGATGAGCCTAAAATAGGAAGAAAAATGGGACATGTAACTATATTTACTGAAAATATAGAAAGATCAATTGTTAAAATTAACAAATTGATTGATTAGAATATCAAAAAATCTAAATAAATGAGGGGTACTAATGGAAAAAGAACTTAAGGGCAAGGTAGCAATAGTCACTGGTGCAGGAAGACTCAGAGGGATAGGCAGAGCTGCAGCGGTAGCTCTCGCAAAATTAGGAGCAGATGTAGTAGTTACAGGAACAGGAAGAAAACCTGAAAATTATCCTGACGATGAAAAAGCTGTTGGATGGAAAGACATAGAAAGTGTTGCAGACCTAGTAAGAGCAGAAGGAAGCAGGGCTTTAACAATAGTTGCTGACGTGACTAATCAAGACCATGTAAAAAACATGATAGACAAAACTATCAAAGAATTCGGAAGAATAGATATTTTAATAAATAATGCCGCCTATGCAAGAGCTGAAGACAGGGTTCCAATACTTGACTTAGACGAAAATGTTTTTCAAAAAGTAGTAGACATAAAGTTAACAGGAACCTTTTTATGCACAAAAGGTGCAGCAGAACACATGATAAAACAAGGAGATGGAGGGAAAATTGTTAATATCTCTTCAACTGCAGGTAAAAAAGGCCAAGCAAATTTTTTAGCATATAATGCAGGAAATTTTGGGGTCGTTGGAATGACTCAATCATTAGCAAGGGAATTAGGCCCACACAACATAAACGTAAATGCAGTTTGCCCAGGTGCCGTTGATACATCTAGAATGGATGTTGTAAGGGACGATTGGGACAAAATGGCTGCAGCAACACCCATAGGAAGAAATGGAACAGATAAAGAAGTTGGAGATTTTTGTGCTTATTTGTGTACAGAAGCTGCTTCTTGGATTCATGGACAATCGATCAATCAAAATGGTGGTTCTGTGATGGAACACTAAAAAAGAAAGAGTAAGTTTATGGAAAAAGAACTGAAAGGCAAAGTAGCCATTGTAACTGGTGCTGGCAGGTTAAGAGGCATAGGGAGGGCATCTGCAGTAGCATTGGCAGAAATGGGTGCTAATGTAGTTGTTACTGGAACAGGAAGAGACCCTGATAATTATCCAGATGATGAAAAATCAAAAGGATGGAAAGATATTGAATCTACTGCCGAACAGATCCGGAATAAAGGCTCTAAGGCTAAAACTATCGTTATGGACATATCCAAAGAAGAAGATGTAGACAGAATGATAGAAGAGACCATTGATGAATTTGGAAGAATAGATATTTTGGTAAATAATGCAGCCCCACCATATGGTGAAGATAGGGTCCCTGTAATAGAAGTCGACAATGAAATATTTAAGAAAGTTCTTTTTGTAAAAGTTTATGGATCTTACTTGTGCTCAAAAGCTGTTGCCAAAATAATGATTGATCAAGGAGAAGGCGGAAGAATAATAAACCTATCTTCAAGTGCAGGCAAAGAAGGTAATCCACGTATGGCTGCATATAATGCAGCTAATTTTGGATTAGAAGGCTTTTCTCAATCATTAGCAAAAGAGCTAGCATTAGATAAAATAACCGTAAACTGCGTTTGTCCAGGACAAACAGAAACATCTCGATTAGACCCATTAGGAAGAGGCGCGCTTTGGAATAGTAAAGCTGAAATAATTCCAATGGGAAGAGTCGGTACAGACGAGGAAGTTGCTGACTTAATTGCATTTTTAGCCTCCGATAAAGCAAGATTTATCACAGGTCAAGCCATAAACATAAATGGAGGATCAATAACTTCAAGATAAAACCTCAATAAAGGCAAAAACCTTAAAAAGATCTGTCAACAAATATTTAGTTTATTTGACAGCACCTCAAAATATTTTAAAATAGAAAATGTGTAATTATTAAACTAAGATTTCTGAAGTTGGTAATTATAGAAAAAAATGTTTAGATAAAATGTTTAAATTAAACAGGAAGGAATGATTAAGTGGCACTTAAATTAAAACCATTAGGAGATAGAATTATCATTGAACCAACAGAGGAAGATGACTCTAAAAGCTCTGGGGGGATTATTATTCCTGACACTGCGAAAGAAAAACCTCAAAAAGGAAAAGTTGTAGCAGCAGGAGCCGGAAGAGTAAATGATGATGGAAAAACTATCGCATTAACTGTAAAAAATGGAGATGAAGTAATTTATTCAAAATATGCAGGAACAGAATATTCCGAAAACGGAAAAGAATACTTGATAGTTAGAGAAAGTGATATTCTCGCAATAGTTGGATAAAACTGAAAATATCTAAAGAAATAAATATAAATTAGTAACGGAGAGAAAAATGCCGGCAAAAGATTTAAAATTTGGAGCAGATGCAAGATCTAGATTGAAAAGTGGAATCGATATTCTTGCAGATACAGTAAAGGTGACCCTCGGACCTAGGGGACGAAATATTATCGTAGACAAAAAGTTTGGTCCTCCACAAGTTAACTCTGATGGAGTAACTATAGCGAAAGAAATAGACCTTGAAGATGCATTCGAGAACATGGGAGCTCAATTGCTCAAGGAAGCATCAAAAAACACTAATGATGATGCTGGAGATGGAACAACTACAAGTACAGTATTAGCTCAGGCTATAATCGCTGAAGGATTTAAGGTTGTGGCTGCAGGAGCAGATCCAATGGCAATTAAAAGAGGCATAGACAAGGCCATAGCAAGTGTCAGAGAGTCTATTGCAGGACAATCTACACCTGTATCAGGGAAAGATCAAATAGCTAGTGTAGCTACTCTTTCATCGCATGATGACGAAATGGGGACACTAATTGCAGATGTAATGGACAAAGTTGGTAAAGACGGTGTTATTACCGTTGATGAATCTAAAACATTAGATTACGAAACAGATTTTGTAGAAGGTATGCAAATTGATAGGGGATTTTTGTCACCTTACTTTGTTACTTCAGCAGATACACAAGAAGCTGTTCTTGAAAATCCATACATTCTAATTACAGACAGTAAAATATCTGCAGTATCTGACCTAGTGCCTGTCTTAGAAAAAGTACTTCAAGCAAAAAAACCAATGCTTGTAATAGCAGAAGATGTTGAAGGAGAAGCCTTAGCTACTCTTGTTGTAAATAAACTTAGAGGCACAATAAATGTTGCTGCTGTAAAAGCTCCTGGATTTGGAGACAGAAGAAAAGCAATGTTGCAAGACATAGCAATACTGACTGGTGGAAGTGTGATTTCTGAAGAAGTTGGTAGAAAGCTAGACTCAGCTACACTTGAAGATCTTGGTAAATGTGCAAGAGTTGTTGTAAAGAAAGATGATACAACATTTGTTGACGGCGAAGGATCAAAAGCTGAAATTGAAGGAAGAATGAAAGAAATTGGAAGTCAAATTGAAGAAACCACATCAGACTACGATCGAGAAAAACTTCAAGAAAGACTTGCTAAATTATCTGGAGGAGTTGCTATTTTGAGAGTTGGAGCAGCAACTGAGATAGAAATGAAAGAAAAGAAGCAAAGAGTTGAAGATGCTCTATCTGCAACAAGAGCTGCAGTAGAATCAGGAATTGTTCCTGGTGGAGGAACTGTTCTTATCAAAGCTTCTACTGCCCTTCAATCCTTTAAACTTGATGACCCAGACGAGAATACTGGAGTTGAAATACTTAAAAAAGCACTTCTTGAGCCAATCAGGGTTATAGCTGAAAACTCAGGTTTTGAAGGAGCTGTTATTCTTGAAAAAGTTTCTACAAGTAAAGAAGAAAATTATGGATTTGATGCTCAATCCGATAAGTATGGAAATATGATAACTATGGGAATAGTTGATCCAGCAAAAGTAACTAGAGCAGCTGTAGAAAATGCAGCGTCAGTGGCTGGAATGATACTTACAACTGAAGCGTTGATTACTGATGTACCAGAGCCAGATGCTCCAATGCCTGGAGGAATGCCAGGAGGAGGAATGGGTGGTATGGACATGGGAATGTAATTCATAAAATAAGAATTAGAAAAAAGAGCTATTACAAAACAATAGCTCTTTTTTCTTAATTACTTAGACTTTCATAAAGCTTTGTAAGAGATTCTATCCAAGCTTTCTGAACATCAGGAGTCCACGAAGGATCAAATTCAGGATACTTATCTAATATAATTTTTACAATATTTGTATTTTTTTCAGTTGAATTTTTCTTTGAAAGGATAGATTGAGATGTGCTCAAAGATTGAGATTTTATTTTTTCATTAGCATTAGATTTGTTGTTGTGCCTTCTTGCGAGTATGTGGTTTGATAAACTGATATCTGAAAACTTTGCTGCTTGAATAAAAAATGATTCGCATTTTACTAAAACCCCTTCTTTAGTACCAAATTTTCTAAAAGCTTCCCTGAATTGATATCTAGTTGCATTATCTAAATCTAACTCAAAAACATGGTCATAAAATTTATATAATATTTTTCTCAATGATTTTTTCTGGATATCTAAATTTTTTGATACAAGATTAATAAAATCCTGGGAAGGAATACCTTCTGAATCCACTAATTCAAAAAATTTTATTGCTGTCATCAACTGGGTTCCATTGGATCCTGAAAATCTATTAACCCAAACACTTCTATCAATTCTACTAGGCATACCCTCTGACAAAAATTCCAAAAAAGTTTGGAATGTTTTGAATGCGACATATGGGGGAATATTATTTTTTGAAATTTTCATTTATCTAAGTTCAATTCAATGTTATATATGACATTATATTAAAAAAATTCCAAACAAAAAGCCTTTTAAGAATCATAATTTCCCAGCAAGGACAATTTTTGAAATTAGAATTTGGAATCTAGAAAATTAAGATATAAGAAAAATAAATCAGGGGCAATTATGAAAATAGAAATAAATGAGATAAAAATACAGCCAAATCATCCAATTTTTAAGTACGAACCAGTTAAGAGCTTGATGAATAAAAGAAATTCTTCTCAACAGAAGCCTGTTTTAATAAAAGATAATGAAGGATATTTGCTCTACAGTGGAGAAAAAATTTATAGAAACTCAAAAAGTAAAAATAAGTCTAAAATTGAATGCAATATCAAAGAAGTAATAGAAGATATTGAATCTATAAATCTTTCTGAAATATATTTTTCAGGACTAAAGAGTCCATCTGAAATAGCTAAGGACTTTATCAAATTTAGGAATGCAAATAATATATCTCAACAAGAGCTAAGCAGAAGAACAGGAATAACGCCTGGCACAATACACCACTACGAGTCCCTAATAAAAAAACTGAGTCCGAAGCTTTTAGGATCGCTTGATGAAGGAAAGTTAACCTTCAAGGAAGCGAGGTGTATTGCAGATATTGATGATTTTGAAAAACAAATTGAAATTGCAAAACCATTTATTTCAGGAGATATTTCAAGTGTATATGTTGAAAAAATAATAGGAAAAATCAAAAAAAATCCTAAAGCTTCCTTAGAAAAAATAATAAATTCTGTGATCAACGGAAAAGATATAGCTTCTACAAAAAAACATGAAGAAGTAATTTTTAAAGAAGAAGAGAAAAATTTATCAATTGAGGAAAAAATCTTACATTTTGCAATAGAATTAGATTCTGTAAAGAAAGACGAAATCCCTGAATATAGAAGATTAAGAGTTATTTCTACATTGAAAATATTAGACTCTAAAATAAAATCTACTTTAAATCATATGAATAGCACATTTGCAGAAAACACAAAGGTGCTTTCAAATAGTAAATAAAGAGGTAAAAATGCTTGAGAGGTTTCATGTTTCTGATGAGGAAGCTATAAGAATAAATCATAAAAAAATGCACTCAGTTACAAAGCAGATTTTTTCAAAAATGGGGCTTTCTGATATGGACGCTGAACTTTCTGCAGATGTTTTGATATATGCAGATTTAAACGGAGTAGATACTCACGGTGTGTCAAATATGCTAAGAAGCTATGTAAGGATGTATCAAACAGAAAAAATAAATCCGCGACCAAACATTAAAGTTGTTAAGGAGTCTGTTTCAACAGCAGCTTTAGACGGAGATAAAGGACTTGGAATTCATACTGCGCCATTTGCAATGAAAATGGCTATAGAAAAGGCTAAAAATACAGGAGTTGGAATTGTCACATTAAATAACGCTGGGCATCTTGGAGCTGCAGGATTCCATGCTAGGATTGCTGTAGAATCTGACATGATTGGTGTATGTATGAGTGGTGGAGGCGGATTTGCGATGTTGCCCACATTTGGAGCAGAACCAAGATTTGGAACACAGCCTATTGCTTGGGCAGCACCTGCAAATGAAGAGGCCTATTTTATGTTTGATGCTGCCATGACACAAGTTGCTGGAAATAAAATAAAGCTTTTAGAAAGACTAGAAACTCCAGTAGCAGGAAATTGGATAGCCAATAAAGACGGGTCTCCAATAGAAGATGAAAAATTATTAACAAAAGAAAATTTTCATGAAGACGGTAGAATGAAAGAGTTACATATGCTTCCTTTAGGAGGAGATAGAGAGAATGGATCTCATAAAGGATATGGATTTGCCGCAATAGTAGATATTATGTGTTCAATGCTTGGAGGAGCTCAAGCAGGATTTCTTGGTGGAAGCGGTCATTATTTTGCTGCTTATAATATTGATTCATTTAGTGATAAAACTTTATTCAAACAAAATATGGACGACTTTCTAAAAGGGTTAAAAGAAACTCCTCCTGCTCCTGGGCATAAAAGAGTGCTTTATCCAGGATTAGCAGAGTATGAATCTAGAACTGATAGAAGTGAAAATGGAATTCCATATCACCCTGAAGTTATAGAGTGGTTTGAATCAATCACATCAGAACTAGAAATAAAAATTGAATGGTAATTAAAAATGAATAGCCTGATTATGTGTATTTGCAGCAGCTTCTTTGATCACTTCTGAAAGAGTTGGGTGCGCATGGGTTAGTCTGTGTAACTCTTCGTTTGTTCCTTCCAAATATTTTAACATTCCAATTTCGCCTATCATTTCAGTAGCTTCAGCCCCTATAATATGTGCTCCTAAAATTTCTCCTGTGTCAGAATCAGAAATAACCTTAGCAAAACCATTATAATTATTTATTGCTATTGATTTACCCGCAACTTGAAAAGGGACTTTTCCAACTGAGTAATTTAGACTTTGTTCTTTAGCCTGTTCTTCAGTAATTCCTATACTAGCAATTTGAGGAGAACAATAGGTACATCTTGGCATATCTATATAATTTGTCATTCCCTCAACATCTTTACCTGCTATAACTTCAGAAGCTAAAATTCCTTGATCAAACGCTACGTGAGCTAAAGGCAATTTTCCTGTAACATCACCAATAGCATAAACTCCATTAACATTAGTTTTCATAAACTCATCAACTATAATAAAACCATTTTCATCAAGCTGAACTCCTGCATTTTCTAAAGACAGTTCATCAGTATTAGGTTGAATGCCAACCCCTAACATAACTTTATCAAACTCCTTATTAAAAGATTCTCCCTTTGATTCATATTCTAAAGTTACAGATTTTTTATTCTTCTTAACCTTATTTATATTTGAGGAGGTAAAAGACTTTATTCCCTGTTTTTCAAACTGTCTCTCAAGTTCTTTTGAAATCTCCCCATCTTCCTTTGGAACAAGTCTATCCATAATTTCTAATAATGAAACTTCAACACCATAGGCATTAAAAAAATATGCAAATTCACAGCCAATAGCGGATGCGCCTATAATTGCAATGGATTCTGGTTTAGAACGAAGCTCTAATGCCTGCCTTGATGTTATTATGAGCTCTTTATCTATTTCTAAATTTGGCAAAGATCTTGGTCTAGCGCCTGTAGCAATAATTATATTATTAGCAACAATTTCTTCGTCTCCTACTTGGACCTTTGTGGATGATATTAATTTTGCAACACCCATTATCAACTCAATATTATTTTTTTTGATCAAGTATCCTATTCCCTGAGTTAATTTAGAAGAAACAGATCTTGAACGATCTATAGCTTTGGAAATATCGGCTTTGAATTCCTTAAATGAAAATCCCCACTCATCAGGATTCTTCATTTCATTAAGCAATTCTGCATTTTTTAATAGAGACTTAGACGGGATACAGCCCCAATTTAAACAAACTCCGCCTAATCCACCTATTCCGGTTCCATCATCTTTTTCTACTAAGCACACCTTTAAGCCTAATTGGGACGCTCGTATGGCTGCATGATAACCTCCCGGACCAGCACCAATAACAACTAAATCAAATTTTTTCTCTGACATATTTGTATCTTCCTCTAAATATTTGTATCTTTCATTATTCTACTCTAAAGAAATTATAAAGCTTTAATATAATAACCCCAAAAAG